>NZ_JBLFEO010000002.1:0-314607 GCF_047345505.1 Maribacter aquimarinus | reverse complement strand
TCAAGAAAGTGTTCCGTTGTGGTACGTACCCTGGCGTCATAAAGGGGCTCTTAAGCAAGGTTTTTGCACCGATCGGAAATGGTGGCCGAAATGCGCCCCGAATCGTAGCGGCCTAAAGTTTATAATCCTTGCGAAAATCAGCAAGCCCTACCTTAGACCAAAGGTGAATGCATCTTGCCGATCACCCTGTTATTTGGCCTATTTGCCAGATGGTCGAGTTTTGGAGCCCATCCACAGAAAACTTTACTTGCCTACCCCTTGGGCAGCTTACCTTTGTCATCGTGCATTACCAAAATCCCCCAAATAGTGCTTAAAAATATCCTAAGGCTTTTTCTCATTCTTTTCTTGTTCCAAGCTTGCCAAAAGGCGGAAGTGGAGCATTTTGACCCACCCACAACTTTTTTGTTTGAGGTATCCTCGCATCGCCACAATGAACTTGAGCAAGCACTTTTTGACTTGATAAACTCCCATAGGGAGTCCCAGGGCCTGCAAGAACTCATATTTGACAGCACCACCTATTACTTTGCCGGGGAACACAACCGTTACATGATTGCAGAAGGCGCCCTTAGCCATGCCCAATTCCCCGAGCGGGCAAACCAAGTTGCCAAGCGCACCGGCGCCGTGGAAGTGGCCGAAAATGTTTCCAAGGATCATACCACCATTGAAAAAGCCTTCAATTCCTGGGCACAAAGTCCGGGCCATAGGGACAACATGCTTGGCGACTTTACCCACTCTGCCGTAAAAATCACCCCAAACGTCAACGGCGATCTTTACTTTACACAATTGTTCTTCAAATGATGTTCCCGGAGCGGTTTGGGCATACCTTTAAAGAAGGTTGTGTGGCCAATTGGAAATAAAATGGAAATTTCCATAGCACCCGTTCCCGCACATCTAATTTATGGTCATGGTCCGATTCTGTAATAGGTGGTAAAAAATGGTCCCCGACCCACACCGCCGCAAAATGGTTCTGTATTTCAAATGGAGGCCCGGAACCCAAAATCCCATTTATTTATACTACTTTTGATACTTCCCGAGCCATAAAAAACACTTGTTTCTTTTAAAAATTTCGGAACATGGAGATCAAAGCGCCCTTTAATCTGCAACAGTGGATCACGGAGAACCGTGATGACTTGAAACCTCCGGTGGGCAACAAAAACCTTTACAAGGAATCGGGCGACTATATTGTGATGATCGTTGCCGGCCCCAACGCCAGAAAGGACTACCACTACAACGAAACGGAAGAACTGTTTTACCAGTTGGAAGGACAGATAGAGGTCCATATCCAAGAAGATGGGGAAAAGAAAACAATGACCTTGGGCCCGGGAGACATGTATCTACATCCCGCCAAGGTGCCGCACTCGCCGGTAAGGCACCCGGGCTCCCTAGGGCTGGTCATTGAGCGAAAGCGGGCGCACATGCAAGTGGACGATGGCCTGCTGTGGTTCTGCGACAACTGCAACCACAAGCTTTACGAGGCCTATTTTACCTTGAACGACATTGAGAAAGACTTCTTGGGGCACTTTAGGCATTTTTACAGCTCGGAACAGCTGCGCACCTGTGACAAATGCCAGACGGTGATGCCCGTGGACGAGCGTTTTATGGCGCCGGAGAACGAATGATCGTGGTAACCGTCCATTGACCCTTTCCCATTCCGTAGTGCTCCAAGGGGGCCCTCCCGCACCAAGCTCGATCTTTCTTTGTATTTTTGGAAAAATATAACAATTCTGGTAAAAAAAGTTAAGAAATGACAAATACAGCAAGTACATTCGGAATACATGAAGCGCTGAAGACCTTGGGCATACAGGACAAAAACCCAGGCACCTCCACCGGCTCCCAATTCTTTGCCTCCGGAACGGTCATAAGCTCATATTCCCCCGTGGACGGGGCACTGATCGGAAAGGTGACCGGGACAAGTGCTGCAGACTATGACCAGGTCATGCAGGCCGCGGGCAAGGCTTTTCTGGAGTGGAGACAAAAGCCCGCACCGCTCCGAGGGGAAGTGGTGCGCCAATTTGGCAACAAGCTCAGGGAGCTCAAGGAACCCTTGGGGAAATTGGTGTCTTACGAAATGGGCAAAAGTTACCAAGAAGGCTTGGGCGAGGTACAGGAAATGATAGACATCTGTGATTTTGCCGTGGGCCTCTCCCGGCAACTGCACGGGCTTACCATGCACTCGGAACGGCCCGGACACCGCATGTACGAGCAGTACCACCCCTTGGGCATAGTGGGCATCATCTCTGCCTTTAACTTTCCCGTGGCGGTATGGGCCTGGAACACGGCCTTGGCCTGGATTTGTGGCGATGTCTGTATCTGGAAGCCATCCGAGAAAACACCCTTGTGCGGCATTGCCTGCCAAAACATCATTGCCGGCGTGCTAAAGGACAACGACCTGCCCGAGGGAATTTCCTGTCTTATCAACGGGGATTATACCGTGGGCGAAATGATGACGCAGGACCAACGCATTCCGCTGGTATCGGCCACCGGATCCATCCGTATGGGCAAGATCGTGGCCCAGGCCGTGGCCGCAAGACTGGGAAAATCACTCTTGGAACTGGGCGGAAACAATGCCATTATCGTTACGCCGGACGCAGATATTAAAATGACCATTATCGGCGCCGTTTTTGGCGCTGTGGGCACGGCGGGACAACGTTGCACCTCTACCCGAAGACTGATTGTGCATGACAGCATTTATGACCAGGTAAAAGAGGCGCTGGTGGCCGCGTACCAACAACTGCGCATAGGCAACCCCTTGGACGAGAACAACCATGTAGGTCCCCTCATTGATGCCGATGCCGTGGCAAACTACTCCAATGCCCTAAAAAAAGTAGTGGCCGAAGGTGGCACCATTTTGGTTGATGGTGGGGTGCTCAAAGGCGAGGGCTACGAGAGCGGTTGCTACGTAAAGCCGGCCATTGCAGAGGCCAAGAATGACTTTGAGATCGTGCAGCACGAAACCTTTGCCCCGGTCCTGTATCTATTAAAGTATTCCGGAGACCTGAAAAATGCGATTGCAATGCAGAACGGCGTGGTACAGGGACTGTCCTCTGCCATCATGACCAACAACCTGCGCGAAGCGGAGCAGTTCCTTTCGGCCAATGGCAGCGATTGCGGCATTGCCAATGTGAACATCGGTACATCTGGCGCCGAAATTGGTGGGGCTTTTGGCGGGGAAAAAGAGACCGGCGGTGGCCGCGAAAGCGGTTCGGATGCTTGGAAAATCTATATGCGCAGACAGACCAACACCATCAACTATACCACAGACCTGCCCTTGGCCCAGGGCATTAAGTTCGATCTATAGCAAACGATCCTTTTCCTTTGACACAAAACCGTTATGGCCGCATAACGGTTTTTTTGTGCGCCGGACATACTTGAAAAACCAGTCACGACCAAAAAACATCGAGTTCCTTGCAAGCCACAAAGGAACGCCAGATTCCAAAAAGCCGGGCCAAGCCCACCACGGAACCAAACCTAACGGCGGCATCGCTTCCGGTGCCATCCCGTGACCCCGGTCTGGATGTAAGCCTGCACCAAAAAGCAAGATCGTGCCCGGAACCGGTTAAACCCAGATTAAGCAATGGAAATTCCCCGCCTGAAAGGAACGGGCAGGTATTACGGCTGTAAATCCCTTCAAAATCAATCGTTGCACTGACTTTTGCTCACTCACCGTAGCGATGGCTACCCGCCCGTACCGAACGATACGTTCGGGCGGGCCTGCCCGACTGAGTCATTCAGGCGGGCGCCTCAATCGCAAAAGTTTTGATTTTATTGGGCTTTACACCCTCAACACGAAAGTCTACTGCATAATCTGGGTTAAAATGTCCGGATTTGCACTGCGTTTGTATGGTTGGTTCCGCCATAATCGCTGGTTACCAACAACTAACCCTTAAAGAACCTCTTTTTTTTAAGAATTTTTTAATACATTGTGCTCCAATTGTTAAACACGATACCATTATGACAAAAACTTTAACGTACCTGCTGCTCATGCTGCTCACCATATTGGTAGGTACTTACTTCTTCATTACCCTGTGCAGTGAATGCGGGGCCACGGCCCAACAGGAACCGGAACCTCCGGCACAAGCCGTTGTCCCGGCAACCCCAGAGCCCACCTCTTATCCCTTCGCCTTTGGCGACGGTATCTTTTCGGTGGATGAAAACGACAACTATAACTTTAAGATGTCCTCTTATGATATCTTGATGCCGCTTTCCGAAAAAGTGGCGGGCCGCATTGCGGATGTCCAGGCCTTTATGGAAGCCAATCCCAATAAGGCCTTGAACATAACCGGATATTACACGGCCGCCGAGGAAAACCCTTCTGCCTACCCCAATTTGGGACTGGCCAGGGCCAATGCCGTAAAGAACCATCTGGCCTCCCAAGGCCTTGACCCTGCCCAAATGAACACCATGGGCAAATTGATGGATGATATGGTGGACAAAGATGGTACGTTCCTGGGGCCGGTGGCCTATGGCATCGCTGAGGCCACCGATGCCGATGCGGCGGACATCAAGGCGCTTTATGAAAGAATAAAGGCCGATCCCCTGGTACTCTACTTCGATACCGCACAGGCTTCCATTTCCCTTACTGCGGAACAACGGCAAAAAGTGGCGGACATTTCCAGGTACCTGGACAAGGTGCCCGATGCCAGTGTCGAGGTCGTGGGCCATACGGACAATACCGGGCAAGCGGCCACCAATCTTCGACTGGGCATGAACCGGGCCAACTTTGCCAATGACTACCTGATGAAGAATGGCATTCCCGCATCCAAGATCAACACCAGTTCAAAAGGACAAACGGAACCCACGGCAAGCAATGCCACCGAAGAAGGTCGCACCAAGAACAGAAGGACCGTGGTGACCCTAAAATAAAACAATCAATTAACCATTAAAGAAGATAACACATGAATTTTGAAAATATGAACATCTGGTGCTGGCTCATTCCCCTATTGGTTGGCGTAATCTGCGGAATTTTGGGCTACCTCTTGGGTAATCGCGGGGAAACCGTCATTGACAACAGTGCATCCTTGAAGGCCCTTGAGGACAAAAACGCCAAGCTACAAGCAGACCTGCGCGGGCTGGAAGGCAAGAACGCCAAGCTACAGGCAGATTTGGATGCGTGCAACAAAAGGGTCTCTGCCCCGGCAAGCACCAACCTGGGGGCTACCGCAGCTTCCTTTGCCGCGGGTGCGGCCGTGAGCAGCATTCCTTTTGACGGTGCCGCCGCCAAGGCCGCCTTCGGAGCCACCGTAAAGCAGGACGACCTTAAAGTGGTGGAGGGCATTGGACCCAAAATTGAGAGCATGTTCAAGAACGCGGGCATCAAAACATGGAAGGCCCTCTCCGAGGCCAGCGTGGCAGATTGCCAAAAAGTCTTGGACGGCGGTGGCAAGCGCTACCAAATCCATGATCCGGCTTCATGGCCCTTACAGGCAAAAATGTGCTACGAAGGCAAGTGGAAGGAACTTGTAAAGTGGCAGGAAGAACATAAGCACGGTAAATTATAATAACCGACCCAACCGTGACCAAAAAACCCGATCCATATTGGATCGGGTTTTTTTATTCCATAAGGTTCGATGAGGACAAGGCTCTTCGCAAGGGACAATGTATGAGACCTTCCAAATGAGGGCGCAACCCCAAATTAAACCAAAATTATTGCGATTTTGGCGTCGCCATGGGGCGAAACGCATCGCAAGGATCCATTATGCAGGGATTTGCCAACGTCATGGCATTTTTGATGCAATGATCTAGGGTTGAGTTAAAGCTGAATTGGCGTACCGGTGGCCTATGGCATCGCTGAGGCCACCGATGCCGATGCGGCGGACATCAAGGCGCTTTATGAAAGAATAAAGGCCGATCCCCTGGTACTCTACTTCGATACCGCACAGGCTTCCATTTCCCTTACTGCGGAACAACGGCAAAAAGTGGCGGACATTTCCAGGTACCTGGACAAGGTGCCCGATGCCAGTGTCGAGGTCGTGGGCCATACGGACAATACCGGGCAAGCGGCCACCAATCTTCGACTGGGCATGAACCGGGCCAACTTTGCCAATGACTACCTGATGAAGAATGGCATTCCCGCATCCAAGATCAACACCAGTTCAAAAGGACAAACGGAACCCACGGCAAGCAATGCCACCGAAGAAGGTCGCACCAAGAACAGAAGGACCGTGGTGACCCTAAAATAAAACAATCAATTAACCATTAAAGAAGATAACACATGAATTTTGAAAATATGAACATCTGGTGCTGGCTCATTCCCCTATTGGTTGGCGTAATCTGCGGAATTTTGGGCTACCTCTTGGGTAATCGCGGGGAAACCGTCATTGACAACAGTGCATCCTTGAAGGCCCTTGAGGACAAAAACGCCAAGCTACAAGCAGACCTGCGCGGGCTGGAAGGCAAGAACGCCAAGCTACAGGCAGATTTGGATGCGTGCAACAAAAGGGTCTCTGCCCCGGCAAGCACCAACCTGGGGGCTACCGCAGCTTCCTTTGCCGCGGGTGCGGCCGTGAGCAGCATTCCTTTTGACGGTGCCGCCGCCAAGGCCGCCTTCGGAGCCACCGTAAAGCAGGACGACCTTAAAGTGGTGGAGGGCATTGGACCCAAAATTGAGAGCATGTTCAAGAACGCGGGCATCAAAACATGGAAGGCCCTCTCCGAGGCCAGCGTGGCAGATTGCCAAAAAGTCTTGGACGGCGGTGGCAAGCGCTACCAAATCCATGATCCGGCTTCATGGCCCTTACAGGCAAAAATGTGCTACGAAGGCAAGTGGAAGGAACTTGTAAAGTGGCAGGAAGAACATAAGCACGGTAAATTATAATAACCGACCCAACCGTGACCAAAAAACCCGATCCATATTGGATCGGGTTTTTTTATTCCATAAGGTTCGATGAGGACAAGGCTCTTCGCAAGGGACAATGTATGAGACCTTCCAAATGAGGGCGCAACCCCAAATTAAACCAAAATTATTGCGATTTTGGCGTCGCCATGGGGCGAAACGCATCGCAAGGATCCATTATGCAGGGATTTGCCAACGTCATGGCATTTTTGATGCAATGATCTAGGGTTGAGTTAAAGCTGAATTGGCGTATAGGGCTCCCGCAGGTGCGGGAGTGGATTCTTTGGCAGATTTAGGCACGACATAGCAAGTGCTATGGACGAGATGCTGCAAAGGCAAGGCATAGCAGCAGCTACGGAATTATTTTTAACGACAAGATGCCGCAAATGAAGCCTTGGATCATACGGCGAATTTGGCTTCACCTAACACCAGGTTGAAGCTATAGGGTGCCGTTGGCCTCCACCCATTTAAAATGGTATTGGTCTTCTGGGAATTTCATACGCTCCGCGATGCGCTCCAACCGCGCGGGCAACTTTAAAAGATAGTCGCGCGCCTTTTCGGCCTCCTCGTTGAGGGAGCGTACGGTTTCCAGTTCCCAATAACTGTTGAGCTTTCTAAGGATGTCCACATAGTCCTGGGCCGTGTACACGCCCAGGCGTTGGGCACAATTGGAAAAGTTTTCAAAAGCCGTGCCTATGCTGCCCCCGCTCTCACGGAGAAAATGGGCGGGCATCACGATCTTTTTCTTCATCATATCGGCGAAGGCCAGCATCATGCCAGAGGGGTCTTCCCCAAAAATGGTCTTCACAAACTCCCTGTAGGCCAGATGGTGGCGCATTTCGTCCCCGGCAATGATGGTGCACATCTTGCCCAAAAGGGCATTGCCCTTCTTTTTGGCCATTTGCCCCACCCGTTTATGGGAAATGTTGGTGGCCAGTTCCTGAAAGGAAGTGTACACAAAATTCTTGTAGGGGTCCCGATCCGTACCAATGTCAAAACCATCTGCGATGAGGTGTTGGGTGGTGATCTCCACCTCGCGCATGTTCACCCTTCCGGAAAGGTAAAGGTATTTGTTCAGGACATCGCCGTGACGGTTTTCCTCGGCCGTCCAGGCACGCACCCATTTGGCCCAACCATTGGTCTTGTGATCGCCGTGCTGGTCAATGCCCACCACGTCCATGAGCCAGGACTCATAGGTGGGCAGGGCCTCCTCGGTAATGGTGTCTGCCACCATGGTGACCCAAAAATCATAACCCAGTTCCTTGGATTCCTCACGCAGCTGTTCAATATCGTTCAAAAAGCTCTCGGAGTCGGAATCGGGCAGGAAGTCGGTGGGTTGCCAGATGTCTTCAATGGGAATCAAAAAAGAATCCATATAACCCTCCACTTTGGGCTCCAGGGCCTGCATCACTTCCAAACGTATGTTTTTTTCCACCATAAATCATTGTTTTAAAAGTCAGTGGTTAGTTGCGTATTTTAAATCCAATTTAGGCCAAAAATGTCAGCCGGTTGCCCGAACTGACAACGGTAAAAATCTTCATTTATACGATAATGGGATAACTACCTTGTTCAATTAATGGGCATTTATCCACTGACTTCCATATTGTTTTTTCAAATTTCGGTAAAAACCCCCATTTAAACTGTTGTAAAATGCTTAAACTTGACCGTCAATGGCCGCTTTCCCCAATTTATTCCCCAAGAAGTTGAACTTATGGCCACGGTGACCGTGCAAGGCACTGTTTCGTTTGGGCATTTGGTTATCCATCCAACTAAAACAGACCAAGGACATCGTTCCATGAGGGCGTGTTTGGCCAGAAACTCTTTTTCAGATGTGGCAATGGGCCGCCACCTTAGCCGTTTCTGCCGGTTTCGCCCGGGTAGAGCAAATGTACCGGGTCGCTCTGCCAATATGTCTTGGTGTTGATGTCCATTGCCGTCAAAGGCCCCTTGAAGGCGGCCCCCGTATCCACGTTCCACACGTTCACCGCCCGCTGTGGGGTGGTATGGCCCATACGGGTAACGGGGGTATGGCCAATGTAGATTTCCCGGTAATGGGTGAGCCTTTTGGGATAGTGCATGTCTTCCCTTTTTAGCCTGGGGTCCAGGGAAAGGGCCAACTCCCAAAGGGTACGGTCCCAATAGAAGGTCTTGGCATCGTACTCAAAATCCACACCTTTTAAATTGGTGAAACCGGCATGCAGAAACAATCTGTCTTCCTGATCCAGGTAGTAGTCCCGCAATTGTTCGTAAAACGCCATGTGCGCCCGTTTTGTTTCCTTGGAAGCGTTTTTGTAGGAGGCCACGGTGGCCGAACCCCCGTGGACGTACCATAAGGGGTTGTCCTTTCCTTTTTTGAGCCAGTCATAGCATAGCTCGTCATGGTTTCCCCTGAGAAAAACGCAATGATATTGCTCCTTTAGGTCCAATAAAAAATTGACCGTGGGCACGGCATCGCTCCATCCGTCCACATAATCGCCCAAAAAGATCAGGGTATCGTCCTGTTGGGCATCCGCCCTTTGCAGTAGTTGTTTAAGGGCCTTTAGCCCGGAATGTATGTCCCCGATCACCAATGTTCTGCCTAACTTCATGGTGCAAAAATCGCAATTAGCGCAATGACCACAAGGACAAAAAGCACCAAAAAGAATATTTTCCAGAAGGAATAGGGCCTGCCACCGGTTACCGTGCCCGTTTGCCCATTGATGTAAAAGTGGTAATTTTTTCCATTGTAACGGTAAGCACTGATGTACACGGGGAGCAAGATGTGTTTAAAGGTCTCGTTGCTCAGGGCAATGTCCGTTTGGTGAATGCGCTGGGCGTCTCCGCCAATGTCCCTTCTGATCCAGGTGTTGGCCATTCTTTTGGCCTGCTGAAAGGAGCGGTGGTGCCCTTCCTTTAGGGAGACCGTATATTTTTCCGTCACAAATCCGGAAAGGTATTTGGAGTTGAAGGCCACCAGTTCCTTCAGGTTCCAAAAGGCGATTTTTGCGGGCAGCTGCCTCCCCTTTTCCTGGGAGGCCACGATGAGGATATCGTCCAACAGGCCGCTCACGGTGCCAGAAACGTGGCGCCACCTGGTCTTTCTCACTTGCCGGGTCTGCCGGCCCTGTTTGGTGCGGTAGGTCTGCCTCTCATAATAATGATCGCCCCGCTGGCCCCGGTAGTGTGCCCTGAGGTGGGCGTCGAAGGTCCAATAGGGCAGGTACAGTCCGTGCAGGCCTTCGGGGTCCAGTGCCGCTTTCTTCAGTTTGTCCGGGGCCCACCAAAGGCCGTTTACCCATTTTCGGAAAATGGCACGGGCCTCCTTCAGATCCAACTGAAAGGGCACCAGGGCCGTGGGCAAGATCCAACCCTCGCGTTCCATGTCCTCTAGAATGAGCGGTTCGCTGCAATAGACACATTTCAGGGATTTGTAGTGTTCCTCCACGTGCTGGTTGGCCCCACAGTTCTTGCAATGCAGCAGCTGTATGGTCTGGGCGTGGGCATTGTTGCCCACAATCTTAAGGTAGTGCTGCAGTTCCAGCTCCTCAAAACTGCTTTTGGCGGCCTCAATGAATTCCTCGTAACCGCAATAATCGCAATGCAACTGCTGGGAACCCGGCTTGTACCGTAGTTCCGCACCGCAGTTGGCACATCCTTTTTTATGTTCCGATCGTTGAATTTGGTCCATGCTCTTGTTTGGCACCCGGAAAAAGGTACGCCCGGCGGCGAGGTCCCTTTCTATGTTGTGGGCAGTGGCGGTGGGGTGTTGCCACCGAGAAAGGCCTTCAGTTCTTCCACATCCTTAAGGGCGGCCCAATTGTCCATTCCCTGTTTCCACACCAGGGAATCCCTGTTGATGGTCCTTGCCGCAAACAGCTCCTTTAACCGATCCAAGGGCACCGGGCCCAATTGTTGGCCGTTTACCGCATAAAAATAGGTGACCTGTGCCGGCATGGGCGGCGGTACGGGCGCCACCGGGGAGGCGGTGAGCGGTTGTGCCGCTTGGCCCATCATGCCCCCCATTTGTTGGGCCAGCACAAAACCCATGCCCATGCCCATTCCGGCACCGGCGGTGCCCCCTTCGTTTTTGGCCGCTGCCTCCATCGCCTTGGCGGCCTTGAACTGGGAAAGTTTGGTCATGTCCAACTTATCCAGGCGGCTGTATTCAAAGATTTCTTTTTTGAGCTCTTCGGGCATGGAGACGTTCTCAATGTAGAACTTTTCAAGACCTATGCCCAGGCGTCCAAACTCTGGCCGCATCACCTCTTGGCAGGTCTCCGATAGCTCCGTGGCGTTGGCGGCATAGAGCTCTATGGGCAAATTGGCCTCCCCGATGGTGTCCGTGAACCGGGTAACGATGAGACTCTTTAAGTGTTCGTTGACTTCATAATTGGTGAAGTTGCCATCGGTGCCCACCACATCCAAAACAAATTTTCCGGCATCCTCTATTCGGAAGCTATAGGTTCCAAATGCCCGTATCTCCACCAGGCCAAAACGATCGTCACTGAGAATAAAAGGGTTTTTGGTGCCCCACTTCTCATCGGTGAACAGGCGGGTGTTCACAAAATAGACCTCGGCCTTGAACGGACTGTCAAAACCGTATTTCCAACCTTTTAATGTGGTTAAAATGGGCAGGTTTTGGGTATTTAGGGTATAGGTGCCCGGGCCAAAGACATCGGCCAACTGCCCTTCGTTGATGAAAACGGCGGTCTGCCCCTCCCGCACAATGAGCTGTGCGTTGTTCTTGATCTCGTTCTGGTAGCGTTCAAAACGGTGCACCAGGGTATCATTTCCAGTGTCCAACCATTCAATGATGTCAATGAATTCGTGGCTCAGTTTCTTTTTGATTTCGTCGAAAAGGCTCATGGGCTGTTTATTTTTTTCTCAGGCAAAAGATACGGATTTGTGGCATACGGACAAATGATTTTGCGGTGTCTGCTGCCGGCCCGCTCCTTACAGCGGCTTTTTAGGTCACAGTGGTGGGCCCATCCTCTTTTTCTGGCTATTTTTGGAGACCGATACCAACAATATGAAAAAAGTGTTCTGCATAGGGGAAGTGCTGATCGATTTTGTGGCCGAAAACCAGGGAGGGGACCTCTCCAAGGCCAAGACCTTTACCAAAAAAGCGGGGGGTGCACCGGCCAATGTGGCCTGCGCCATAGCCAAATTGGGAGGTAGGGCCCATTTCCTGGGCGCCGTGGGCAAGGACCCTTTTGGCCACTACCTCTTCAATGTGCTAAAAACGGAACGGGTGGCCCTTGAATTGGCCCAACAAACGGACAATACCTTTACCACCCTGGCCTTTGTCTCGCTCGATAAAAATGGGGAGCGCGATTTTGTTTTTAGCCGTGGCGCGGACAGGGAGTACGCCTATGACCCCAAGGTGAAGTCCCATTTTGAGCACAATATGGTCCATTTTGGGGCGGCAACGGCCATGCTCGGGGGCCATTTGGAAGATGCCTACAACCGCTATCTCTTTGATGCCCTCACCCATAAGGCCTTTTTGAGCTTTGACCCCAACTACCGGGCAGACCTTTGGAAAAAACGTGAGGACAGCTTTAAAAAGAAGTGCATGCCTTTTCTGGAAAAATGCCACTTGAGCAAGTTTAGCCTGGAGGAGGCCAAATTGCTCTCAGGAAAGGAAGACCTCAAGGATGCTTGTGCCTTTTTCCACGAATTGGGCACGGAAATCGTGGTCATAACCCTTGGGGAACAGGGCACCCTGCTCAGCACGCAAAACATATCCGTGACCGTGCCCAGCATAAAGGTGAACACGGTGGACACCACCGGAGCGGGAGACGCCTTTATGGGTTGTCTCCTAAAGCAACTGGCCGATCAAGATTCCCTTTTGGACATTGCCCGGCAGGGCGACTTCCTCACCCAAGCGGTGGCCAGGGCCAACAGGGCCGGCGCCATTACCACCACCAATTTTGGGGCCATTGCCTCCTTGCCCACCCCACAACAGCTCAACGAGGTATCTTAATGCACTGGAAAACCCTTTTTTCGGTTGTATTTTTAGTGGATTGCCAACAGTATGGCCCGGCGTTCCCTTAATTGTATTTCACCTTTCGGATAATGCGAAGGGCCTCCTTCATGGAAGAGTGCACCTCTGGATAAAGTGGCTTCAACAAACGGCTTCCCAGCTCCATCCTGGACTTGGCTTCCGCAAACCCGTTCAAAAAACAGATCAAAAAGGTGTCCGGCAACAAAGCAAGGTCTTCCTTTTCCCTTTTGCTCAATCGCGTGCCTTTCTCCAATTTGGTGAGCAGGTGTTCGTTGGCATTGAAAATATGGTGCAGGGTCTTTTTGTTATATTGAGGTGGGGAAAAGACCAGGTCGCTCTCCATGCCATAGGTGCCATTGTTGTTAAAGGAGATGGTCACCTCTTCCAGGGGGTAATACTGCTGTTGGTCCCCCAGGCCCAGCTGCACGTATTCCACAGTGGTAAAGCTGTCCTTGTCAAAACCAATGGTAACCTCGTCCAGGTTGGAGTAGAACAATTTCACCTGTTCGTTGATCAGCTCAATGTCCACCCTGGAATAATACACTTTATGGTCCACTTCTTTTCGCAGTCCTGCCCAGCAGACCACAAACTGTTCCTTAAAGACCTTGTAATGGGACTCCAGGTCCCTGTGCCGCTTGGTCACAAAATCCATGACACCGTCCAGGGTGAGCTCTATGTTGTTTTGGGCATGCTTTTCTATGGTGGCCACCAGTTTGGAGTTCAAGTCCTTGAGCTCCACATCAAAAGCCTTTGGCAAACTGATGCTGCCCTCCCTGAAGAAAACACTGCCGCCGTAATATTTCCAGATGTTCTTTCTTAAGGAACATACCTTGCCGGTAGAGCGTATGGTCACCAGGCCCACCACCTTGTCCTGGGGCAGATGGGGAAAGGGTATGTTCTCGTAGCTTATTAAAGGTGGGTTGTGCAAATAGGCGTTGACCAGGTTTTGGATCTTGCTGTCATCAAAGAAATCCACGCCAATGACCTCATTGTCCTCATCTTCCACGCCAATGACTATGAAAGAGTTGTTCTTGGGGTTGCTGTTTGCCAGGGCACAGACATGTTTTAGAAACTTGGCCTTTCCCTCCTTTTCGCCAATGTCCACATAGCGCTTTTTGTCGTAGAAACTGTTCTCATCATTGTGAGCCAACAGATTTTTGATCAGCAGGCGCTTATTGATCATGGCTTTTTGTATATGAGGGTGCTGCTGGCCTGTGCCGTGGGCATCACCACCAGATCGGCAATGTTCACATGTTGGGGCCTGGAGACCACAAAACCAATGATTTCGGCAACATCTTCGGGCGTCAGGGGCGTATATCCCTGATACACGGAGGCTGCCCTTTGCCCATCTCCCTTAAAGCGCACCTCGCTGAACTCCGTCTGCACCAGACCGGGGTTTACCGCGCCCACCCGGATGCCGTGGGCGTGCAGGTCCAACCGCATTCCTTGGTTAATGGCATCCACGGCATGCTTGCTGGCGCAGTACACGTTGCCCTTGGGGTACACCTCCTTGCCGGCAGTGGAGCCAATGTTGATGATGTGGCCCTTTTTCCGGGCCACCATCTGTGGCACTATGGCCTTGGAAACGTAGAGCAGCCCCTTTACATTGATATCGATCATGGCGTCCCAATCATCCAGGTCCCCTTGGTGGATCTCGTCCATTCCATGGGCGTTTCCGGCGTTGTTCACCAGGACGTCCACCGTGGCAAAGGCCTTGGGCAAACCGCTTATGGCACGGGCAACGGCGGCCCTGTCCCGTACATCAAAATTAAGGAGGTGCACTGGTGTGCCTTGGTCCAGATCATTCGCAAGGGCTGCCAAACGGTCCTGTCTTCGGCCACAGAGCACCAAGGCAAACCCCCGTCTTGACAGTTCTTGGGCCGTGGCCCTTCCTATGCCACTACTGGCCCCGGTGATCAATGCTGTTTTCTTCATGCTTTGCTTGGTTTAAGTTGGGTTCCACTATTTTTTTATGGGTAAAAACCCTTAATTCACAATTTGATTTGAGACCAGAAGACGTAGGATTTTAGCTTTGTGGTTCCATAAGTTATGGCCCCCTCACCTCATGGGTGTTTGTAACCGGACATATTTTTGACCCTACGTCCCAGGGTCCCAAATCTGGCCACTACCCTTTCGTTTCCACAACATGCGTGGTAGCATCTTCAGTTGTTCATAACGGCCGCAAATCACTTCAAAAACCCATCTTTGCGCCCACTTGTGCCCCATGGCCCTGGCCATGCCCAATTCACAAAAGTTTTCATTTTAATGGGGCTGCCCCCTCATTGTTATGGCCCAACACCCCATCTGGGCCTAAGGTACTTCCTTTCCCGTGGCCGCCTGCAACATCAAGAACCAATCCACGGGCTGCAACTCCAGCTCCACTGCCCCTTGTGCCCTTTTAAGCCGTTCCCTGTTCGTGGTGCCCACTACGGGATGTAGGTGTGCCGGGTGGTGCATGACCCAGGCCAGGAGCAACTGGTCTTCGGTAGCGCCGTATTTGGTGGCCAATTGGGCCATTACGGACTTCAAAGGCCCCTTTTCTTGTTCCCCGTCCCTAAAATAATGGCCCAGCGGACCCCAGGCCATAGTGGTTCTTTGGTGCATCATGCCATCATCCAAAACCCCGTTGTACATGGCCTCGGTGTGGGTCAGGGCGTACTGCAACTGATGCGCGCCCACGGACAACTGGGTTTCCAACAGGGCTATTTGGGACGGCGTGAAATTACTGACCCCAAAGGCCCTCACCTTTCCCTGGGCCATCAGCTTCACCACGGCGCTGGCCACGGCTTCGGGCCGCATCAAGGGACTGGGACGGTGCAATAGGAGCAGGTCCAGGTAGGAGGTCTGCAATTTGTTCAGGCTCCTTTCCACCGAGGCAGCAATATAGTCCTCCCCATGATCATAGTGCTTCAGTGGATTTTGCCGGTCCGTGCCCTTGAGCTGTATGCCACATTTGCTGATCAGCTGTATGTCTTCACGGGCTATTTTTGTATCGGCAAGGGCCCTGCCAAATTCTTCCTCGGTGGTATAATCCCCATAAATGTCGGCATGGTCAAAAGTGCGGATGCCAAGTTCCAGGGCGTATTCCATGTAAGCGCTCATTTGGGGAGTCTTCCACCTTTGTCCCCACCGGCCCCAGGTCATGGTGCCCGCTATGATCCGAGAATACGGTTTCCCATTTTTCATAAGGGCTGAAATTAAAAATAAATCCCTTAACAAGTTCATAAAAACAAGGGGGTTTCGCTATTTTTAACCAATCGTTAACAGGTACTCAGGCATTTAATTTTCAATTTGCACTACCCTTAAAATTGCGGTGTACAACGCTCAAGAAATCAACATAATATATGGAAGAAAATACCACGGTGGACATTAGTGCCGTAAATGAGAAAATAGCCCAGGAAAGTGCTTTTATAGACCTTTTGATGATGGAGATGAACAAGGTCATCGTTGGGCAGCGCCACATGGTGGAAAGGCTTCTCATTGGCCTCTTGGGCCAAGGGCACATCTTATTGGAGGGGGTTCCCGGCCTGGCAAAGACCTTGGCCATAAACACTTTGGCGAAAGCGGTGAAAGGAAGTTTCAGCCGGGTGCAGTTTACCCCTGATCTGCTTCCCGCAGATGTGGTGGGCACCCTGATCTTCAATATGAAGGAGAATGATTTTTCCATTAAAAAAGGCCCCATTTTTGCCAATTTTGTCCTTGCGGATGAGATCAATCGGGCCCCGGCCAAGGTACAGTCCGCCCTTTTGGAGGCCATGCAGGAAAAGCAGGTGACCATAGGGGATGAGACCTTTGTCCTGGACAAGCCCTTTTTGGTAATGGCCACACAGAACCCCGTGGAGCAGGAAGGCACCTATCCCTTGCCCGAAGCCCAGGTGGACCGTTTTATGCTCAAGACCGTGATCGATTATCCCAAAATGACCGAAGAGCAGTTGATCATGCGCCAAAACCTCACCGGAAGTTATGAGAACGTCAATGCCGTGGTGTCGCTAAAACAAATCTTGAGCGCTCAAAAGGCGGTGCGGGAGGTCTATATGGACGAAAAAATAGAAAAGTACATCCTGGACATCATCTTTGCCACCAGGTATCCGGAAAAGTACAACCTTGAAGACTTGAAGCCCCTGGTCAGTTTTGGGGCCTCGCCCAGGGGAAGCATCAACCTGGCCAGTGCGGCCAAGTGCTTTGCCTTCATCAAGAGACGGGGCTATGTGGTGCCCGAAGATGTGCGCGCCGTGGTACACGATGTGCTCAGGCACCGTATTGGCATCACCTATGAGGCCGAGGCGGAGAACATTACTTCGGAAGACATCATCAACAAGATCGTGAACGAGATCGAAGTACCCTGATACAGCAACCCCTGCCAGTTCATTGAAAAGAACCAGTGCACCCAGTAATGTTGCTCTCATGTTCGTGATCATCAACCCATTTTAATCCCCGGTTAAAACCCATGCCCCAGCGGGCAAAGCGGCTTATGGATACCAAGGCATTGCTTAAAAAAGTACGGAAGATCGAGATCAAGACCAGGCGCTTGTCCGATCACATCTTTGGCGGGGAGTACCACTCCACGTTCAAGGGCCGGGGCATGACCTTCAGCGAGGTGCGGCAGTACCAGTTTGGGGACGATGTCCGTAGCATTGATTGGAACGTAACGGCCCGCTACAATGAGCCCTACATCAAGGTTTTTGAGGAAGAACGGGAGCTTACCATGATGCTGGTGGCAGACATCAGTGGTTCCGGTTTCTTTGGCACCCGAAACCAGTTCAAGAACGAGATCGTTACCGAAATATCGGCCACATTGGCCTTCAGTGCCCTCCAAAACAATGACAAGGTGGGGCTGATCCTCTTCTCGGACCAAGTGGAGCTCTTTATCCCTCCCAAAAAGGGAAAGAGCCACGTATTGCGCATTATCAGGGAGCTCTTGGAGTTTAGCCCCAAAAGCCATAGGACCAACATCTCAGAAGCCCTTAAATTTTTATCCAACATCATCAAGAAAAGGGCCATTGTCTTTGTCCTGTCAGATTTTATGGATCAAGGATATGAGCGCACCCTCAAGATCATGGGCAACAAGCATGACGTTACCGGGATCCGCATCTATGATGAGCGGGAGACCACCATTCCCAACCTGGGGGTGGTGCACCTTACCGATCCGGAAAGCGGAGCCACCAAGGCGGTGGACACCAGTTCCAAACGTGTGAGACGGGCCTATGCCGCCCACCATTTGGAGCAGGTGGCCTATTTCAAGGAAACCTTTACCAAATCTGGCTGCGGCACCTTGGATTGCCGGGTGGATGAAAGCTATGTGAAAAAATTATTGGCATTTTTTAAGCGACGAGGATAGATGAACCGCACCGGAAACATACGGCCCGCTTCCCTTGCCATGCCCCCAATTCTGGCAGGACTTCTTTACGGGTGCCTGCTGTGCCTCTCCGTATGGTCCCTAAAGGGCCAAACGGCGCCCTCCGTGAGCGCAACGGTAGATACCACCAGCATCCGCATTGGCGAACAGGTCCAGTGGAAGGTAACGGTGGAGGTGGACACCGCCGCACAGGTCTTTTTCCCCGAAGGACAGACGTTTTCGCCCCTGGAGACCGTGGAGGCCTTTGCCACCGACACCACCCGAAAAAAGGACCGCCTTACCCTCCAAAAGATCTATGCCCTTACCCAATTTGATTCCGGAGCCTACAAACTGCCCGCCCAGCGCATTGAGATCAACGGCGTGGGCTATTTCACGGACTCTATGATGATTGCCGTGGCCACCGTACCGGTAGATACCCTTGCCCAAAAAATGTACGATATAAAACCGCTCATCAATGTGGACAAAAGTTACCCGCAGCTATGGAAGTACGTTCTCGCGGCACTTCTTGCCCTGGGCCTCTTGGCCGGAGGCTATTACTGGTTCTTTGTCCGGAAAAAGCCACTGACCGCAGCGGAAGAGGAGGCATTGTTGCCCCCGTACGACCGGGCCCTGTTGGAGCTGAAACGACTGGAGAACAGCAAGTACCTGATACAGGATGAGTACAAGGCCTATTATTCCGAACTCACGGACATTGTAAGGGCCTATCTGGAAGAGGATGCCCACGTGCCCGCCATGGAGAGCACCACCGACCAGCTCATTGAAAAACTGGAACTCTTAAAAGACTCGGGGACACTGAAGCTGGAACCGGACACCATTGCCCAGTTCAGGAACATCTTGCAGACCGCAGACCTGGTGAAGTTCGCCAAATCCAAACCGCCCACCTCCGTGGCGGAACAGGACCGAAAAACGGTGGAGCTCTTGGTGCAAAAGACCCATGACGCCCTGCCCGAACCCACGGAAGAAGATTTGTTGGAACAAGCCGAATACCAAGAGGAGCTGGCCCGCCAGAAACAGAAAAAACGGCTCATCATAGGCCTGTCCTCGGTGGTGGGCGCCGTGGTCGTGGCGGCCCTGATCTTTGGATTCCGCTTTGGCTTCACCTACCTCAAGGACAGTGTTTTTGGCCATCCCACCAAGGAATTGCTGGAGGGAGAATGGATCCGTAGCGCCTACGGGTATCCGCCCATAATATTGGAAACGCCACAAGTATTGGTAAGACAGGAGACCCCCTTGTCCCCGCAGTCCAAAGCCCAGGTGAGCGATGTGCAGGTCTTTGCCTACCAAAACCCAAAGGAGCTGTTCACCATAAGCGCACATTCCGTTACCTTGGCCCAACAGGCAGAGCCGGAAATGGAGCAGACCGTAGAGCAAATTTTGCAGGGGTTTGAGGCCCAAGGCGCCAAGAACATCATCACCAAACAAGAAGAATTCAACACCGTGAGCGGGGTAACGGGAGTAAAGGTTTTTGGCAGTGGAAAATTCAGCGCGCCCAACACGGATGAGGGCGTTAGGGCAGCATATGCCATTTTGCTGTTCGGCGGGCCGGGGTTCCAGCAATACACGGTACTTACATGGAAGGATGACGATGCCTATGCGCAAGAAATGGTGGATCGGATCCTGGACACCCTGGAGGTAAAAACAGATTTATAAATGTTGGACAACGTAACCTTTGCACAACCTGAGTTCTTCTGGCTGTTCCTGGCACTGCCGCTGGCCCTGCTATGGTATTTCCTGAAGCGAACGGAGATGCGTGCAGATGTAAAGGTATCCAACCTTGGGGGCTTTGGCGAAGGAGGGTGGCTCCCCAAGTTGAAGCCCGGCCTCTTTCTATTGCGCCTCTTGGCCCTGGGTGCCATCATTGTGGCCTTGGCCAGGCCCCAGACAGAGGACATAAGCACCCGCACCAAGACCACCAAGGGAATCGATATCGTCATGGCCATAGACGTATCTTCCAGCATGTTGGCAAGAGATCTAAAGCCCAACCGGCTCGTGGCCCTCAAAGAAGTGGCGGCCGATTTCATTCGCCAACGGCCCAATGACCGTATTGGCCTGGTGGCCTACGCAGGGGAGGGCTACACCAAAACCCCCATTACCACGGACAAGTCCATTGTGCTCAACGCCCTCCGGGAAATTACCTACGGCCAATTGGAAGACGGCACCGCCATAGGCATGGGCCTGGCCACCTCGGTGAACCGTTTAAAGGAAAGCCAGGCGAAGAGCAAGATCATCATTCTGCTCACGGACGGGGTGAACAATTCCGGGTTCATTGAGCCCCAGACAGCAGCCAACCTGGCCATAGAATTTGGCATAAAGACCTATACCATTGGCCTGGGCACCAATGGAAATGCGCTTACCCCCGTTAGCTACAATGCAGACGGTTCCTTTAGGTACGGGATGCG
This sequence comes from Maribacter aquimarinus, assembly GCF_047345505.1. Classification (NCBI taxonomy): domain Bacteria; kingdom Pseudomonadati; phylum Bacteroidota; class Flavobacteriia; order Flavobacteriales; family Flavobacteriaceae; genus Maribacter; species Maribacter aquimarinus. The sequence goes on along the minus strand of NZ_JBLFEO010000002.1, from coordinate 294,037 downwards.
GGAAGTGGAAATAGACGAGGCCTTGTTAAAGGACATTGCAGACCTCACCGGCGGCGCCTATTTCAGGGCCACGGACAACGAGAGCCTGGAGGCCATCTATGAGGAGATCAACAAACTGGAAAAGACCGAAATAGAGGAATTTAAATATTACCGTTATGAAGAGCGGTTCCGGCCCTGGATCCTTTTGGCCGGAGCCCTGCTCATCTTGGAATGGATTTTGAGAAACACCCTGTTCAGAAGCTTTGTGTGACCTATGGTACAATTGGACGAGAAAATATATTTCTATCTGCTGCTGGTGATTCCGGCGATCCTGCTGCTCTTTGTCTGGAACCTCTTCTGGAAGAACCGCACCCGGAAAAAATTCGCCGATGCGGAGCTGCTAAAAAGATTGGCCCCCAACCGTTCCCGGTACAAGGCCGGACTAAAAATGTTGGTCTTCCTCTTGGCACTGGCCCTTTTGGTGGTGGGCCTGGTGAACCCCAAGATCGGTACCAAGCTGGAGACGGTTACCCGTGAGGGGGTGGACATTGTCTTTGCCGTGGACGTCTCCAAGAGCATGTTGGCAGAGGACATAGCCCCCAACCGCTTGGAAAAGGCCAAAAGGCTGGTTTCCGAAATCATCAACCAATTGGCCAGTGACCGCGTGGGCATCATAGCCTATGCCGGGCAGGCCTTTCCGCAACTGCCCATTACCACGGACTACGGTGCCGCGAAGATGTTCTTGCAGGCCATGAACACCGATATGCTCACTTCCCAGGGAACGGCCATAGACGCCGCCATAGAACTGGCCGCCACCTATTATGACGATCAAGAGCAGACCAATAGGGTGCTCTTCATCATTTCGGACGGGGAAGACCATTCCGAAGACGCCACGCTGGCCGCAGTTGAAGATGCGGTTGAACAGGGCATCATGGTCTATACCATAGGGGTGGGACAGGCCAAAGGGGCGCCCATTCCCCTAAAGCGCAACGGCATCGTGGAGAGCCTTAAAAAAGACAGTGCCGGGGAAGTGGTGATCACCAGATTGAACGAAGAAATCCTCACGGAAATTGCCAGTGAGGGCAATGGACGCTACCTGGACGGCAGCAACACGGACCTTGCCGTGGAGACCATCAAGGAAGAACTCTTGCAAATGGACAAGAAAGAATTTGAGGCCAAACAGTTTGCCGAGTTCCAAGACCAGTTCCAATGGTTTTTGGGGGGCGCCTTCTTGCTGCTCTTTTTGGAAATTTTTATCTTGGACCGAAAGACCAAATGGCTCAAAAAGTTGAACCTTTTCAACGAAAAGCAAATAGATTAATATGAAAACAGTGTGCCGCCTAATCGCCGTTCTTTTTGCTGTCTTGGCCGGGCATGCACAAGAAGAGGACCCCAAGATGAGGGAGAAGGCACTGGAAGCCTCCACCAACCTCACCTGGGAGGGCAACAAGAACATTTCCGAGGACAATTTCATCACGGGTGAAGTGGCCTACCGCAAAGCCATTGCCAAAAGTCCGGAAAACGCGGCCGCGCCCTTTAACTTGGGCACGGCCTACTACCAACGGGAAAGCTACAGCGAAGCCTTTGGCAGGTTTAAACAGGCCGGGGAAGTGGCCGCCTCAAAAGAGGGGAAGCACAAGGCCTACCACAATATGGGGAATGTGTTCATGCAGCGAAAAGATTACGCCAAGGCCGTAGAGGCCTACAAAGAGGCCCTTAGAAACAACCCCAAGGACGAGGAGACCCGTTACAACCTGGCCTTGGCCAAGGAGCTTCTGGAGAAGGACCAACAAAACCAGGACCAAAACGAGGACAACAAGGAGAATCAGGACCAGGACGATCAAAAGGAGGAGAACCAAGACCAGAAGGATCAGGGAGACGAGGGCGATCAGGGTGAGAACGACCAAAAGGACAAGGGCAACGAAGGAGACCAGAAAGACCAGCAAGAGGACGAGAACAAGGAAGGCGATGGCAACCAACAGAAGGAGCAGAACAAAAAACCCGAAGAGGGCGAAGGCCAGAACCAACAACAGCCCCGACCCAACCAGCTCTCCAAGGAACAAGTGGAAAACTTGCTGCGGGCCATGCAGAACGCAGAAAAGAAAGTAAAGGAAAAGATAGATGCCAAAAAAGCAAAGGGCACCCGTGTAAAAACGGAAAAAGATTGGTGATCAAAATGGCGAAACAAAACATCATATGGCTGCTTCTCATGTGCCTGTCCCTAGTGGCCAGGGCACAGGATGCCAATGGTGTTACCTTTGAGGTAAAGCTGAGCAAGCCCAAGTTGGGCCTGAACGAACGCTTACAGGTAGATTTTACCATGAACAAGGACGGCGACAATTTTTCCCCACCCAATTTTGAGGGCTTCAAGGTGCTTATGGGACCCTCGCAGTCCATAAGTCGTTCTTGGATCAACGGGGTGCGCAGCTATTCCAAAACGTATTCCTACACGCTAACCCCCAAGGCAAGGGGCACCTTTAAAATAGGACAGGCCAGCATTGTCATTGATGGGGAAACCTATAAATCATTGGAAAAAGAGGTGGTGGTCACCGCCGCCGTGGACCGTCCGGGCGAAGCGATGACGGCAGATGATGTCGCCGACGAAAACCTGCATCTGGTGGCCGAGGTTTCCAAGACCAACCCCTACCTGAACGAAGCGGTGAGCGTGGTGTACAAGTTGTACGTGAGTCCGCAGATCAGTGTGTCCAACTTCCAGCCATTGGACAACCCCACCTACAACAACTTTTGGAGCCAGGACATTAAAGTGAACACCCTCAATGCCCAAAATGGCACCTATAAGGGCAAACCCTACCGGTACGTGACCTTGAAGCGGGTGGTGCTCTACCCCCAAAAATCGGGCAAACTGGACATAGAACCCTATACCTTGGAGGTCACCGTGGACGTGCCCACCAACAAACGCGATTTCTTTGGGAGCAGGGTCTATACCCAGACCAACAAGCGCGTGGCCGCCGGGGCGCGCAGCATCAATGTTAAGCCCCTGCCAACGGCCAACAGGCCCGCCAGCTTCAATGGGGCCGTGGGGGAATTCGATTTTTCCCTGACCACCAGCAAGACCAGCCTTAACGCCTCGGAAAGTTTACAGGCCATTGTATCGGTCACCGGAAACGGAAACCTAAAACTCTTTAAGCTTCCCGAACCCGAACTGCCCAGTGCGCTGGAGGTCTATGAGCCGGAATTCAGCGAGGCGGTGCGAACCAATCTGGGCGGTATGCGCGGCGAGATCAGCAACAACTACACGGTGGTGCCCGCCTTTAAGGGAAAATACCCCATTAAACCCTTGGAATTCAGTTATTTCGACCCAAAAAAAGAACAATACTTCACCCTTACCTCAGATGAGGTGGTCATTGACGTGGTGGAAGGCCCTGTGAGCGGTGGCACCCCCAGCACGCTGCCCGCTGGCACGGGGAACAACAAACAAAATGTGGTGGCCACCGGCAGCCAGTTCAACTTCTTAAAATTGCAGCCCGGCCTCGTGCCCAAGGAAAGCACCTATTTCTTTGGTTCCACCGCCTTCTACCTTTGTCTGCTGGCCCCATTGGTGAGCATCCCACTCTTTATTCTGTTCCGCAGAAAAAGGGAGGAGATCGCCAGTGATGTGGTGGGCAACAAAATCAGGAAGGCGAACAGATTGTCACGGAAATACCTGTCCAAGGCCCGCAAGCTGCTGGGCCAAAAAGAGGCCTTTTACATTGCCCTGGAAAAAGCCCTGCACAATTACCTAAAGGCCAAGTTGAAGATAGAGACCTCGGAATTTAGCAAGGACAAGATCGCCACCCTTTTGGAGGACCGCAACGTGGAGGCTTCCGTGCGCTCGGATTTCATCGATTTGCTCAAAAATTGTGAGGCCGCCCGCTACAGCCCCTTTTCTCAGGTACAGATGCAACAGGACTATGACATGGCCAGTGACGTCATCTCCATAATGGACAAACAACTGTAACATGAGACAGCTACCCATCCTTTTGTTGTTTTTGTCATTGTCAGGGAACCTGTTTTCCCAGAACAGCGAGCGCTTCAACCAGGCCACCGAGGCATACAACAACGGTGATTACCAAGAGGCCGTTTCACATTACATGGAGATTTTGGAGAGCGGACAACATTCCGCGGCCCTTTACTATAACCTGGGCAATGCGCACTACAAGCAAAACCATATTGCCTCCAGCATCTACTACTACGAAAAAGCCCTGTTGTTAAGTCCCGACGATGCCGAAATAAAAAACAACCTGGCCTTTGCCCAGAACATGACCCTGGACGCCATAGACACGCTTCCGGAAACCGGTTGGTCCAGATTTTACAAGAAAATCACGGGGCTTTTCACCTTTGATCAATGGGCGGTGGGCGGCATTGTTTTCATGGCGCTCTTTGCCCTGCTCTTTATCCTGTTTGGCTACTCCCAGTACTCCTCGCGCAAGCGAAAGGCCTTTATTGCCAGCCTCATTGCCCTATTCCTTGCCGTGGCATCACTGGCATTTGCCTATCTGGAACACAATGCCTTTATGGCCAAACAACCGGCCATTGTTTTTGCCGAGGAAATAGACGTGCGATCGGAGCCCAATGAGAACGGTACGGTCATCTTCCAGCTGCACGAGGGCACCAAGGTGAACCTCTTGGAAACCCTGAACGATTGGAAGCGGATCAAGCTCACGGACGGGAAGACGGGCTGGCTGCCATCGGCCTCCGTGAAGGCACTGAAAGATTTCTGAGAACGGCCGGGGAACCGCACATTGGCCTAGCATCATCGTTGTTTTGGAGACCGATGGCCACAGCGAAACGCATCCCTTTTTTTATTTTTCTTTTCTCCCCCTAACTTGGTTTAAAATCTTAATTTTGCAACTCATTGACCATTTCCATGATCGATACCATCAAAGAACATATTGCCAAGGTGGAAGCCTTTTCGGCAGAGACCAAAGAAGCCGTTGAGACCTTTCGCATCGCCTATCTGGGAAAAAAAGGCATCTTGAACCAGCTTTTCGCAGAATTCAAGAACGTTCCCAACGAGCAGAAAAAAGAATTTGGCCAGACCATAAACCAGCTTAAATCTGCCGCCACCGATAAAGTGGCCCAGCTGACAGCCAGCCTTGAGAACCCCTTGGAGGAGAGCGGCAAATACGGGGACCTGACCCGTCCCGGAAACCCTGTGGCCTTGGGGGCAAGGCATCCCATTTCCATTGTGAAGAAACAGATCATCGACATCTTTTCGCGTATAGGTTTCAATGTGTCCGAAGGCCCGGAAATTGAAGACGATTGGCATAACTTCACCGCACTGAACCTGCCCGAGTACCATCCGGCCAGGGACATGCAGGACACGTTCTTTGTACAGACCGATCCGGACATCCTCCTGCGTACCCACACCTCTTCCGTGCAGGTGCGCTATATGGAGAACAACCAACCTCCCATCCGAACCATTTCCCCGGGGAGGGTATATAGAAACGAGGCCATCTCGGCACGATCGCACTGCTTCTTCCACCAGGTGGAAGGGCTCTACGTGGACAAGGATGTTTCCTTTGCGGACCTGAAGCAGACCCTACAATACTTTACCAAGGAAATGTTCGGGAAGAGCAAAATACGGCTAAGGCCCTCCTACTTCCCCTTTACCGAGCCCAGCGCCGAGGTCGATGTCTATTGGGGACTGGAGACCGAAACGGATTACAAGATGACCAAGGGCACGGGCTGGTTGGAGATCATGGGATGTGGCATGGTCGATCCCAACGTGCTCACCAATTGCGGAATAGATGCCGAGCAATATTCCGGTTTTGCCTTTGGCATGGGCATAGACCGCATTGCGCTACTCCTTTACCAAATTGGAGACATACGGCTGCTCAGCGAAAATGATCTGCGCTTCCTGGAGCAGTTCAAGGGGGTGCTGTAGTATGCTGTCCTTGAGATTAGATAGGCCCTCTTTTAGGCCAATGCGCTGAGTACAGGGCAAAAAATGGAAGTGTTGGTCTTGGTGTCCCCTAAGCGTAAGGGAAAAGACCCATTGCCCTAGCTTTTATGATCACTTCAACTGCCCGCCCCGAACACAATGGAGGTGGCGCTCCAAATGGGAATGTAGCCATCGATCCCTTAGGCCATATCCTAAAACCGATACTTTTCATTTTTCCCACCATGATGTTTGTGGGTAAAAACGCTGTGTTTACAATAGCATCTAGGATTGGAAGACCTAGGATTTTATGTTCCATGAATCATAGAGATTTACTTTAGTGGTGTTTGTAATGGGACATGTTTTTAGTTTTAGGTCTTAGGGTCCTACCTCTGGCCAATACCATTTCCGTTGCCAACAGTCTTGGTGGCATCTTATTCCTTCCGAAGCCCAGGTGCTTGGGGGCCATGCAACCCAGAAAAGCCTTGAAACGGTCCAAAAATCGCTCCTATTCGCTTGAAGGCGAAACGTTCTGACCCCTTTTTAAAAAAGAACCCATTCATCGGCTGCTTTGCCTTTGGGAACGGGAATGAATAGTTTAAATTTCAATAGTCATAGTATTGCGTTCGTTATTGAAAGCCAAACTTTAAGATAAAAATAACATCCTACCGCCCGGCCATAGATGGCAAACCGCGCCATAGTGTTTATTTTTAGGGCCAATTAATTAAACACATTTCTATGAAAACCATTAAAGAAGTCGTTCTAAAGGGCGATAACAATGAGTCCGTTACCGTAAAGCCCCTTGTGGAAGATATTTTAAACGCCGAACAGCAAGCGGCACTGACCCCAGATGAGGTCATAGCCAGCCTCAAGGAAGGCAACCGCCGGTTTGTCTCCAACGACCTCACCGCCCGTGACCATACCCAACAAATACGCAAGGCCACCCACGGGCAGTTCCCCAAGGCCGTGGTGCTCTCCTGTGTGGACAGCCGGGTACCGGTGGAAGATGTTTTTGATAAAGGGATAGGGGATATGTTCGTGGCCCGTGTGGCCGGGAATTTTGTGAACGAGGACATCTTGGGCAGTATGGAATTTGGGTGCAAGGTATCCGGGAGCAAGGTCATCCTTGTTTTGGGCCACGAGCACTGTGGGGCCGTAAAGGCCGCCATTGGCGATGTGAAACTGGGCAATATCACCGCAATGCTCACCAAGATCACCCCAGTGGTAAAGGCCACGGATTTTGATGGGGACAAGACAGCGGACAATCCCGACTATGTACACTTGGTCTGTGTGAACAACGTACTGCACACCATGGAACAAATACGTGAAAAAAGCCCCATTCTAAAGGAAATGGAGGAAAAAGGGGAAATTAAGATCATTGGCGGCGTGTACGACATGGACACCGGAGTGGTCGATTTTCTCTAGTCCCGTACAGCGCTTTTTTAACCAACCCATTTAGTTACAGCCATGCTTAAATCTTTGTATGACACCCAGTTCTTAAAAGGGGACATAACCGGCGGCCTGGTGGCCGGGGTCGTGGCCCTTCCCTTGGCCCTTGCTTTTGGTGTACAATCTGGCCTTGGCGCCATTGCGGGCCTCTACGGGGCCATTGCCGTGGGCATCTTGGCCGCCATTTTTGGGGGTACCGCCACCCAGGCCAGTGGGCCCACCGGCCCCATGACCGTGGTCTCGGCCGCCTTGGTGGCCAGCGCCATTGAAACAGCGGGGAGCCTACAGGACGCCATGGGCATTATCTTGCTCAGCTTCCTCTTGGGCGGCGCCCTTCAGATTGTTTTTGGTCTGATCAACATTGCGGGGTACATCAAGTATTTTCCCTATCCGGTCATTTCTGGTTTTATGAGCGGGGTGGGCCTGATCATTGTGATCCTTCAGATTTTTCCCTTTGTGGGGCTGGATTCGGCCAAATCCACCTTAAAGGTAATGGCCGATCTGCCTCGGCTCTTCAGCGATTTCAATTGGCAGGCCTTGGCCTTGGGGGTCCTCACGGTGCTCATTTACTACCTTTTCCCAAAAATTACAAAAGCCGTTCCCAGCGCCTTGGTGGCCCTTATTGCCGTATCCTTGTTCGCCTACTTCATCCAATGGGACGTTCCCATAATAGGCGAAATACCGTCCGGACTCCCTTCCCTGCAACTCGAGGGACTTTTTAACGTGGATGCCAGCAACTACTTCATGATCTTGGAATACGGTATGGTGCTCGCGGTATTGGGTTCCATAGATTCGCTGTTGACCTCCGTCATTGCCGACAACATGACCAAGACCAAGCACAACAGCAACCGCGAGCTCATTGGGCAGGGCATTGGCAATATGGCAGCCGCCCTCATTGGGGGCATCCCGGGCGCCGGCGCCACCAAAGGCACGGTGGTGAACATCAATTCCGGAGGGCGCACCAGGCTCTCTGGGGCATTGCACGGTGCCTTTTTGTTGGCCATCCTTTTGGGACTCAGTTCCCTGGCCGCCTACATTCCCCTGGCGGTCTTGGCGGGAATCCTTATTCCCATAGGATTCAAGATCGTGGACACCAAAGGTCTAAAACACCTGAACAAGGTGCCCAAGGCAGACGCTGTGGTGCTGATCTTGGTGTTGCTGTGGACCACTTTTGGCAGTCTCATACAAGCCGTGGGCATTGGCGTTACCTTGGCCGCCCTGTTGTTCATGAAGCGCGCCAGTGACATTGGGGAGAAAGGCATGCAAGTGGGCACCTTGGCCGGTTTTGGGGGAGAAAAACCATGGCCGGACGAAAAGGAGTTTCATGAGCGGTTTAAGCACCAAATTTTTATAAAGCATCTCTACGGGCCCCTTTTCTTTGGTTTTACCTCCCATTTCCAGGAACAGATCAAGGCCATTGAGGATGGCATCAGGGTACTGGTGATCCGGATGGACCGGGTTCCCTACGTGGATCAATCCGGGATCTATGCCCTGGAAAACGCCATTCTGAACCTGAACCTAAAAGGGGTAAAAGTAGTCTTCACGGGGCTCCAAGAACAGCCCAGGGACTTGTTGCGCTCCATAGACATCATTCCCAACCTGGTTCCGGAACATCAGGTCTTTGCATCCATGGAAGACAGTTTTGAATGGATGGAAAATGAATTGGAACAGCCCTAGAACACCGCCAAAACACGGAACACAAGTTCGTTGTTTCACCGACCAAAAGCGGAGCGCCGTAGCCAACGCTCCGTTTTTTTTTGGTCCCAAAATCGTTAAGGGCAAGGATGCCGTTTTGCTTTGAGGGTGTCCGGATCGATGGCCCCTGCCCCATCCAGGACACCTCAATTTTAAAAAAAATATAACATCCCATATTTTGTGGCCGATTGCCCATTGGTTAGCTTGAAAAAAAATAGAGATGACAACCTTAAAAAACAAAGTGGCCTATATCACGGGCGGATCCAAAGGCATTGGACTGGGAGTGGCCAAAGCCCTGCTCAACCAGGAAATGCGGGTGGCCATAGGCGGCAGGAGCGAAGAGCGACTGGCAGCGGCCAAAGCAGAGCTCAACCAGGACAAACGCGTCCTTACCCTGGTGTCTGATGTGGCCAAAGCGGATGACGAGGAAAACGCCATAAAGGACATCGTGTCCGCCTGGGGCCAATTGGACGTGGTGTTGGCCAATGCCGGGGTGGGGCACTTTGCCCCGGTGGACGAACTTTCCCTGGAACATTGGACGCAAATGATAAACACCAACCTTACCGGCGCTTTCCACACCCTGAAGGCGGCCGTGCCCCATCTAAAGAAAACGGAGGGATACTATATGACCCTGGCCAGTTTGGCCGGAACCAATTTCTTTGCTTCGGGCGCAGGCTACAATGCCTCCAAATTTGGTGTGGTGGGCTTTACGCAGGCCGTGATGCTGGACCTTAGGCAATTTGGCATTAAGGTGAGCACGATCATGCCGGGCTCGGTGGCCACCCATTTCAACAACAATGACCCCGGGGAAAAAGATGCTTGGAAAATACAGCCCGAGGACATTGGCACTCTGGTCGTGGACCTCTTGCGCATGCACCCCAGGACCTTGCCCAGTAAAGTGGAGGTACGGCCCACGAGACCCGACCTCAAAAAGAAAAATTGAGTCCAACCCAGCGCTTGGGGCACGTGGTGCATCCCTTGCCCAGGAAGATGCTAGCTCCGGCCGGCAAGTCCCCGGAACATCTTGGGCCCTTGGAACGCGTTCATTACTTCTTTTCCTTGAAGGGGATGTCCGTGTCCGTCATCTCATAAAGAAGCGCGTAGAGCATCTCCAGGAAAGCATCTAAGGTATCTTTGGTGATGCTGGGGTCTTTTTCCCGTGCCCTGGCAGAGGCTTTTTTGGCAAAGAACATGGTGCCGGCCGCGAGATTTTTAAAGGAGACGATCCCTGCCCGCATGGGCAATGCGTCCCGTCCTTGGGAAAACATCAGCGCATAGCACAACAATTGAAACGCGGTCTTGTGCCTGTCCTCCCTCCAGATATCTTCCCAAAGGAAGACCGAAACATCCGAGGCATTTACCCTACCGGTCTTGTAATCAATGATCCTCATTTCCCCATTGCACTGCTCTACCCGGTCCAATTTTCCGTGAAGGAACACCTCTTGGCCCAGAAGCGGCTTGGGCAAGGCCATTCGCAGGTTCAGTTCCAGGCCCAACAACTTTACCCGGTTCTGTTCCACATGTTCCATTTCCTGATCCAAGAACCGCTGTATGTACTGCTGTATGACATGATAGGAAAGATAGTTCTTCCCCCTTGCCAACTCACTGTTTCCGTAGGTCTTGTCAAAATTACGCTTCACCACCTTGGGAACGTCCTGTTTTGCCCCCTTTAGAAAGGCCGGGGTAATGTAGTCTCCCAATATGGGCGTATAAAGGGTCTCCAAGGCGTCATGCACAATGGTGCCAAAGGTATTGGCGGCCATGGTCTCCTCTACTTGATCCATCTCCCCGATCCCCAAGAGATCTTGTTTGTAAAAGGTCATGGGGTCTCTAATATAGTTGCCCAGAGCACTGGGCGACAGCCCTTTGGCCATCTTTTCCCGAAGCAGCTCCATAAGGGCCGGCGTCTTTGGAATTTCCTTGACCTTGGGCTGTGCGGCACCTACCTTCGCCGCCACGATCACCTCCCGCACATCCGTTCTTTTGGGATCCGTGAGCAGTTGGGTGATCAGGCGGCTGCGTTCCCCACCTTCCAAACTATCCGGCTCGGTATTATAGAGCAGGTACACTTTTTTGGCGCGCTGCAGCAAGCGATAAAAATGATAGGTATAAACAGCGTCCTTTTCCTTGTACGTGGGCAGGCCGTAGCGCAGTTTCAAATCATGGGGAACAAAGGAGTTCGTTACTTTTCCCGCCGGCAGAATGCCTTCATTGACCGAAGTGATGATCACGGTTTCAAAATCCAGGTTCCGGCTCTCCAGCATCCCCATGATCTGTAGCCCCTGCAGGGGCTCACCCTCATAGTCCAGGCTGTCCGCGGCCAACAGCTCTTTGAAGAACTGTACCAAGGTGCCCATATCCTTTACAAAAGGAAAACGCTCCACCGTGGCTTCCAGCCGATTTACCACGGTCTGTATGCGGTACAGTTCTTCCATGGCCATTGCGTCTTCCTTGGCAGACAATAGCTTCCGCAGATGGGTTATGAGCAGTTGCAGTTGGGTCAGGACCTGGGATATGGTGGCCCCGTCGGCCTCCATTAAACGTTCCACGATGTAGGCACGGCCCTGCGTCTTAACGGTTAGAAAGGCTTTGTCCACATAGCTCCTATTGGCCTCCTTGATTGCGGCCGCGAGCCGTTGCAGGCCGTTTTGTTCCTCAGGATCCAACATACCACCGGGATGCTCCAGAAACCCCAACAGGTCTTTGTGGAACCATCCCCTGTCTCCATGGGCCCGAAGGAGTTCCAGGAACGCCAAGAAATAGGATGCCAGGGGCGTACTGGACAAGGGCATCCCCATGGTAATATTGGCGTGGGGGATGGACTGTGGGATGGCGTTCATTATGGGTTGCAGCAGGTTTTCGTCTCCCAGCACCAAAGCGGTGCGTTCCACTGCTTCCGCCCCGGAATCATGCACATCCTGCAAGATTTTGCCAACATACTTGGCCTGCGCCACACTGCGGGAAACGCCAAAGACCCGTATCTCTTTCTTTGCCAAGTAGCTCCGGTGCACCCCCTCTAGCCCCCCATCCTTGAGGGTGTTCCATTGCTCTCTATATCTTCTGATAAAAAACCCCGCGTCATGCACCGGATCATCCAAGAAATACGGGTCAATGTCCCAATAGATGGTTGAATTGGAAGATTCCAATAGGGCACGGATTAGACGACTTTCGGCGGCATTCAACGCGTTGAACCCCACAAAGCAGTGGGGCCGGCCCAATTCCAGGTAGGGTGCCAGGGAATCCACCGCCCGCCTATAGACCATGCCCTGATTGCCCAGGCCCTTGGCCAAAAGGTCTTTGGCAAAACGCTGGTACAACGGATATAGGCTGTTCCAAAACTTAAGATAATCTTGCACCAACTGGGTCTTCTCCTCTGCCAGGGACCAGTGGTTCAACTCTTGCACATCGGCCAGGTTGCCAAAAATGTCCTTGGCGTTGACCAAGTGACGGTCCACCTCATTGAAATCCTGTAGCAGCGTCGGTGCCCATTTCAGGAAAGCCTCAAAGGTATCCTTGTTGGGGAGGTCCAACTTCAAATAGGACTCATAGAGCAGGAACAAAAGCTGATCTTGTGGGGCGTAGGCTATTCCAGACAATTGCTCCACAAATTCTTCAATACTGTAGATCTCCGGCGCCATACGGACCTCCTCGCTTGCCTTTCCCAGTGCCGCCCTTAAGAAGTTCCCTGCCCGCTTATTGGGCAAAACGAACACCACTTGGCCCAGGTCGCCATACTTGCCCTTTGCAGAGGCCACTACTTCTTCCAAAAAACTACGCATACGCCAAAATAAAAAAAGCTCCGCGAATTGCGGAGCTTTTAGATATAAAACACTTAAGTTTTTAGAAACGCCCTTATTTGATAAGGTTGATTTCCGTCCTTCTGTTCTGAGCCCTGCCAGCGCTGGTATTGTTCGTGGCAATTGGCTTGTCCTCACCGTAACCGATGGCCGTTAACCTATCGGCAGAGATGCCTTCTTTGATCAAGAAGTCACGTACGGAGTTGGCTCTCTTTTCAGAAAGGGATTGGTTCAATTTAGCACTACCACGGCTGTCTGTGTGTCCTTCAACAGTAAACTTGGCCTGTGGGTACTCCCTCAAAATTTTGATGATGTCCACAAAAACAGATACTGTTTCGGTTTTCAATGTAGCTTTACCGGTATCGAACAAAATGGTCTTGGCGTAATCGTTCAATTGCTTCTGAACCTCTTCGGTCACCTCGGGGCAACCATTGTTGGCCACGGTTCCGGCAACGTCTGGACAGGCATCATCCTTGTCCAATACACTGTCGCCATCCTTGTCTGGCCATGGGCAACCATTGTTGGCGGAAGGACCGGCCTCGCTTGGGCACTCGTCATCCTTATCGGCAACACCGTCACCATCGGCATCTGGGCATCCTGCAAGTGCAGCAGTACCAGCCTCGTTTGGACAAGCATCGTCCTTGTCTGCAATGCCATCACCGTCCGCATCTGGGCAGCCGTTCATTTCCATGGAACCTGCCTCGTTGGGGCAGCTATCTTTGCTGTCCTCGATACCATCGCCGTCTGCATCTGGGCAACCGTTGAAAGCCTCTAGACCGGCAACTTCTGGACAAGCGTCGTCTTTGTCATAAACACCGTCACCATCCGTATCGGTTCCGCCAAATTTAACGGAAAGACCGGCCAAGTGCTGAAAATGCTTCACGCCATAATCCTCAAAAGCGTGCTTGTAGTTGGATTGTAGTGTTAGACCGATGTTCTCAGTGAACCAGACATTGAAGCCCAAGCCCCCGTTCACGGTACCGGCACCAATCTCATCTACCCAGGTGTAACCACCACCGATCTCAATAAAGGGATCGATCACGGTTTCCCTTTTGATGAAGTTATATTTAATGGTACCATCCAGAGCATAGTGCGAAAGATCGTCCACCGCATCATCTCCGAATTTGCTGATTTTATTTAATGATCCCCTAGCTCCGATGGAGAAACCATCGCCGATAGACCTGGACACACCAATGAAGGAGATGGAAGGAAGGATGTTCCAGTGGTCTGTGGCATTGAAGAACTCATTGCCAAAAGAACTCACATCCCCAGTGGGATACACGTCTATGGCGTTAACCCCGAACTGCACTTGCCAAGGATTGTTCTCGTCCTGCGCCTGCATGCTGTTAAATCCTACAAAAAGTAGGGCAACAACCAATAACTTGCTAAGATGTTTCATGTTTAAATTTTTAAGTTTAAGTGTTTATTAGCTGCAAATGTAAGTTGTTAAGGATTATTAACAAAATCAATTTCTTATTTTTTTTAACGCATTTAGTGGGATAAATACAGCATTTAAACGATTTTTAAGGTTTGTCCCACCTCCGTAAATGCCCTTATGGCCCGATCGAGATGGCCTTTTGTGTGCGCCGCCGATAACTGAACCCGTATGCGGGCCTTGCCCTTGGGCACAACGGGATAAAAGAACCCAATGACATAAATGCCCTTTTCCAGTAGCATATTGGCCATTGTCTGGGACAGTTTGGCGTCATAGAGCATGACGGGAACTATGGCAGAATCCCCTTCCATGATCTCAAAACCGGCCTCTTTTATGCCTTTTTTGAAATAGGCGGTATTGGACTCCAACCGGTCCCTCAGGCTCGTGTCTTCCTTGAGCATCTGGAACACCTTGATGGATGCGCCCACGATGGCGGGCGCAAGGGAATTGGAGAAAAGGTAGGGCCGGGACCGCTGTCTGAGCATTTCTATGATCTCTTTCTTGCCCGTGGTGTAACCGCCCATGGCGCCCCCCATGGCCTTGCCCAAGGTTCCGGTGATAATGTCTATGCGGCCCATGACCTTTTTGGCTTCCAGGGTGCCCTTGCCCGTGGCACCGATGAACCCCGTGGCGTGGCATTCGTCTATCATGACCAGGGCGTCGTGGGCATCGGCCAGATCGCATATCTTGTCCAGGGGCGCCAAGAGCCCGTCCATGGAGAAGACCCCGTCCGTGACAATGATCTTGAAACGGGCGCCATCTGCCTTGGCCTGCAGGAGCTGTTTTTCCAGATCTGCCATGTCATTGTTGGCATAGCGGTACCGTTTGGCCTTGCACAAACGAACACCGTCAATGATGGAGGCGTGGTTCAGCGCATCTGAGATAATGGCGTCCTCAGCGGTGAGCAGCGGTTCAAAAAGGCCTCCGTTGGCATCAAAGGCGGCCGCGTACAAAATGGTGTCCTCGGTTTGGTAGAATTCCGCTATTTTCTGTTCCAGTTCCTTGTGAATGTCCTGTGTACCGCAGATAAAGCGCACGGAAGACATGCCAAAACCGTGGGTGTCCAGGGTATCCTTGGCCGCCTGCACCACCTCCGGGTGCGAGGAAAGGCCCAAATAGTTGTTGGCGCAAAAATTGATGACCTCTTGGCCGGAATCTATTTTGATCACCGCGTCCTGTGGGGTCACGATGATGCGCTCTTCCTTGTATAACCCCTCTTCCTTGATTTGCTCCAGCTCCTTTTTTAAATGCTCTTGTATTGCTCCGTACATGTTATTGAATTTGTTCTACAGTTATCTTATCTGAAAGATACACAATGATTTTTTGGGCCACAACAAAACCCATTTCTTTATAGGCATTGGCGTAGCGTTTCAGCTGTTGGGCGTATATTTCCTGAGGCTTTCCTGTTTTATAGTCCACAATGGTCACGGCACCCTGAACCAGTACCACGCGATCGGGCCGTAGGTTCTGGCCGTTGGGAATGAAGAGTTCGCGCTCGTTCCAGACCGTGTTTCCCTCTTGATACAAATGTGCCAGGTCCGGGTGGTCCATGACCTGCGCCATCAGTTGCCCCACGTCCCGGGCCTCTTCCTCTGCCAGGCTGCCTTGCGTCACGGCATCTGCCACCACCTTCGCCAGGTCCTTGGCAGTCTTTACCCTGCCAAATAGGGCATGCAACAGATTTCCCCGGTCCAAGGCCTTGTCCCTGCCATTGTCCCAGAGCATGCCGGCCCTTGTCATTACCCGGAATCCCGGTCGGTCTTTTTGGGTATATATATAAGGTATGCCCTCTGGGTGGGTTTGCCCCCCAATATTTTGCGTGCCGCCCTTTCCTTTGGGCAATTCCCCAAAGGTGTAGGTGTCCCTTTCCGGTTGCCATTGCCCAATGGAATCCAAATAATGCATCAACAGGCCCGCGTAGCCCTCTGTCTTATAGTTTCCCTTGTTGTCGGTATCTTTTGGGCTTATGACGTACAGGGCCATTTCGGCACGCGTCATGGCCACATACAGCACGTTCATGCTGTCCAATTGCAATTTCTCGTCCTCCCGGCAGTACCTGTCCCGGGCCAACTCACTGTATTCCAAAACGGTTTTTCTTTTGTTGATCATTACCTCGGAAAAACCATTGAAATGCTCCGCCTTCACGGGAAGCCACATCTTTGGGCCCCTTTCTTCCTTAAGTGGGGTGTTGGCATAGGGGAAGATGACAATGGGAAACTCCAGGCCCTTGCTCTTGTGAATGGTCATGACGCTCACGGCGTCCATGTTTTCCGGGGCACTGATGTTCTTTTCATTTCCCTTCTTCTCCCAAATGGCAAGGAAAGACTGCAGGTCGCCGCCCTTTTTTATGTACACATCCAGCACCAGGTCCATAAAGGTGGTGAGGTGCGCATCGGAAGCCGGGGCCAGATCAAAGGCCTTTATGGCGTATTCCATGGCATCGTACACATGGCTTCCCTTGAATTTCCTCAATGAAAATCCAAAATGTGCCCGCAAATGACTTTCGGGGTCCTGCAAGACCGCTTGCACAAAAAGGTGCTTGTCCTTAACATCTTTGCACAGAAAGTAGGCCAACTCAAAAGCAACGTCCCTAGCGTTTGGTTGTAGGGCGTAGGTGGCCAAATTGACCAAAAAGGCCACTTTAGGGTTGCCCGCCAAGGTCAGTGAGTCTGGGGAGACCACGGGTATGTTGGCTTCCATAAGCCCATTGGCCAAGGCTTTTCCGTGGGCCTTTTTCCGGGTGAGCACGCAAATGTCCGAATGGGCATGGCCCTCCCGGAGGGCCTCATGAATGATGTTCACCGTTTTTGCTATGTAGGCCTCGTCCCCATCATCTTCCAAGAACGTGAGCGACACGTAACCGCCGTCCTTGGCATTGGCCTCTTGGGCATTTCCTTCTTTGTAGAACGCCTCATAGTCTGGCCGGTTCAAAAATTGGCTGGCGGATTGGAAAAAGGCATTGTTAAAATGAACGATTTCCGCGTGGCTGCGATAGTTTCTGGGCAAGACATTGACCTGGGCGGCCACGGAGAACGGATGTTCCTTTTTATTGGCCAGATCAAGGAACTGTTCTGCCTTACCGCCCCTCCAACGATAAATGGCCTGTTTTGCATCGCCCACCAGGAAGAGGCTTCCCTGGCGGCCCTGCATGTCCTGGCTCTCCAAGGCGCTCGCGATCAGGGGCACCAGGTTCTGCCATTGCATGCTGCTGGTGTCCTGAAACTCGTCCATAAAGTAATGCCGGTACTTTTCCCCGAGCCTTTCGTAGATAAAGGGAGCGGGCTGATTTTTTATTTCCTCTGAGATGATGGCATTGAATTCAGAGATCAACATCTGATCCCTTTCTTCCTGGAGGCCCTTTAGCTCTTTCTGTATGTTCCTGAGCAGTCCCAAGGGAACCAGGTTGGCACGCACATTCTTTAAAAAATCATATTGATGAAGTTTCTCCTTGATCTCCAAGTAGGCCTTTAGCAGGTAATCCCCATGCTCGGCCGCATCATGCTTGGCCTTGCCGTTAAAGAACTTGCCAGTGGCCAACTGCTCCTGGAGGGTGTTGGCATACAGGGCACGCACATCCAGGTCTCCCCGGAGCACCTTTGTAAAATGCTTGGGCAGGGTGCCCCTTGAAAAGTCGGCTTCCTCCAGGCCGTTATCGGCCAAATAGGCCACAACCCCTTTTGCGGTTTCCACGCATTGGGCGCCCAGCCGCCGCATGCGTTCCAAAAGTTGCTCCTTTAGCACCAAAAAATCGGTTGTTTCCCGCTTTTCCAGAAGGTGCAGGTGGTGGTGGTAATCTTCCTTAAACAAAATTTGGCCAATGCCAACCAGGTCAAAACCAATGTCCCATGAACGGTCGTCCTCGGTTTTTTCCAAGGCAAAATCCAGCAATATGGAAGTCAGTTCCCGATCCTCCCCGGCCTTGGCCACCACCCTGCCCACGGCCTCGTCCAACAACAGGTCTTTGTTGAGCACCACCTCAAAGGTCTGGGATATCTTAAGGTCCTTGGCAAAGGTACGGACCAACCGGTGCGTAAATTTATCTATGGTGCACACATCAAAAAAAGCATAGTTGTGCAAAAGTTCTTTTAAACGTTCCCTGCACAGGGCGCGCAGTGCGGGGGCGCTCAGTCCCAGTTTGGCCGCCAGCTCCCGAAACATTGGATCCTTGTCACGGGGTGCATCTTCCCTTCCAAATTCGTGGAGGCTGTTTACAATGCGGTGCTTCATTTCGTTCACCGCCTTGTTGGTAAAGGTAATGGCGAGAATGCGCCCAAAGGCCCCTTTTTGGCGAAGTACAATTTCCAAATAGGCCCGGGCAAGCGCATAGGTCTTGCCAGATCCCGCTGAGGCATTATATAGTTTGAATGGGTGGTCCAGTGCTGCTTTTAATCTGCAAATTAAGGATTATGCACCGGTTCTTAACAAATAATTATAGGAATCTAAATGTTAAATTCTCTACATTTGGAAACGTTTGATATTAACCCAAAAAAAATTAAAATTATGGCTTTTGAATTACCAAATTTGCCCTACGCCTATGATGCTTTGGAGCCCCATATAGACGCAAGGACAATGGAGATACACCATACAAAACACCACAACGGCTATACCACCAAGCTAAACGGTGCCATTGAGGGCACCGACCTTGCCGGAAAGTCCATTGAGGACATTCTTGCCCATTTGGACATGGACAACGGGGCCGTACGAAACAATGGCGGTGGTTTTTACAACCACTCCCTGTTTTGGGACATCCTTTCGCCCAATGGTGGCGGGGCCCCCAGCGGGGAATTGGCCAGTGCCATCAATGAAGCCTATGGGTCTTACGAGGCCTTTAAGGAAAAATTCAGTGCGGCGGCCGCCACTAGATTTGGTTCTGGTTGGGCCTGGCTGTGCGTGCATCCTGGAGGCAAGGTGGAGATATGCTCCACTCCGAACCAGGACAACCCATTGATGCCGGGGGTTGGCTGCGGGGGCACGCCCATTTTGGGCCTCGATGTTTGGGAGCACGCCTATTACCTCAATTACCAAAACAGAAGGCCGGACTACATCGGTGCCTTTTTCAACATTGTCAATTGGGACGAGGTGGCCAAGCGTTACGCTGCCGGAAAATAAGCTCTTGGGCAACCGGCAAACTGCCGGTGTCCACTACAAAGAAAGAAACCACTTGGGAATTTCCCAGGTGGTTTTTTTTTAGGTCAAAAATTGAAATAGAAAAGGGCGGAGAAATCTCCACCCTTTTCGTCCCAAATCTTACCATAAACTTAACCTACTTATGCTATGGCAAGACTAAATTACTGGTATTGTGGCAAATAAAAAAAGAATTTTGTTAAAATTTTTCGTTTTGAAAAAACAGATGCTGTGGAAAAACATCCATAAAATGAAAGAAACCAATTGATAGCCATGGAGATACAACATAAAAAAGGCGGGGCATGGCCCCACCTTTTTTCCCCAAATCTTACCATAAACTTAACCTACTTATGCTATGGTTCCCCAAAAGTAATCCCCTTTTGGTTCTTGGTCAAAGGATATGGACAAAGAACAAAAAACTTGGTTAAAATACCCTTATTGCCATGATTTCCCCAAGGCGCTGCCCTCATGAAGCACCATAAAAGACGGTAAGGGCAAAACAAAGAAGGAGCCTGGTTAGGAAATCCCGGCATAGCTTCCAAGGACTTGGTAAGGAAAGTGGCCGAGCCCGGAACAGGGCCCATAGGCTGCCCGCCATTTAACCCAGATTATGCACTGGACTTTCGTTATGAGGGTGTAAAGCCCAATAAAATCAAGACTTTTGCGATTGAGGCGCCCGCCCGAACGTATCGTTCGGTACGGGCGGGTAGCCATCGCTACGGTGAGTGAGCAAAAGTCAGTGCAACGATTGATTTTGAAGGGATTTACAGCCGTAATAGAATTTCTATTGCTTAATCTGGGTTTAAAGGGGTTAACAGGTTGGATGTGCAGCATTGGTGCTTTGGTCAGCGGCACCCACTTGAGAATGGGCAAGTGAACTGTTACTGCCTTTGGTGTTTGGAGATTCACGGCCAAATAAAAAGGCGGAGCAATGCTCCGCCTTTTCCCCAAATCTTACCATGAACTTAACCTACTTATGCTATGGTTCCGTAAAGGTAACCTGCTTCTTGGCCACGCAAAGCACTTCTTTGTTCAACGGTCCAAAAATTGGTTGTAATGCCAGGGGTGCTCAAAGATCGAAACAATACCTCCTGACAAAGGCTGCCTGTGGGCCCGAAATGAGGGAAACATTCAGGACAAACAGGTATCATGGGCAATATAGCTGGTCCTTGAGTTGGAAAATTGAGATCGTTCTGCCTTTGGCGCGCTGGTGTAAAGTGGGCTGCTTCCGGAACTTGGCCCAATGAATGGGCCTCCCAAGTCATTGGTCATGGCCCAGCAAGCCAATTTGTATGGAAGCAACGGATACGGGACGTCCTGAAACGGATTGGTCAAGGTGCAAGGAAGCGCTACGTTTTCAACCAATAAAAAAGGCGGGGAGAACCCCACCTTTTTTGCCCCAAATCTTACCATGAACTTAACCTACTTATGCTATGGTAAAGACTAAATATAGTTCGGGCCGATAGAAGCGTGCCCAATGCTCGTTAAAAGTATCGTTTTAATCGATGAACGGCACATTTGCGTACCTTTCCTACACACTTCCCGATCCCCTACCTTCAATACGCCCTTTGGTTTTTTCCTTCGTAAAAATTGATGAAGGCCCGGTTCACCACCCGGTTGCCTCCCGGCGTGGGGTAGTCTCCGGTAAAATACCAGTCTCCCAAGTTCTTGGGGCAGGCCTGGTGAAGGCCCTCCACACTTTGGTAGATGATCTCCACCTTTGCCTTAATGTCGTCAGGGCTCAACAGCTCCCCTATCTTGGTGGATATTTCCTTTGCCGAAAAGGGGGCGTAAAATTCCTTGACGTAGTTTTTTACTTCCTTGTCCGGGGTGGTGGTCTGTAACAGACATTTCTCGTAGATTTCCTTTACCCTGTGCATGGTATTGCGATCGCGGTGCAGCTCAAGTGCCGCCCTAAAGGCAATAAAATCTTCCAACTTGGCCATATCAATGCCGTAGCAATCGGGGTAGCGTATCTGTGGTGCAGAGGAGACCACCACGATCTTCTTGGGCAAAAGCCGGTCCAGAATACGCAAAATGCTCTTTTTAAGGGTAGTGCCCCGGACAATGCTGTCATCAATAATGACCAAGTTGTCCCCTTTTTTTACAGAGCCATAAGAGATATCGTACACGTGGGCCACGAGATCGTCCCTACTGTCGTCCTGGGTAATGAAAGTGCGCAGTTTGGCATCCTTTATGGCCACCTTCTCTATCCGGGGGCGCACATCCAGTATCTGGTGCAGCTGCTCACTGGTAATTTTTGGGCCCAAGGCCAGGATCTCTTCCTCTTTTTTCTTGTTCAGGTAATTCTGGGCCTCTTTGACCATTCCAAAAAAGGAGGTCTCTGCGGTATTGGGAATGTAGGAAAAGACCGTTTTCTTCAAGTTGCCTCCTATGGCCTCCAAGATTTGGGGAAACACCAGTTTCCCCAGCTCTTTTCGCTCTTGGTAAATCTCCTTGTCGCTGCCACGGGAAAAATAGATGCGCTCAAAAGAGCAGGCCTTTCTTTCCACAGGGGGCAATATTTCCTTTATGCTGCACCGGCCGCTCTTTTTTATGATGATGGCGTGGCCGGGCTCCAGCTCCACCACCTTTTCATAGGGCACATTGAACACGGTCTGTATGGCCGGGCGCTCCGAGGCAATGGCCACGACCTCATCGTCTTTATAGTAGTAGGCCGGCCTTATTCCTGCGGGGTCCCGCAACACAAAGGCATCCCCGTGTCCCAACAGGCCCGCCATGGCATAGCCCCCGTCGAAATTCTTGGTGGACCGCTTCAGGATCTTGGCCACCTTGAGCCTTTCGGCAATAATGGGGGAGGCCTCCTGTTTGGAGTAGCCCTCGCGCTTAATGTCCCGGTAGAGCTTGGCCACGGCATCGTCCAGGAAGTGCCCAATTTTTTCCATCACGGTAACGGTGTCCGCCATTTCCTTGGGGTGTTGGCCCAGTTGAATGAGGTTGTCAAAAAGCTCATCTACATTGGTCATGTTAAAGTTGCCCGCAACGATGAGGTTTCGGTGCATCCAATTGTTCTGCCTTAAAAAAGGGTGCACGCTCTCAATGCTGTTCTTGCCAAAGGTGCCGTACCGGACATGGCCCAGGAGAAGTTCCCCAATGTACGGGATGTGCTTTTTTTGCAGGGCCACATCATCCTCATATTCCGGATGTTCCTTAAAGGCCTGGTTGATCCGCCCGTTTATTTGGCCAAAAATATCCTGTATGGGCTGTTGTTCACAGCTCCGAACCCTGCTCATGTAACGTTGACCGGGCGCCACGTCCAATTTAATGCTGGCAAAACCGGCGCCATCCTGTCCGCGGTTGTGCTGCTTTTCCATCATCAGGTACATTTTGTTCACCCCATAAAAAGCTGTGCCGTACTTTTCCTTGTAGTATTCCAGGGGTTTCAATAAACGGATGACCGAGATGCCACACTCATGCTTAATAGCGTCACTCATTGGTAATTGGGTATTAAAAAACCCCAATATGGGGCCGTTTCAATTTATTTCAATTCAATATCAAATTGGGTCAAGGCCTTGAACTGGTGCAACCTACGGGACACTTCTTCCCGTTTCAGTTCCAAGAGGCGTTCCGTGCCAAAGCGCTCCACACAAAAGGAGGCCATATTGGATCCGTGGATCACCGCATTTTTCATGTTCTCAAAAGAATGGTTGCCCGTGCTGGCCAAATAGCCGGTAAACCCACCGGCAAAAGTGTCCCCGGCCCCTGTGGGGTCAAACACTTCCTTTAGTGGCAGTGCGGGCGCAAAGAACACCTCGTCCTTAAAAAACAACAGGGCACCGTGCTCCCCTTTTTTTATCACCACGTACTTTGGCCCCATTTCAAAGATCCTTTGGGCGGCGGTGACCAGGGAATATTCATTGGTTAGCTGGCGTGCCTCCTCGTCGTTAATGGTAAGGACGTCCACCTTTTTTATGACCTCCATAAGGGGTTCCAGGGCATTGTCCATCCAGAAGTTCATGGTGTCCAACACCACCAATTTTGGTTTTTTGGCCATTTGCTGGATCACGCCCATCTGTACGCTGGGGTGCAGGTTGCCCAGCATGACCACCTCTGCGTCCCTGTGGCCCTCGGGAACCACCGGGGAAAAATCTGCAAGCACGTTCAGTTCCGTGACCAGGGTGTCCCTTGAGTTGAGGTCATTGTGGTACTTTCCCTTCCAGAAAAAGGTCTTGCCGCCCGGAACCACTTCCAGGGCAGAAACATCAATGTCCCGGTCCGTAAAGATATCCAGGTATTCTTTGGGAAAATCATCGCCCACTACGGAGACAACGGCTGCATCCACATTAAAATGGGAGGCGGCCAGCCCAATAAAAGTGGCTGCCCCGCCCAGGATTTTGTCCGTTTTTCCAAACGGAGTCTCAATGGCATCAAACGCAACGGTACCCACAATGACCAATTTTCCCATACTGCCCTAAGTTTTTTAGGCTGCAAATATAAGGTTTTGCAAAGCCACTTGTACCCTTACGTTTTCACAAGTTATTAAATGCGGTGCCCTCCCCGGGGCATTGTCCAATTCCTTGGCGTGTTCATGGGCCTGGCAAGTGTGGGTCCGTGCCGCTCCAACCCAAGTGATGTACGGGACTTTCGCAATGCAGGTGCGGGGCCCAATGAAAGGACCACCGTTGCGGTCTAGGCACGGCCATCACTACTGGCATTGTATGAAAGAAAGCGCAGCAATGGGGTTTTGTGGGGATTTGCAGCCGCCATAAAATTCCAGCGCCTCATTGGGGTTGGCGCCAGGCCGGCCTTTAAAGTGATTTTACCTGTATGTTCCTGAACCAAATGGGCTTGCCGGCATGCTTGCCCTGAAAACCAATGTGGCCCTTGGTGGGCAGTTCAGATTTGGGGACCGAAATCCATTCTGGCACTTCACTCCCATCTGGGTTTATGATGGTGGAGGTAAAGTCTTTCATGTTGATGTGGTTGATCTTCCTATCGTTCAAAAAAACCGTGATTTCCGGACCCTTGGCAATGATATGGTAGGTGTTCCAGATTCCAGGTCGGTGCACCAATTGGGTGTCCACCGCGGCTTGATGCCCAAAAATGGCGCCACATTGCCAGTGTTTGGGGCTGTTGGCCCATTGGGGGTCATGATCGTCCGCAATTTGTATCTCCACGGAGTAGTTGATCCATCTGGGCACATCGCCATAAATAAAAACACCGCTGTTGCTGCCCACATCATTTTTAAATTCCAGCTTCAGCTCAAAGTTTTCATATGTTTCCTTGGACCAGATGGCTTGGTCCTCAGTGGCCGTGAGCACCCCGTCCGTTAGGCTCCATACCCCTTCCGGCCTTATGGTGTTGGACAGGTCCTGGGCAAAAAGCGGTTGCCACCCTTCTTTGGGCGCAGCTTGCTGTTGGGCCTTGCAACCGGATGAAAACAATAGGGCCAGTCCGGCAAAAACCATGGTTCGAAAACGCGAAAGTGAAATCATGGACAAGAAGGTGTTAAAAAGGCAAGAGGCCCAATATCAGGTCTAAAATAGCCATAATAATCCATATAGCGCCCAGCTGCTTGGCCATAAGGGTTTTGGAGATGGATGGCTCCCCCCGTAATAGGCCCTTGGCCAGCTAGGCCCCAAGAACAACAAACGTATTTTTGCCCATTTACGGGAGCCATCAACTACTTTCTGCCAAAATCTGCCGGAATCTCGCCCCAGGCCTTCGTCTCCCATTTTACAATGGGGGTGGTGTAGCTGTTTTTGTTCAACCAGTCCACGGCACGCCTAACCAAATGGAAAAGCTCCCTGTTTTTGTCCGTCTCCACCAGCTTGGTGTTGCACTGCTTCTTGCGCACCCAGCCCATCGCGGTCCTGGAGTCGGTGTAAATGATGCGGTCGCTTTTGTGCTGCTTTAAAAAGGCGAGTCCGTGCACAATGGCCAGAAACTCGCCAATATTGTTGGTGCCCTCCTCAAAAGGCCCTTGTTTAAATAGTTTTCTGCCGGTCTTGGTGTCCACGCCCTGGTATTCCATACGGCCCGGGTTTCCGCTGGATGCGGCATCGACGGAAATGGAATGGTAGTTGGGCCGTCCGATCACGGCCAGTTCTTGGGCCGTAAGTGTCCCTTTGCCCTTACTGCTGCCCTTATGCTCGTCATAACTGCCGTTAAGGGCCCTTTTGGCACTTGCAAGGTCTGGAAAGGACTTGAACTGGGCGCCCGCATAGCCCGCAATGGCCTTTTTACATTGCTCCCAACTGGTATGTATGCCCTCTTGGTGGCCCTTCCAGACCACGTAATATTTTTTCTTTTTAGCCATGGTGTCCTGTTAAGCGCTCCCTTCTTCCGGCCTTTTCCCGGATCCCGTTAACAGACCTTCCAGGACCTTTGGAAAATGGGCGTGTTCCAGGGCATGCACCTTACGGGCAATGTCTTCCGTACTGTCTTGGGGGTGCACGGCCGTGGTTGCCTGGAAGATAACGGCACCCTCGTCATAGTGTTCGTTCACATAATGTATGGTGATCCCGGTCTCTGCCTCGCCGTTCTCGTGTACGGCCCGGTGCACGTGGTTCCCGTACATGCCCTTGCCCCCGTATTTTGGCAATAGGGAGGGATGTATGTTTACCATGCGCTTGGGAAAGGCCCGGACCATGGCCTGGGGTATTTTCCACAGAAAACCGGCCAGGACGATCAGGTCCGGTTGCAGGGATTGCAAGACCTGTAGCACCGTATGGGTCTCATAAAAGGCCGTTCTGTTAAAATAAAGGGCCGGGACCTTGAGCCGATCGCAGCGGTCCAGCACCGGGGCATCTTTCTTGTTGGAGAGCACGGCCACCACCTCCACCTGCCCCCGATGCTTAAAAAAGTGGACAATGTTCTCCACATTGGAGCCGGAACCAGAAGCGAAAAGTACAATTTTATGGGTTTTCAAGAACAAAGATTTTATAAGGTTGTGCCCAGATAATCCGGTCGCAAAGCTACGGAGCCCCTCCTTGGGCAGGTGCCCCGTACAAGACAGCAGGGACGGGCACCGCAGGACCAAAAATACAAAGCACGGAAGAAAAAAGGAGGGAACCAAAACGGGAAGACAAATCCCGATGACACCCGCCCGTTTGTGCCTTAGGGGAACAAAAGGTGTTTTTTTGATTCAAAAACATTAGGCTTTGTCCTTTAATTTACTAAATTACCGTACATTTTGGCGACAAAGGACGTAATTAATCCAAAGTTTTTTACTTTTGCCAACAATTTAAATTTTTAAAACCAATATTATTATGTCAGACATTGCATCAAGAGTCAAAGCTATCATTGTTGATAAACTAGGGGTTGATGAAAACGAAGTGGTATCAGAAGCTAGCTTTACGAACGATTTAGGGGCAGATTCATTGGATACCGTTGAGTTGATCATGGAATTCGAAAAGGAATTTGATATACAGATCCCGGATGATCAAGCTGAAAATATAGCCACTGTTGGCCAAGCCATAAGCTACATAGAAGAAGCAAAGTAATCTCATGGTTTTTTAGAAAGCCTATACATTATCCATGCGGAAAGATTTTCCGCATGGATATTTTTTTTAAATTACATTTGGTTTGTCTTTTAACTTAAACTAAGGTCCATGCAACTAAAGCGAGTGGTGGTTACCGGTCTGGGCGCACTGACGCCCATTGGGAATACGATAGGGGAATATTGGGACGGTCTGGTGAACGGCAAGAGCGGGGCTGCGCCCGTGACCTACTATGATGCGGAAAAATTTAAGGTGAAGTTTGCCTGTGAGCTCAAGAACTATGACGTCAATGACCATTTTGATCGCAAGGAAGGGCGCAAACTAGATCGTTTTGCCCAATACGCACTGATCTCTTCCGATGAGGCCATTGCCGATTCCAAATTGGATCTGGAGCGCCTGGACAAGTTTAGGGTAGGGGTCATTTGGGGGGCCGGCATAGGCGGTCTGGAGACCTTCCAGAACGAGGTGATGAATTTTGCCAAGGGCGATGGCACACCCCGTTTCAACCCCTTCTTTATCCCCAAGATGATCGCGGACATTGCCCCCGGCAACATTTCCATAAAACACGGCTTCATGGGCCCCAACTACACCACGGTCTCTGCCTGTGCGTCCTCGGCCAATGCCATGATAGATGCCCTGAACTACATCCGTCTGGGGCATTGTGACGTCATTGTCACCGGTGGCAGCGAAGCGGCCGTGACCATTGCCGGAATGGGAGGTTTTGGCGCCATGCACGCCCTCTCCACCAGAAACGACAGCCCGGAGACGGCCTCCCGCCCTTTTGATGCCACCAGGGACGGCTTTGTGTTGGGGGAAGGTGCCGGTGCCCTTATCCTGGAAGAGTATGAACACGCCAAGGCCCGTGGCGCAAAGATCTATGCCGAACTGGCCGGTGGCGGAATGACCAGCGACGCCTACCACATGACGGCCCCCCATCCAGATGGCATTGGCGTGGTGCGGGTCATGCAGAACTGCCTCCAGGACGCCGGAATGGACATTGCCGAAGTGGACGCCATAAACACCCATGGCACCTCCACCCCACTGGGCGATGTGGCAGAGCTCAAGGCCATCTCCCAAGTGTTCGGGGAGCACGCCAAGAACATCAACATCAATTCCACCAAATCCATGACGGGCCATTTATTGGGTGCCGCAGGGGCCATTGAGGCCATCGCTTCCATCTTGTCCATGGAACACGGCATGGTGCCGCCCACCATAAACCACGCCACGGTAGATGAGAACATTGACCCTGAACTGAACCTGACCCTGAACAAGGCACAAAAACGGGAGGTAAAGGTGGCCATGAGCAACACCTTTGGCTTTGGGGGGCACAATGCCTGTGTGGTCTTTAAAAAAATAGGATAATCCCAGTTTATGCCCTTTCCCAAGAACATATTCAGTCCCCATCCAAAAGGTGATGGGGATTTTTCTTTGGGCATCAAAAAAATTCTGGGATTCAAGCCCAAGAACATTCAATTTTACAAAAAGGCCTTCCTACATCGTTCCATGAACGCCAAGGATGCGGACGGCAATGCTATGAACTATGAACGCCTGGAATTCTTGGGAGATTCCATGCTGGGCACCATTATCTCCAAGCACCTCTACACGGCCGTGCCCCACGGGGATGAAGGCTACCTTACAAAAATGCGTTCCAAAATTGTGAGCAGGAAACACCTGAACCAACTGGGCAAGGACCTGGAACTGGTAAAATACCTGAAAAGCCGTATTCCCCAGAGCCATTTTGGAGAGAACATACACGGCAATGTCTTTGAGGCCCTGGTAGGTGCCATTTATCTGGACCGCGGGTACAACTATTGCGAAAAATTCATCACGCAGCGGGTAGTGGAACCCTATGTGGACATTGAGCAATTGGAGGGAAAGGTCATAAGCTACAAGAGCCTCATGATAGAATGGTGCCAAAAAAAGAAGAAAACCTTCACCTACACCGTTTATGAAGACACCGGAAATGATGAGAACAAGCACTTTGCCGTAAAGCTCTCCATAAATGGGGACGTGGTGGCGAAGGCCCGCGAAACCTCCAAGAAAAAAGCGGAGGAAAAAGCCTCCAAAAGGGCCTTTTTTGCCCTGCAGAACAAAATGGAGCCAAGACCGTGAAAAGACGGGGTGGCCTTTTGCACAAGAAACAAGTATCTTCCAATGCCCGGGCCATTTTAGGCTTTGTATGTGAATAACGCTATCTTTGTTCCTATTATCATTGCTATAATGGCAGTCCATAAAATCAATGACGCCCTCTATGACGAACCCTTTCTCTTGGTGGCCCTGCACAGCAACCTAAAGGACTATGCCCTGGCGTACGCCCTTAACAAGATGGCGAACACAGGTTTTAAAAGGGCCAAAAAGGATTTTGAGCTCAATGCAGACAGTTCTTTTCCATATTTCGTTTGGGAAGACACGAAAAGCGAGAGCTACTGGGCCCTGGTGGCCAACCAAAGCACAACGGCGGCCCTGACCGTTAACAACGACCTTTTCCAGAACCAGAGCACCCTTTCTTACCAGAGGTTGTTGCCAGAACTGAAGGAAGTGGATTTTTTTATAAAAATTGAAGAAGGGGAGTACGTTGACAAAAAAAAACTGATAGAAAACATAATGGCCGTGCCCAACATAAGGGCGGCCTATGAAATTGATACCGACAAACTGAAATCTAAGAACAACTTAATTTTTTAATAATGCCAAGGAAGAAGAAGACGAAGATAGTGGCCACCTTAGGACCCGCAACCAGCCAAAAAGACGTATTGAGAAACATGATATTGGAGGGTGTGGACGTCTTTCGCATCAATTTCTCCCACGCGGATTATGATGATGTGCGCCAGCGCGTTGAAATGATCAGGGAGCTGAACGAAGAAATGCAGGCCACCACCTCGATCCTTGCAGACCTGCAGGGACCCAAGCTCAGGGTGGGCGTCATGGCCGGGGAAGTGGTCGTAAGCCCCGGGGATGAGATCACCTTTGTCACCGGCACCCCTTTTGAGGGCAATGCCGAAAGGGTGTACATGAACTACAAGGAATTTCCCAGGGACGTAAAGGCCGGAGAGCGTATTTTGTTGGATGACGGCAAGCTCATGTTCGAGGTGGTCACCACCAACCAAAAGGACGAGGTCAGGGCCAAGGTGATCCAGGGCGGCCCCTTAAAATCCAAAAAAGGGGTAAACCTGCCCAACACCAACATTTCCTTGCCGGCCCTTACCGAAAAAGACGTGAAGGATGCCGAGTTTGCCATTTCCCTCAATGTGGACTGGATCGCCCTTTCTTTTGTGCGGTTCAGCCAGGACCTGATCGATCTTCAGGAGATCATTAAGAAACACTCCGAGCACAAAATTCCGATCATTGCCAAGATAGAGAAGCCGGAGGCGGTGAAGAACATAGACAAAATCGTGGCCTATTGCGATGGGCTAATGGTGGCCCGTGGCGATCTTGGCGTGGAAGTTCCCGCCCAAGAGGTGCCCCTGATCCAGAAAGAACTGGTGCTTAGGGCCAAAAAGGCCCGTATCCCGGTGATCATTGCCACGCAAATGATGGAGACGATGATCACCAGTCTTACGCCCACCCGTGCAGAGGTGAACGATGTGGCCAACTCCGTCATGGATGGGGCCGATGCGGTAATGCTTTCCGGAGAGACCTCCGTGGGCAACTATCCGGTACAGGTCATACAGAAAATGAGCAGCATCCTGACCAGTGTGGAGGGTTCCAGCCTCATTAAAGTGCCCCATGAACCGCCGCACGTGCGCACCAACCGCTACATTACCAAATCCGTCTGCTACCACGCGGCGCTGATGGCCAATGAAATCGAGGCCCGGGCCATTTCCACCCTCACCAACAGTGGCTACACCGCCTTCCAGATATCCGCTTGGCGGCCCAGCGCCCATATTTTGGTGTTCACCTCCAATAAGCGCATCCTGACCCAACTGAACCTTTTGTGGGGCGTACGCGCTTTTTATTACGATAAGTTTGTCTCCACGGACCAGACCATTGAAGATGTGAACAGCATTGCCCATAACAAGGGCTTTGTACAAGTGGGAGATATGGTGGTGAGCCTGGCGGCCATGCCCATAAAGGCCAAAGGTATGGTAAACACCCTGAGGGTCACGGAAATTGAGGAAGCCGTGGTGAAATAGGGCAATGGGCCATCGCCGTGCGCCCCCATTGAAAAAACTTGCCGTGCAAACCAAAAAAAACGCTGCATGTCCCTAGGGTCAATGCAGCGTTTTCTTTAGGCCAAAAGTCTTTGGGGGGCCCCTTATCTAGGCCACCTCCCTTTCAAAGGCCACAAAGTTGGTCAACTCCCCGTCAGTGTTAAAAATGGGCCGGCCCTTGATCCAACATTTATAGGGCTGGCCGTCCCTTCTATAATTGAGCACCACCTTCTCAAAAGGACGCCGCTCCCGTATGGCCTCTGAAATCTCTTTCAAGGTCTTGGGGCAGGTATCCTTTCCTTGAAACACTTTGGGTTTCAGCCCCACTACTTCTTCCGGGTGGTAGCGGTTCATTTCCCAGATGTTCTTGGTGGCATACACAATGTTCAGCTGGGCATCCGTTACCACGGCAATGTGTTTTTTGGTGCCCACTTCCTTTTCGAACAGATCGGGCTCCAGGTTCCAATTGTTCTTGTTCCGCATTTGGTTAAGGGCCACCACATCACTGGAAATGGCACAGTCCTTGGCAAACTGGTCGCCGTAAAAATCCCAAACGGTTATAGGCAGGGAATTATAGCTCAGGGTCTGGCCAAAGCGTTGCACGGCCTCGTCATAACTCTTCAGTTCTTTCATAACAATAGGGTAATATTCAACTCTTGACTTGATCGGGATGAGTGAAGCATGCATTGGAATCTTTCCTTTCACAATCAATAAGGGACAATCCAAAAAAACCTTTGGATTGTCCCTGACCATCTCATACCAATTTTTAATAAAGCTATAAAAACTGGCACATCAGAAAAAAAAAAAGGATATGATTAACAATAATGTTTAAGCAATTGCGGCAGTGTAGGGGCCAAACCACAACAAAGTTTGAACAGTGAGTTCCCTGTTTTCACGCTTTTTGGGAAGGCAAATGCCCCTGTGGCCGCTTTGAAGCCGTGCTGTTCCAAGCAGGTTTTTCCCCGTTTTGCACCAACGTTCCCCACTTGGCAAAGTGGGGCAAGATAATCTAAAGTTTAGCGTTTGTTTGGCTGTGGGTTTGCTTATTTCTATCTAGTTTTGCAAAAATTTTACAAAGCATGTTAACAGATTTGATCATGGCAGTGCTCTGGAGCCTTTCGCCCTTTGGCGAGGCCAAGGTGGGCATTCCCTACGGCATTGCCAAAGGGGTGAACAGCCACTTGGTCTTTGTTAGCTGTTTCTTGGCCAATGTGCTGGTTTTTCCCATCATGCTCTTTTTTCTGGAATACATTAACCGGCATCTGGTGCGGTGGCGCTTTTACAAAAAGGGGGCCCTTTGGGTGGCCCGGCGCGCAAAGGCCGGATCCAGTACCAATATCAAGAAATATGGTTTTCTCGGGCTTACCCTCTTTGTCATGATTCCGCTTCCGGGAACCGGGGTGTATGCGGGCAGTATTGCCTCCTATCTCTTTGGCATGGAGCGCAAGCGGGCCTTTTTGGCCAATGCCATTGGCATTTTCTTCTCTTCCCTCATCGTTTGGGCCGTGAGCGTATCGGTGAGCGCCTCCTAAAAATCAAAGGTCAATTGCACGGAGTACTTGGCTTTTTTGTCCTTTGGCCCCCCGCTGTCTTTCCCCGTGTTCAGATTGGCCAGGGAGATGCCCAAAAGGCGTACCGAATTTTGCATTTCCTCTTGGTAGAGCAGGTCCTTTGCCGTGTCCAGGATCAGGTCTTTGTCCGCAATGAAAAAGGGAAGGGTCTTGCTGCGGGTCTGCAGGGTAAAATCGCTGTACTTTATTTTTAAGGTCACCGTTTTTCCGGCCATCTGGGACTTCTTGAGCCTGCGCTCCAACTCCGTGGCTATGTGGTCCAAGCGCTCCAACATAAAGACCTCACTGCTCAGGTTTTGGTCAAAAGTGCGTTCCGCCCCAACTGATTTGGGCGTTCTGTGGGGTTTTACGGGACTATGGTGCACGCCCCGCACCACTTGGTAAAAAAAGGCCCCGCTCTTGCCAAAGTGCTCCTCAAGAAAGGAAGCCGATTTCTGCTTGAGGTCCGCTCCCGTAAAAATCCCCAACCGGTACATCTTCTCTGCCGTGACCTTGCCCACGCCATGGAACTTCCTGATATCCAACGCTTCCAGAAAGGCCTCCACCTCCTCTGGGTTCACCGTCTTCTGGCCATTGGGCTTGTTGACATCGCTGGCCACCTTGGCCACAAATTTATTGATGGAAATGCCCGCAGAGGCCCTTAATCCGGTACGCTCATAGATCAAGGAACGGATTTCCCGGGCCATTAAGGTGGCAGAGGGGTTGCCCTTTTTGTTCTGGGTAACGTCCAGGTAGGCCTCGTCCAGGGACAGGGGTTCCACCAGATCGGTAAATTCATGAAAAATGGAGCGTATCTCCTTGGAAACTTCCTTGTAGCGATCAAAACGGGGTTTCACAAAAATGAGGTCGGGACAATTTTTCTTGGCCAAAAAACCGCTCATCGCGGAGCGCACCCCAAATTTTCGGGCCTCATAGCTGGCGGCCGAAACCACCCCGCGCTGCGCTCCCCCGCCAACGGCCACGGGCTTGCCCCGCAAACTGGGATCGTCATGCTGCTCCACCGAGGCATAGAAGGCATCCATGTCCACGTGTATGATCTTTCGTAAGGGAAGGTCCAAGGCCATTCCCCAAATTTAATTTTTATTTGCGGGTTAAGGGCCAATGCGCATTAAATCCCGATGGGGGGCAATTTTCCGCAGAATGTCCCCATTATTGCTCCCGGGGATGTATCTTTAGCCAAAGACGGGAAACGGTGCACCCCATGCACAACAAAATCCCAAGATCATTGTCCATGGAGCCACAGTCAAAAAAAACGGCCATACTTCTGGGTGCCACCGGCCTTACGGGCGGTATGCTGCTTGGGAAGCTGTTGGATGATGGGCGGTACCAAAAAATCAAGGTCTTTGGCCGGCGCCCCCTGCCCGTGGAGCACCCTAAATTGGAACAGCACCAATGCGACCTCACCCAATTGGTGCGGCAACGATCCCATTTTACCGGGCACGAGGTGTTCTGTTGCATAGGCACCACCAAGGCCAAGACCCCGGACAGGGAAGCTTATGTGGCCGTTGACAAGGGCATTCCCGTCAGTGCGGCCGTTCTCTGCAAAGAGCAAGGGATCCCCACCTTTCTGGTCATCTCGGCGATGGGGGCCGATCCCAAAAGCGCGGTGTTCTACAACAGGACAAAGGGCCAAATGGAAGCTGCCGTGCTAAGCTTGGGCCTCGCCAAGGTCCATGTGCTCCAGCCTGGACTGATCAATGGGCCCCGGAGCGAAAAAAGAACCGGAGAGGACTTCTTAAAGTCGGTCATGAAATTCCTGGACCCGCTCCTTGTGGGCCCTTTAAAAAAATACCGCAGCATTGCCCCCCAAGACATGGCCCGGGCCATGGTGTGGCTGGCCAACCACCCTTACGGGCGGGAACGCATCCCCAATGACATCATTCAAGAACTGGCAAAAAACCAATGACATGCTGGAAGTGGAACGTAAATTTCTGGTGACCTCGGCGGCCTACAAACAAGGGGCCAAGAACAGCACAAGAATAGTACAGGGCTTTCTGAACACGGATCCGGAACGCACCGTACGGGTGCGCATAAGGGACAATGCGGGCTTCCTTACCGTTAAGGGCAAGGGCAACGATACCGGCACCACCCGCTTTGAGTGGGAAAGTGCCATTTCCCTGCAAGACGCCACGGACCTCATTGACCTGTGTGAACCCGGCATCCTGGAAAAAATTAGGCATGAAGTCCCTGTGGGCGACCATCTTTTTGAGGTAGATGAATTCCTGGGCGAGAACAAGGGCCTGGTCATTGCCGAGGTGGAACTGAAGCACGAGGACGAGGTCTTCGTAAGGCCGCACTGGCTGGGGAAAGAGGTCACCGGCCAGGCCCGGTACTACAATTCCCAATTGGCCAAGTTTCCCTTTCGCCAATGACAGTCCTGAGCAAAGCCATCCCAAGCTTTTCCAGGAACCAGACCGGCCCCCTTCCGCTCCCTTTTTAGATGCTTCAAGAACTTGGTACGCTCGTTGGAAAACTTCACACAAATTTAAAGTGGTGCCTTCCTTGAAAGTGTATCAAAAAACCTAACTTAACAAGTTCAACCATCAAGACCGAGCCATGGACAAAACGATACTGGAACAGGAAGGGCTGCAAAAGATACGGAACGACTTTGCCTACCTGATGAACAGCTTTAAGGAAATGTTGGTTTCCTTGGGCGAAGCGGACATTGCCGCGATGATCCCCCTGGAAAATGAAGACACGCCCAAGACCGTGCAACAGGTATCCAACCAAAAGCTGGCGCAGGCCATTGGCATGTCCTTTGAGCTATTGAACCTGGTTGAGGAAAACGCGGCCACCCAATTTAGGCGCAAAACGGAAACGAAGCTGGGATTGGAGACCACCCGGGGCTCTTGGGCAGAGACCTTTGCCCTTTGGAAGCAAGCGGGCCATGACCCCCAAAAAATGGCTTCCCTACTGCCCCAGATCACCGTGACCCCCGTGCTCACCGCCCACCCCACGGAGGCCAAGCGACTTACCGTGCTGGACATCCACAGGGAGCTCTATGTCCTCTTGGTTAAGCATGAGAACCCCTTATGGTCCGCATCGGAAAAGGCAGGCATTAAAAAGGACATTAAAATTGTTTTGGAACGCTGGTGGCGCACCGGGGAGATCTATTTGCAAAAACCCCGGCTGGAAGACGAGCGGAGCAACCTCATGCACTACTTTGTGAACGTTTTTCCCGAAGCCCTTGAGTTAACGGACCAGCGCCTGCTGAACGCGTGGCAATACTCGGGCCTGCCCACGAATCTCTTGGCCTGGCCCGAGCAGTTCCCCAAACTCCAGTTTGGCAGTTGGGTGGGCGGCGACCGTGACGGACATCCCTTTGTAACCCCCCAATTTACGGCAGACACCCTGGCCCTGCACCGGCAGGCCGCGCTTAAAATCCTCCGCAAAGAATTGGTGCAATTGGCCAAGGCCCTGAGTTTTTCGGAATTCCTGAACCCCTTTCCCGAAGATTTTTTGGGAGAATTGCAACGCCAGGCAGCGGCCCTGGGCACAGAAGGAAGGGCGGCCCTGGAACGGAATCCTTCAGAGCCCCTGCGCCAAATGCTGAACCTTATGCTGGTGCGTCTGGACCGCACGGCGCAAGAGAACCTTGGCGGGGATGAAAACACCTTTTACAAACAACCGGAAGCCTTGGCAAAAGACCTAACCAACCTGCGCGCCCTGTTGGTGGGCCTAAAGGCAGAGAACATTGCCAAGCACCACCTCTTTAGGGCAGAAAGGACCTTGGCATCATTTGGCTTTCACCTGGCAAAATTGGACATACGCCAAAACAGTGCCTATCACGAAATAGCCATGGAACAGATTTTAAAGGCCTCTGGTGCGGAAGACCACGCCTATGGCAGTTGGAGCGAAGAAAAAAGACTGGTTTTCATCCACGCGGAACTGGAGCGCAACCGCCCCTTTTTGGTGGCCCACACCCGCTGTGGCGAAGAGGCGGACAATGTGTTGGGCTACCTCAAGGTGGTAAAAAAATATGTTGATGGTTACGGAACGGCCGGCATTGGTTCGGTGATCGTGAGCATGACCCGCAGTCTCAGCGACCTGCTGGTGGTGCACCTTTTCTTGCGCGAGGTGGGCCTCAAGGAGGCCAAGCTTTCGGTGGTGCCCCTCTTGGAAACCATAGACGACCTTATGGCCGGACCGGACATTTTGGAGGCTTTCCTTGGCCACCCCTTTGTGCAGGAGCAGCGGGAGGGAAAAACAGACTTTGTGCAGGAAGTGATGCTGGGCTACAGCGACAGCAACAAGGACGGGGGCATTCTTACCAGCAAATGGAACATTTACCGGGCAGAGGAAAAACTGACACAAACAGGGAACCGCTTGGGGGTAAAACTGCGCTTTTTCCACGGGCGCGGTGGCACCATAAGCCGTGGTGGCGGCAAAATCCACCGTTTTTTGGAGAGCATGCCCCCAGGGGCCATGAGCGGCGATGTAAAGATGACGGTCCAGGGAGAGACCATTGCCAACCAGTTCGCCAACCGCATCAATGCCAGCTATAACCTGGAAATGTTCCTCTCCGGTACGGCGCGGCAGGCCATGCTGCGTCCCAACGGAAAAGAGCACGAAGAACGCTTGTTCGGCATATTGGATAGCCTGGTGAACAGTTCCAGGGAACAGTACCGGCGGCTGCTGGACCACCCGAAATTCATATCGTTCTATAGCCAGGCCACGCCCATAGATGTCTTGGAACAGAGTAAGATCGGATCACGGCCCGCCCGCCGGACCGGCCAACGTTCGCTAAACGATCTGCGCTCCATTCCGTGGGTCTTTAGCTGGAACCAAAGCCGGTTTAACCTCACCGGTTGGTACGGCACCGGTACCGCCCTGCGCAAACTAAAGGAACAACAGCCCAATGATTTTAATTTCCTGAAGGAGAAGGCCGCGGCTTGGCCCTTTTTAAAATTCGGGCTCATACAGATCGAGACCAACCTCCTGAACAGCAATACCCGCATCATGCAGGTTTTTGCCGAGCTGGTAGCGGACACGGAGACCAGGGCCAGCCTTATGGAAATGATCTTGGCAGACTATCACAGTGGGCTGGAGCACATAGAGGAACTTATGGGCGAGCGCGCCTCAGAACGCCGCGTTTCCAGATTGGAGAACAACAAATTGCGCAAAGCTTCCCTGGATGTTTTGCATCGCATACAAGTGGCGAGCCTAACCGAGTGGCGCAGCCTAAGGGAAACCGATCCGGAGGCCGCCAATGCCATGTTGCCCAACCTGTTGCTGTTGGTGAACGCACTGGCGGGAGGGCTCAAGGCCACGGGCTAGGGAAAAAGTACAAAACCCACTATCTGCAAGGTGTGGAACCGCTGTGCACATTTGCTGTGTATGGGCCAAACAACATATGGAACCCTTGTTCCCGGACAGTCCGCAAGATACCTTGTAGCCTTACCATCTTTGGGGGTAAGCCCCAATGCCTTTTCTTCATCGGTTAAAACGTAAAGGGCATGCATCATCTGGTCCTTTTCCTTTTCTGTTTGGTAAATCTGCGATGGACATCTTTTAAATCCACTGCCCTATCCGAAAAACAAGCGGTAAAAGGTCTTAAGCCCAAATGATGTGTTGGCACTTCGTTTTTAAGCTTGGAGCTACCATCCATACCGGGCTTGCATTGATATAAATATGGCATCGACAGGGCTACAACGCAAAAAAATAGGGCAGCGATAGTATTTGCCCCAGCTCGCGGCTGCAATAGTTTTGCCAGTGCAAATTTTGGACTAAACATCTCTTTTAACGGGTTTTACATCAATTGGGAAGATGGTGACAACATCCATGATTGGCCCTGCCAACATAACCGTATTTTTAACCCTTAGCAGAACAGCGTGCAAGAAGCACGGTTGTTTCCAACTTTAAAACCAGCGACATGTTAGCGGCATGCCAAGTGCAGCGTCATTACAAATCAGATGGTAGCCACTGCGCCACTGGTAGGGGAGGCCCATATCTTGTCCTCTTTTTTATACTTTCCCTTTTTTGCTCCAATGGCCTTTTTGCACAGACCGCCACCGATGATTTCAGTGCGATCGGCAATGTGTTCGGCGGAAGTGTCAGCGGAAGCGGTTGGGTAAACGACAGCTGGGTAAGATCGGGAAACAATGGCAATGGCGCAGATGTAAGGGCCCTTGATCCTACAGATCCCGATGACAACATTGGCGGAAATTTATTACAACTTGATGATGAAGATGCAGGCGCATACAGAATAGTGGATCTGAGCGGAGCCACTTCCGCTACCCTGAGCTTTGAGTACGACTATGACAATGCAATGGATGGTGGTGAAGAATTATTGATACGAATGGATCCAGAAAATGACGGCACCTACATCACCCTACAAACAATAACCGCAACCACTACATCGCCCAACCCAAAAGTTCCCGTCACCATTACCGTAACTCCCGCCAATTTGGGAGGGGCCAACACACGTATCCAATTTATTACGGGCACAAACAGTTCCATTAACGCCAATGGAGAGGATTGGTGGATAGACAATGTAACCCTGAACTATACCCTTGCCATAGATACGGATGGCGATGGCGTTCTTGATCCGTTGGACCTGGACGCCGACAATGACGGCATCCTGGATGCGGTTGAAAAATATGAAATAAGCCCGCACACCTTGGAAACCGGAGGGGCCACTACGGTAACCACAGGGCCAATGACTTCCATGGTGCTGGAGGTAAGCTCCTTGGACAACAGCTTTAACCTGAACATAAACGGGGTGCCTTTGGTTCCCACGGAACTACAGTTCAACCCACAAACTTCCCCCATAGGCCGATCCTTGGCCCGTTTTGCCTCAGACAATACATCCCACAACTCAAATGGAAATTCCAATATCTGGAGTTTTAACTGGGACAACGGCAATCCCAATTTTTTGTTGATGCGCATTGTAATTGATGAAAATGGGGCGGTAAGCCTTCAAGGAAAACGTACCATTTCCTCCCCTTTGGAGGATATGGTCATCAACGCTCCCGATCCCGGCTTCAACACCATACCCTTGAACAATACGGGATCAAATGTGATATCCTTTACCCAACATGTACAGGGGCCTACCCATTTTTATTCCATTCTTTATGCCAGACAGATCGTGGATACAGATACGGATGGCGTCCCGGATTACTTGGACCTTGATAGCGACAATGACGGAATACCGGACAATGTGGAAGCACAGACCACTGCGGGCTATGTTCCGCCCAATACCGACACAAACGCGAACTATACCAACAACAATGGGGTAAACTCTGCCTATTTGGGCGGGTTAACACCCGAAAATACGGATGGCACCGACACTTGGGACTTTAGGGACACCAACTCGGACAATGAAGGTGCGAACGACACTACCGAAGCCGGAATTGCACTTTCTGGAATGGATGCGGACAATGATGGTTTGGATGATGCCATAGACACCGATCTATCCGGTTACGGAGATCCCGGCGGAACCATTGATGGCCCCCTTAATGCTCCGGTGCAGCTTTTGGATGCCGATAACGATGCCAACAGCGGTGGGGATGTGGACTTTAGGGACGCTACGGACAACAGACCGGACAATGATATGGACGGTATTGTGGATGTCCTTGATTTTGACGATGACAATGACGGCATTCTGGATGCGGACGAAGGTTGTGGCAATTTAGTGATGAACCCCTCTTTTGAACAGCAAGATTTTTCGAATGCAACCCTGTTCCCAAATGGGGGCACCAGCGCAGCGGGCACTTTCATAGGTTTAAACCTAAACACCAACACCCTGGCCGGATGGAACTATACCCAAAACCTGGACGGATGGATCGAGGGCCAATCCCCATCTTGGGACACCAACAACGTTTTTGCCCAAGCCTATCATGGCTCCCAGTTCATAGATGTTATAGGAAGTAATTCCCAAAATGGCCTTAACAACACCCTGACCCAGACCATACAAACCGAGGTGGGACAAACCTATACCCTTGCCTTTTTTTGGGGAGAAGATATTGGTCATGCCACCGGCGCACCCGTACAGCTTGAAGTTGCCGTTATGGACAGCGGCAATGTAAGCCTCATTGCCCAGACCCTTACCAACGCCGCAGAGGGAATCATAGCAAACGTCAGGGGACCAAAAAAATGGTACTATTTTGAGCGGGAGTTCACCGCGACCACAACAAATACAACCCTTCAGTTCATAACCATTCCCGATGGGCCGTTCAACGGTGCTGCACTGGATTTTGTGAGTGTCACCAAAAATGGGGCTTGCCAAGACACCGATGGAGATGGCGTAGAGGACGCCCATGACCTTGACAGCGACAACGACGGCATATATGATGCCGTGGAGGCAGGCCACGGCCAAGCCCATACCAACGGAGTTGTGAACGGAGCGGTTGGCAATGATGGCGTTCCCGACACGGTACAGAACGCACCGAACAACGAAACCATAAACTACGCCATCAGTGACTCGGACGGCGATGTCGTTCATGATGCTTTCGAAACGGATAGTGATGGCGATGGCTGTGCCGATACCCTTGAAGCAGGTTTTACCGATGGAGACAATGATGGTTTCTTGGGCACATCTCCCATTACGGTGAACGCCAATGGTCTGGTAACGGGACAAGGTGGCTACCTTGCCCCAGCCGACGCCAACGCAAATACCACCT
The DNA here is from genome assembly GCF_047345505.1 of Maribacter aquimarinus. Taxonomy (NCBI): domain Bacteria; kingdom Pseudomonadati; phylum Bacteroidota; class Flavobacteriia; order Flavobacteriales; family Flavobacteriaceae; genus Maribacter; species Maribacter aquimarinus. The sequence continues at coordinate 252,874 of NZ_JBLFEO010000002.1, read as the reverse complement.
TCGATTTTCAAGAAGTGGGAATAGCCCCCACCATAACCACGGAGCCCTTGGACACGACCACCTTTACCGGCAATGGCGCTTCCTTCTCAGCCGTTGGGGACAATACCATTACCTATCAATGGCAAATTAGTGTTGACGGTGGCTCTACGTTCACCGATTTAACCAATGGTGGGCCGTACACAGGAACCGCTACCCCAAGCCTGAACATAGCCACAACGGACATCGGCATGAACAATTACCAGTATAGGCTTGTGGGCACAAACACGGCCTTTATTTGCGCCACACCCGTACTTTCAAGGGTGGCTGTCTTAAATGTTAGGGTAAGAACGGTCATTACCAACAGGAGAATCACCCACAGGGTGAACGGGAATTAATCCCATTCTCCATTTGAAAATCTGCCTATAAAAAGCTTTTTTTTACACATTCGCCGTCGCCAAATAAAACAATGGCTGCGGCCATCCTTGGATTTTATTCCTGAACCGGTAAACATATTTCAAATTTTCAGTGCGATTTTTAAAACCTAAGTGGCAACCGTTTGAAACACGTCTTCACGGATATGTTTCAAAAAACGCCCGACTATTTGAAAACTAGTAAGTCACAGCTTTTGTATGATGCGGAATATAGTGGAACCGGGGACCCAACATCCAACAAAACACCAAACAAAAACACGGAAATGAAAAAAGCACCGCCGTTGCGGTGCTTTGTGTGGAGAATACCGGAGTCGAACCGGTGACCTCTTGCCTGCCAGGCAAGCGCTCTAGCCAGCTGAGCTAATCCCCCGTTTTAATATTTTTCTTGCGCCATCTGCGGCCCGCTGCTGATTTCATATATTTTTCTCTAACTCTTACTTCTTGTTTGCTCTCGAAGACTTCGGTATGAACAATTTTCCAAGGTTTGAATGCCTTGGTACTCTTTACTTGACCCAAGTTATGAACTTCTAACCTTGCCGCTATTTCATTGGCAATGCCAATGTAAAATCTACCAAATTTATCACTGTAAAGAACGTATTGGTAAACCAAGCTACTAAGTTTTCGCTCCCCGCCCGTACCTAACGGCACGTTCGGGCGGGTAGCCAGCCGAGCTAATCCCCCATTTGACTGGCGCAAAGGAACTACATTTTCAGAAAGTATCAAAATAGTTGGGCATCTTTCTTGTCCTGCACGCGTGGGTGGGAAAAGGGAAGGTGGTCGGGGCATTTTTAAAGGAAAAAAAGCGATGGCCCAAGGAGCCTGTGCACCAAGGACAAGCCTTGCGGCAAACTAATTTTTCGGCTATCTTTTGCCCATGATCGTGCCCGCCGAAAAAAAAGACATCACAGCCCTGCTCCACATTGCCCAGGCGTGCCGCAAGCATATGGAAGCGCAGCACATTTATCAATGGACACCACGGTACCCCGCCCGCCACCACTTTGAAAATGACCTGGCGGACAAGGGACTTTTTTGTCTCAAGGACAACGAACGCATCATTGGCTGTGTGGCCCTTTCCACAAAGATGGACAAGGTATATGGCACCGTTCAATGGCGCACGCCCACAAGCCGCCATCTCTACGTGCACCGCCTGGCCGTTCACCCCCATTTCCAAGGCCAGGGAAATGCCCGGAAATTAATGGATTTTGCAGAAAATAAAGCCCGTATGGACCAAGCGGTCTCCGTAAGACTTGATACCTTTGGCGGCAATAAAAGAAACCAACGGTTTTACGAGCTTCGTGGCTACCAAAAGTTGGGCAAGGTCTATTTTCCCCAACAAAGCGCGCAGCCGTTCCACTGCTACGAACTCATACTTGCACCCAGTTTATGATCAGCACCACGGCGGTCACCTTTAGGAACATAAACCGTTTGGCCATACCCGCCACCATTTCGGGCATCGCCGAGCCCATACTTTCCATAACGGATACGGCCATTGTGGGCAACATTCCAGAAAACGGACTGGAGTCGCTCGCGGCCGTGGGCATTGTGGGCTCTTTTCTCTCCATGCTCATTTGGGTGCTGGGACAGACCCGCAGCGCCATCTCCGCCATTGTTTCCCAGTATCTGGGCGCCGGACGGCTAGAGGATGTGAAAGACCTCCCCGCACAAGCTATTTTTTTGAACATTCTGTTGAGCCTTATCATCCTTTTTGGCACCATTTTTATCGCGGAGGGCATCTTTTCCCTTTTTGGCGCCTCGGGGAAAATTTTGGAGTATTGTGTATCGTACTATACCATCCGCGTCTGGGGCTTTCCGCTCACCCTGTTCACTTTTGCCCTCTTTGGCATCTTCAGGGGACTGCAGAACACCTATTATCCCATGCTCATAGCCATTATTGGGGCCACTGTGAACATTGTCCTGGATTTTGCCCTGGTGTTTGGCATTGAGGGCCTGATCCCCGCCATGCACCTGGAAGGTGCCGCCTGGGCCAGCTTGATCGCCCAGGGCACCATGGCCCTTCTGGTGTTCTTCCTGTTGCGGGCCAAGACCAACATTGGCCTAAAGCTTCAATTTCCCTTTAACAGGGAACTGAAACGCCTGATCTATATGAGCCTGAACCTCTTTGTCAGGGCACTTGCCCTGAACACGGCACTCATCCTGGCCGTGCGGGAGGCCACGGTGCTGGGAGACCGTTATATAGGTGCCCATACCATTGCCATAAACCTCTGGCTCTTTTCGGCCTTTTTCATAGACGGCTATGCCGCCGCGGGCAACAGCATGTCCGGGAAACTGTTGGGCGAGAAAAACTACAATGGCCTATGGTTGCTGGCCAAAAAGATCATGGGTTACGGGATGGTGGTCAGCGTGCTGCTGATGCTGGCCGGATTTGTCTTTTATGAACCCTTGGGCAACATCTTCTCCAATGAGGAAATGGTGCTCAGCACCTTTTACGGCATCTTCTTCATTGTGATCATTGGCCTGCCCATGAACACCATGGCTTTTATCTATGACGGTCTTTTCAAGGGCCTGGGCGAAATGAAGTACCTGAGGAACGTACTGTTGGCGGCCACGTTCATGGGCTTTGTGCCCACCCTGTATTTTGGCAAGTTCATGGGCTGGGGCCTACAGGCCATTTGGATCGCCTTTGTGGTATGGATGGCCATTAGGGGCGGGGCCCTGGTCTGGAAATTTAGGCGCATGTTCCGGCCGCTCCTAAACCCATAAAATGAGCAGGTATTGGGGTGCGCCAAAAGGTCTACACTTTAATGAAGATCTTGCGCTGGTACAGCACGTAGGCCAATAGGCAGTAAAAGGCCACCACGGTCAGGGCATAGAGCAAGGACGACATTTGCAGGGAAAGAAAATCATGCACATAAAGGGTGTTAAAGAGCCATCCGTGAAGGGATTGTGCCTCGTTCACCTTAATGAGCCCCATCACCTTTGTAATAAAGCTCGATAAAAAATACACCACAATGGCGTTGGCCCCGGCATACCGGAAAATACTGCCAAATTTAATGCCCTTTACATCGGTGAGATAGTATATCAAGGCAAGGGTTAGATTGGCCCATCCGGCGGTGACCAGCACAAAACTGCTGGTCCACAGGGCCTTGTTGATGGGAAAAAAGAGGTCCCAAAGATGGCCAATGATCAAGAAAGATCCACCGATGCCCACCAAAATCGTGGCCTTCTTGGGTTGTTTGGAGGTCAGGACAAGGCCGGTAAAAGTGCCCAGCAGCGCGCTGGCAATGGAGGGCAGGGTGCTCAAGAGCCCCTCTGGGTCATAGTCCGGCTGCCACATATGGCTCCCCAAAATGTTCAGGTCCAGATAGTTGGCCAAGTTATTGGCTGCCCGATCAAAGGTTGGGGGCATTCCGTCCACGGGAACAAAGGCCATCAACAACCAATAACCCACCAAAATGGAGATGCAGATACCGATCAAGGTCTTCCAATGTAGGTTGATGAACAGGATGGCGGCAAAAAAGAACACCACCCCAATGCGCTGCAGCACACCGGGAATACGGATGTCTGCCCAATCTTTTATAAATGGGAAACTCAGGGTAAAGGCCCCCAAGAACAGTCCAAGGCCGATCAATTTTAAGCTGCGCACGGTAATTTTCCGGTAGGTGCCGGCATTGACCGCCCTGTTTTTGTAGGAAAACACAATGGACGTGCCCACAATGAACAAGAAGAAGGGGAAAACCAGATCCGTGGGCGTATAGCCATGCCATTCGGCGTGCAACAATGGCGCATAGACCGCGGACCAAGTGCCGGGGGTGTTCACCAAGATCATCAAGACAATGGTGGCCCCCCTAAAAATATCTACCGAAAGAATGCGCTGTTTCATATCATCTACCGCTGTTGGTTAAAAAAATTCGGTACGGTTCTGTAATTTTCATGATGCACGATCGGTTACAGGATATGGTCTTTCATGCGGTTCCATGCCTTGACCAACAAAAAGGCCGAGACCGCGGCCACACCGGTCAAAACCATGGCCGAAGTGGTTTCCCCATAGATCCAGTGCCCCGTGGCGAACATGATGGAATAGATGAGCACGCAGCCAATGAGCATGGCCGTAATGCCGGATGGCACGCTCCACTTCTCTTCCCTGTTCACAATGTTCTGGTTCTCTGCCTTTGCGTCAGACACCACTTTGGTCCATCCAGGTCCGCCGGGCTGTATTTTTCTGTAAAAGCTGCGCAATACCTCTGGTGATTCCGGTTGGGTCATGAATGTGGCCGCCAACCAAATGGCAGTGGTCACCAACACCACAAAAGGGTATTCTGCCCAACTGGGAAAGACGCCCTCTCCCGCGGCAAAAAGCCAGGGCCCCAGGGCCGTGGTCTTGAGCAAAATGGAAATGATGCCCGAGGCGAACATGGCCGTGATTTCGCTCCATGCATTGATGCGCCACCAGAACCACCGCAAGATGAAGATAAGGCCCGTTCCCGCACCAAACACCAACAATATTTCAAACAGCTGAAGGGCGTTCTGCAGGGCCAGGGCCAAAATGGCGCTGAGCACCATGAGCACCACGGTGCTCAAACGGCCCACCGCCACCATTTGCTTTTCCGTGGCCTCGGGGTTTACCTGTTGTTTGTAAAAATCGAACACGATGTAGGAAGAGCCCCAGTTCAACTGCGTGGATATGGTGCTCATGTATGCGGCCACAAGAGAGGCCAACACCACGCCCAGGAGCCCACTGGGCAGTTTGGTGAGCATGGCCGAGTAGGCCAGGTCATGCCCCAGTTTATCTTCCGTTACATTGGGAAAGGCCTCTTGGATACTGGCCAGGTCCGGATAGACCACCAAGGAAGCCAAGGCCACCAAGATCCAAGGCCAGGGACGCAGGGCATAGTGCATGATGTTAAAAAAGAAGGTGGCCCCAATGGCGTGGTTCTCATCCTTGGCCGCGAGCATGCGTTGGGCAATGTAGCCCCCCCCTCCCGGTTCCGCCCCGGGATACCAAGAGCTCCACCACTGCACGGCCAGGGGAATGATCAGCAAAGTGATCAGCGCCTCGGTGTTGCCCAGATCAGGCAGAATATTGAGCTTTCCCTGAACGTTCTCGTGGGCCATCAAGGAGTTTATACCGCCCACCTCGGGTATGTTCACCAAGTAATAGGCTGCACCGATGGCCCCCGCCATGGCCACAAAAAACAACAGAAAATCGGTATAGACCACGCCCTTAAAACCTCCAAGGGCACTGAAGGTCACCGTAATGAGGCCCGCACTGACCACGGTTTGCCAGGGCTCCAGGCCCAGCATGACGCTTCCGATCTTTATGGCGGCCAAGGTCACGGCAGACATGGTGATCACATTGAAGATGATGCCCAGATAAACGGCCCTGAACTTTCTCAAGAAACTGGCCGGTTTGCCGCCGTAGCGCAGTTCATAAAATTCCAGGTCCGTGTTCACGTTGGATTTTCGCCAGAGCTTGGCATAGACAAAAACGGTGAGCAGCCCCGTAAGGAGAAAGGCCCACCACACCCAGTTTCCAGAGACCCCATTGGTACGGACAATGTCCGTGACCAAATTGGGCGTATCGGTGGAGAAGGTGGTGGCCACCATGGAAAGGCCCAACAACCACCAGGGCATGGTGCGGCCAGAAAGAAAAAACTCGGAGGAGTTCTTTCCCGACTTTTTGGACACGAAAATCCCGATGCCTAAAACAATCGAGAAAAATACAATGATAAAGCCGTAATCCAGCGTACTGAGCTCCATAGGTTGGGTTTTGGTTTAAAGGTTAAAGATATGTTTTTTTAACTACCTTTTACCATTTGGAATGCACAGGGATGCACAGGACGGAAACAGTCTTTTGGCTTTCAGAACATAGGGGAGGGAAATTACAGCCCACAGACCCGTTCCAAAGAGGGGTTTTAGCCTCTATCCCTGCCCCTGTCCGCGAAACGTGCACATGTCCAAACGGCCCCAAGGGAACGTTTTGTGGGTTCCAAAAACAAAGAGCGAACCAACGTACATGCATTCCAGAACGGGACAAAACGGCCGGCGCGAACGCCATTGGCCTCCCAACGTTCAAGAAAGATGTCATCCATAAATATCCATACCGTTAATTTCTTTTGCTTTAACTTGCCGCTTGCAAACAAACACGGAGCCAAACGCCTGATAAAATCGGGATGTCTCGGTCTGTAAAAAGTGCGGGCAGACCATGGACAACAACAGGCCCTCCCAGTTCATTAATTTCCAAAACCATTACAATCACACCCTATTTCATAGCATTGCAACCCGGTTTAACGCCCACCCAATGGCTTTTGGGGTTTGCGGCCGCATTTGTCATTGGTATTTCCAAGGCGGGCATAAAAGGGGTGGCCGTGATCAATGTTACCTTTATGGCCCTGGCCTTTGGGGCCAAGGAATCCACCGGTCTGGTGGTGCCCTTATTGGTGCTGGCGGACATCTTTGCCGTGATCTACTACAACCGCCATACCCAGTGGCACTATGTCTTTAAAGTACTCCCGTGGATGGTCCTGGGCATTGTTCTTGGCACCCTGGCGGGCAAGGACCTGCCGGAACAGCTTTTTAAAATAGGTATGGCCATCATCATCTTTGTCACCGTGGGCATGATGTATTGGTGGGACCGCAAAAAGAGCAAGACCGTGCCCACCCACTGGGGCTTTGCCAGTACCATTGGCACATTGGCCGGGTTTACCACCATGGTGGGCAACTTGGCGGACGCCTTTGCCAACATCTATTTTTTGGCCATGCGCCTCCCCAAGAACCACTTCATTGGCACCGCTGCCTGGCTCTTCCTGATCGTGAACATCATTAAACTGCCCTTTCACATCTTTGTTTGGGAGACCATAACCGTGAACACCCTTGTGGTGGACCTAAAACTGCTGCCAGGCATCTTTCTGGGCTTTTTTGTGGGGATCAAGATCGTTAAACAAATTAATGAGGCCTTTTTTAGGAAAATGATTCTGGTGCTTACCGCCTTGGGCGCCTTGCTCATTCTGTTTCGTTAGTGGGCAACAAAGGGTGATTATATAGGGCGAAAGGCTTCAGCCCAATCGAATTTACCTTTACAACATATTGTTATACAGATGTCTGAATATCTTATTTGATTTTTAGGGCCAAGGTTGAAGGGCAAGGCGCACAACGCACTAACACCGCTTCTTACCTCCTTTTACATCCTGCCGGAACCTTTCCCTTTCCCTGGGAAATCAACTCCCAATTATTTGTTAATTACATTGTTTTTGTTTAACTTTATAAAGGATGGATTTTTAAACTGAATGTCATGGACAATTACGAAAACACATTGGACGAGAAGGTCATCATGGATGTGGTGATTTTTGTTTTGGTATTGCTCAGTGCCTTCATCTTGCTGCAGCATGCCGGGGAGATACAACGGGACATCAACACCATTATCATTGGGGTGCTGGAAGATGCGGGCAACTCACTTCCGGCCGCTAACTAAGCCTTTTCTGAATACACGCGCACCCATGGTTTGATGGCAACGGGTCACGAAGGTGATGCTGTAGCAATGTATATGGCCCACGGGAGCATAAAGACCTTTTGGTCTTTATTATCTTTGTGAAAGTCCATTGCCTTTTCCAATGGCTTTATCATTCAATGTTCATCTTAAGTCGCGTTACCCCATGGGCACATCTCCCTCCAACCACATAGAATCCCTTCTCTTGGGCTTACAAGCCCCAAAAACCGATTGGCAGAAATTGTTGGGCCAAATTTTAGAACACTTTGATTGCAGCACCGGTACGCTCCATTTCCTGGATGCTGAAAGTAAGCTGTTGCACGTAGCCGCGCACAGCGGGGTGCCCGATTTTCTGGTGCCCAAACTGGCTGTGATTCCCGTGGGCAAGGGAATGGCCGGAATCGCTGCCCAACGAAGGGAGCCGGTGCAACTGTGCAACTTGCAAACGGACAGCTCCGGAGTGGCCCGCCCAGCGGCCAAGGAGACCAAGGTGGAAGGTTCCCTGGCCGTGCCCATGCTGCATGATGGGAAGCTGTACGGGGTCTTGGGCATTGGCAAACAAGTTCCTTACGATTTTACGCAGGAGGAGACCCGGGCACTGCTGTCCGTTGGAGAGGCCATTGCGAAACAACACGGGCAAAGCTGACCCAGCGGGATACCGTTGCCGGACATAATCACTTCAAGTCCTTGATCTTCAATTGGGGGCTCACCTTTCCCTGCCATTCATTTTCTTCAATGGAAAAGACGGCGTCAAAGGGCTTGCGGCCGCTCACCTTACCGAGCTTGTGCCCCAGGTTAAAGCCTATGCCCCCTATCCGGTGGGTGCCGTCTTGGGTAACCGTAACCTTTAAATGGGCGCCGTCCGATCCAACGCCCTTGGCGTAGCCCGTGTCCCGCAATCTGTTGGCCATAAAGGTGGGGGTCATGTTGCCCGGCCCAAAGGGCGCGAACTGTTTAATGATGCGCATGGTCTTTGGGGTAATGTCCCTCAGGTTTACCTGGGCATCCACTTGGATCTCCGGCACCAGCAATTGGGCATCCATCGATTCCTTCACCACTTTTTCAAATTGCCGCTTAAAGGCTGGGTATTGGTCCTCTTTAAGGGTAAGACCGGCGGCATATTTATGTCCGCCAAACTGCTCTATGTGCGCTGCACACCCCATCAGGGCGTTGTACACGTCAAAACCCTTTACGGACCTTGCCGATGCTGCCAACCGGTCCCCGCTTTTGGTGAACACCAGGGTGGGCCGGTAATAGGTCTCGGTGAGCCGGGAGGCCACAATACCTATGACCCCCTTGTGCCAACTCTCCTTGTACACCACCGAGGTAAAGCCTTCCTCCTCCCCGTTCTCCCGGATCTGTACCAGCGCCTCTTCGGTGATCTGTTGGTCCAGGCCCCGCCGATCGGTATTGAACTTGTCTATCTTGGCCGCCATGATCTGGGCCTTCTCCATATCGGTTTCCGTGAGCAGGTTCACCGCATGCTGTCCGTGCTGCATGCGTCCGGCCGCATTGATCCGCGGGGCAATGATGAACACCACGTCCGTTATGGTCAGGGCAGATTTGTTCACTTGCTCCAAGATGGCCCTAAAGCCGGTCCTGGGCGCCGTGTTGATAACCTGTAGGCCATAAAAGGCCAATATTCTATTCTCCCCGGTTATTGGTACAATGTCTGCCCCTATGGCCGTGGCCACTAAATCAAGGTATTGCGTCAAAACCTCCATGGTTTCGCCTTTTCGGGAGCCCAGGGCCTGTATGAGCTTAAAACCCACCCCACAACCACAAAGTTCATCGTAGGGATAGGTACAATCCGTTCGTTTGGGGTCCAGAACGGCCACGGCGTCCGGTAGGGCCCTTCCCGGTCTGTGGTGATCGCAAATGATAAAGTCAACGCCCTTTTTCTTGGCGTAGGCCACCTTGTCCACGGCCTTTACCCCGCAATCCAGCGCAATGATCAAAGAGAACCCATTGTCCTCCGCAAAATCAATGCCCTTGTAAGACACCCCGTAGCCCTCCCCGTACCGGTCCGGGATGTAGGTGGCCACATTGGGGTAACGCTCCATCAGGTAGGAAGAGACCAGGGCCACGGCCGTGGTGCCATCCACATCGTAGTCGCCATAGACCAAAATGTTCTCGTTCTGGGAAATGGCCCGCTCAATACGGTGTACGGCCACGTCCATGTCCTTCATTAAAAAGGGATCGTGGAGTTGGTCCAAGCGTGGCCTAAAGAAATCCTTGGCCTCATGGTACGAGCCAATGCCCCGCTGCAAAAGCAATTGTGCAATGAGCCCGTCCACGTTCAGGGCCTTGGCCAACTGATCGATCTGTTCCCCTTCCGGTTTTGGTTTTATGGTCCAGCGCATTTTAAAAATTCAAGTTGACGACCAAGCCAAGATGATGTATTTGGAATGATGGTCTCCACGGCCGGGGTCACCGCCAGCAGATGAGCCACGGATTTTCGAGTCCATCCGTTCACCCCACCGTTTTGCCTTCAATCTTGCTTCTTGTCTCTTGCGTCTTTTTTTTATTTCTGATGAAATACCGTCTCTATCTTGAGCTCGGCAAACCTTCGGAACATTTCCATGACCCCACAATATTTCTCCACGGAAAGGTCCACGGCTCGTTGCAGTTTTTCTTTATTGAGCGCACCGCCCGTAAAATGGTAGGCTATGGTCACCTTGTCATAGTACTTCGGATGCTCGTCCGTAAGGTTGGCAATGGTCTCGATGCGAAAGTCGTCCACTTCCAATTTCATTTTTTTCATCAGCATGGCCACGTCCAGCCCGGAGCAGCCCGCCAGGCCGGAGAGCATCAGTGCCTTGGGCCTAAAACCGCTGCCGGCACCGCCGTCTTCGGGTGCCACGTCTATGTTCACCGGATGTCCGGACGGATTGGTGCTCTCAAAGGCCATACCGCCTTTCCAAATTGTTGTAATGTGATTGGTTGTTGCCATCTTCCAAATTTTTTATTGTTGGGCAAAAATACGACAATCCGCTTTGGGCCGTGGGCCTGGTGCCCCAAACAGGGTGCCACAGTATTTGATGGTGATGATGGAAGGAAACAAGCGACGGCGGTACCACAGGGGAGGCCGGCCCGGAAAGTGGTGTGCGGGAAAGCCGTCCATGCACCCACCGCAAACCTTAAAAAAGACATTTTATTTGTCATTATGTAAAGTTTTATATGCATTTAGACCAAAAATATAGCGAAATGAACTTTCAGATCCTGCCCAATTGGTGCAAAAAACTAGGAGCTCTCCTGTTCTTTGTCTGCCTAGTGCTTTCAGGCTATGACGATTTTATGGACGGATTCCTTGGTGTGAATTGTAATTGCAGTGCAGCGGACAGCCTTGAAACGGACGGGGAACGACTCTTTCCCCGGGAAGTGACATCGGCATTGAACATCTTGGCCATGCTGGGTCTTTTTATATATGTGATATCAAAGGAAAAAGTGGAAGATGAGCTCATTGAGCTGCTGAGACTTAAAGCCTTTCAGACCTCCATTTTCATCTTTATCCTGTTGTGTTTTGTCCTCTACATGTTTGACAATGAACTAAAATTTACCCCGGACTATTTCCTATTCCTGTACATGGCGCTCTATCTCCTGATTTTCCGCTTCAAAAAAACGGGCATCACATCATGAAGAACCTTGTAAAAGTAGAGCGCGCCCGCTTGGACCTTACCCAGGCCCAATTGGCGGAACGGCTGGGGGTGTCCCGCCAGACCATCCACGCCATTGAGAAACAAAAGTTCAACCCGTCGGTGACCCTGGCCCTGAAAATGGCTAAATTGTTCAAGCTTTCGGTGGAAGAGCTCTTTACTTTGGATGAGGAATAATGCCTTGGATTTTACTTCGGCAGCACTATTTGAACCAGAACCACCAGCATGTCACAGGCCGTGTTCGGCGCTGTGAATGTTGTCTTGAAAAAGAATCTATCCGGGGCATGGATGGCCACAACTACCCGGCACATGCCCATCATTAAAACCGGCACCCATTGATTTCAATTGCGTTAAAACCAATTTTAAAACGCCATGATTGTTCATTGTCACGAACAAAAACTATTCTAATTTGTCTGTGCTCGCAAACAATTCCATGCAACGCACCGATTTTTTGCTGTAAAAAAGGGTTGCACAACAACATATAAAACAGTTTACAATAGCTGCCGTACGCGTTTTTGAAGGGCTGGTACCACCGCATCCTCATACCAGGGGTTCTTGCTGCGCCAAAAATGATTTACGGGAGAAGGGTGCGGAAGCGGAAAGTAGCGGGGCAGAAAATCACGGTAGTGCGCCACGTTGTCGGTGAGGTTTTTTCTGGAAGTGGCCCCCAAATACTGGTCTTGGGCGTACTTGCCAATGAGCAATACCAATTTTACATTTTTAAATTGCCCCCAGACCCTCTGATGCCATAATGGGGCGCACTCATTCCTTGGGGGCAGATCGCCGGTCTTGCCCTTGCCGGGATAACAAAAGCCCATGGGCAGCACCGCAAAATTGTCGGGGTCATAAAATTGGTGCTCCGTGACTCCCAACCATTCCCGGAGCTTTTTGCCGCTGGGGTCGTACCACGCCTTGTTTTGGATATGGGCCCTTTTGCCCGGTGCCTGGCTCACCATCACAATCTTTGAGTTCTTGGAACCCGAAACAATGGGCTTGGGGCCCAAGGGCAAAAAGTCTGCACAGAGAGTGCAGGTTTTTATCTCCTTTATAAGCTGCTGCATGCCTTGGTGCTATTGTTTTTGTAGCGGCCTCCAAAACCTTTAAAACGGTTCACGTGCCTTTTTTAGCCTTCATAATGGGCTTCCGGTGCCTTTGGAAATTGAATTTGAGGAGGGTGCTGCGCCCATTTATCTCTTCCCTGCCACAGCAATGACGATCTCCCCCTTGGGCGGCCTTTCCGTAAAGTGCCGCAACACCTCTTGCGCCGTGCCCCTTATGGTCTCTTCGTATAATTTGGTCAGTTCGCGTGAAACGGAGGTGGGGCGGTCTGCCCCAAAATATTCCACAAACTGGGTCAGGGTCTTTATCAATTTATGGGGAGATTCATAAAAAATGATGGTCCTGTCCTCGTCTGCAAGGAGCTTCAAGCGTGTTTGCCGCCCTTTTTTCACGGGAAGAAATCCCTCGAACACAAACTTGTCATTGGGCAGGCCACTGTTCACCAAGGCCGGGACAAAGGCAGTGGGGCCGGGAAGGCAATCCACCGGAATGCCCTTGGCGATAGAGGCCCTGACCAACAGAAAACCGGGATCGGATATGGCCGGGGTGCCCGCATCGGAAATCAAGGCCAGGGTCTCCCCATTTTCCATTCGCTGCACCAGGGCGTCCACGGTCTTATGTTCATTGTGCATGTGGTGGGACTGCATTTTGGTGCCAATGCCATAATGCTGCATAAGTTTTCCGCTGGTACGGGTGTCCTCGGCCAAAATGCCGTCCGCTTCCTTCAGCACACGTACGGCCCTAAAGGTCATGTCTTCCAAATTGCCAATTGGCGTTGGCACTAGGTACAGTTTGCCCATAACTATTTTGCATTAACGTCCATGCCCCAAAATTAGGGAAATGTTGCCGCGCAGGGCCAAAAAGATCATATTCCTGTTTTTTATGGGTATTTTTAAGGTGCCTTGACAAAGCTGTTTTTGGATGCGCTGTGCCCTTGTCTCCTTTTTGGCCAATATGTATAAGTCCGCCGGTGGCCGCCTTTTTTTTGTGGTCTGTGGGTTGGGGCCATTGCTGTGGAACTGCCACGGTGCCAAAAAGCTCCCGTCCCCGATCGGGGCCCAGTACCCTGCTCCCATGCAGGAGGCCCTGCGGGACCATGACCGGCGCCCAAACCAAATGCCTCCCGGCAAGGTGGTGGTCATTGAAGGCCTGTTGTCCCGCCCGGTCACGGTCTATCTCTCCGAAAAAAGTGCCCTGACGGACACCCTGGACCTTTTGGTCCATTTCAATGGAGCGGCCCATATCCCTGCTCAGGCCGTGCACGCCCTGGAGCACCCGCCCGCTTTGGCCGTGGTACATGAAGGTGCGGGCTCCTCTGCCTATGCCAAGGCCTTTAAAGATCCCCTTGTGTGGCAACGTTTGCGGGCTGAAATCCAGTTGCGCCTGGGCTTACGGTCCCTGGGACAGGTCCATTGCAGTGCTTTCAGTGCCGGCTACGGGGCTGTTCGGGAGCTGTTGGGACAAGACGGCAATGCCATCGCAGGACTCTTATTGTTGGACGGCCTCCATACCGATTATGTGCCCAAGGGAAAGTCCCTGGCGCAAGGGGCCCATCTGAACACCGAAAAATTACGGCTGTTCTTGGCATTTGCCAGAGAAGCGGCGGCAGGGAACAAAAAGATGCTGCTTACCCATTCTGCCATATTTCCCGGAACCTATGCCAGCACCACGGAAACGGCCCATTGGTTAATGCGCTCCCTGGGCATAAAACCAAGGGCAGTGCTGCAATGGGGCCCCGGAGGAATGCAGCAGTTGGGGGAGGCGCAGCGGGGCAATTTTCAAGTGATGTCCTTTGCGGGGAACACGGCGCCCGATCATCTGGACCACCTTCACGGCCTGCCCGAATTTCTACGTATATTATTGGTACAAAGGTAAATGGGGGTTAGGCAAACCTACGGGCAATGAGGTCCATGAACCTTTTCTCATAGGCCTCTTTCCCCGTCCAATGTCCATAGTCCGGTTTTACCATGTTCACGACAAAGGCAACGGAGCGTTCCTCGGAATCTATGGTGCTCAGTTGGGACATGACCCGGTTAAAATCTTCCGTGCTGCCGTTGAAGAGGTGCTTCACAAAGGCCAGCCGATCGTTCAGGTCCACCTTGAGCTCTTTGTTGCTGAGCCTGTCATTCAGTGATTTGGGTGCGGAAGGCCTTACCTCGCCCTCCGCGGGCATGAAGAGCTCCTTGTCGTTCTTCATGAGTTGTGGCTTGCCCATAAACTCTTGCAGCACTTCGTCCATACCATCTGGACTGGGCATTTCGGAGACCATGTCCTTAATGGTGTCCATTCCCGGCACAATGATGTCCTCTTGGTGGGGGTTGCTCTCTGGAACCGAAGAATTGGCACTGAGCACGGCATTGGCCATGCTCTCAAACTTTTCGGCAATGACGTTTTTGGAAACATCCACCTGGATGTCGTTGAGCTCTTCCTCTATGAACTTCAGCACGGCCAACTTTTCATAGAGCCTTTTGGCGGCTTCGTACATGGCGGGCAGATTGTCCAGGTCCCTGGACGTAATGATCTCCGTGGACATCTTGATCAGTTCCTCTCTTAATTTCTGTTTCATCTGTACACTTGTCTTTGTTGCGGATGCTCCATTTCTGCTCCCCCAGGCCGCCTTTTACGGCCCCGCATGGGTGCTCGAGCCTAAAAAGGACAATCAAATTAGTAAAAATTGGCTCGGGTGGCCGCCATTTTTTAATAACTTTAGCATTCCTTAGCATCAAGAACGGAAAAGCCCATAATTTAGTCTAAAATTACAAAATGTTTCTTGAAAACACCGTTAACCACAAAGAACAGTTCGGTTGGATCGAGGTCATAGCGGGGTCCATGTTTTCAGGCAAGACCGAAGAATTGATCCGCAGGCTAAGGCGCGCCCAATTTGCCAAGCTCAAGGTAGAGATCTTTAAGCCCATGGTGGATACCCGTTATGATGATGAAATGGTGGTATCGCATGACGCCAATGAAATACGTAGCACCCCGGTGCCGGCAGCGGCCAACATCCGTATTTTGGCAGATACCTGTGACGTCATTGGCATAGATGAGGCCCAATTTTTTGACGATGGCATCGTGGCCGTCTGCAATGACCTGGCCAACAAGGGCGTGAGGGTCATCGTGGCCGGGCTGGACATGGACTTCAAGGGCAATCCTTTTGGCCCCATGCCCGCGCTGATGGCCACTGCCGAATACGTTACCAAGGTGCACGCCATCTGCACCCGTACCGGCAATCTGGCCCATTACAGCTTTAGAAAATCCAACAACGCCAACATTGTCATGCTCGGGGAAACCGAAGAATACGAACCCTTGAGCAGGGGCGCCTTTTACAAGGCCATGCTCAGGGACAAGGTAAAACACCTCACCGTGGATGCACAAGAAGTGGGCACCAACAACAACAAGCCCAATGCCCAAGGTTAAGGAAACGGTGCTGCAGTTGGATCTAACCGCTCTGGAACACAACTACCGCCATCTTCGCTCCAAACTGGACCACGGTGTAAAATTTATGGCGGTGGTAAAGGCCTTTGCCTATGGGAGCGATGCCCAAAAGGTGGCCCTTCATCTTCAAAGCCTGGGCGCAGAATATTTTGCCGTGGCCTACACCAAGGAAGGCGTGGCCTTGAGGGAGGCGGGCGTTACCCGGCCCATCATGGTGCTGCACCCACAAGAATTGCACTTGGAAGATATTGTGGATCATTGCTTGGAACCCAGCCTGTACTCGCACCATATTCTTTCGGCCTTTCTTAAAATGGCCGGTGAAAAGGGATTCAAGGACTATCCCATTCACCTAAAGTTCAATACCGGACTTAACCGCCTGGGCTTTTGCGAAAGGGACACGGTGCACCTTTTGGAGATGGCAAGACAAAACCCGGCGGTAAGGGTGGCGTCCGTGCTGTCCCACCTGGCGGCCACGGAAGACCCGGCCGAGAGGGAATTTACCCTACAGCAGATCCACAGGTTCCATAACATCCAAAAAAGAATGACGGAGGCACTGCCGGCGCCGTGCATGGCCCATCTGCTGAACACCTCGGGAATTCTCAACTACCCCCAGGCGCAGTACAGCATGGTGCGGAGTGGCATTGGCCTCTATGGTTATGGCAACGGGGCGGATGAAGATCTGCAAATGCGACCTGTGGCCACCTTGAAGACCATCGTTGCCCAAGTGCACCATTTGGAGGCCGGGGAGAGCGTGGGCTACAACCGCGCCTATACCAGCTCGGAAAAACGCACCACGGCCACCCTGCCCTTGGGGCACGCAGATGGTATTGCCCGTATCTATGGCCATGGCCGGGGCCAGGTCATGGTAAACGGCCAAAAAGCCCCCATTGTGGGCAATGTGTGCATGGACATGCTCATGGTGGATGTCACTGGGATCCCCTGCAAAGAGGGGGACGAGGTGCTGGTCTTTGGTCCGGGCCACACGGCCGCAGCCTTTGCCGAAGGTGCGGGAACCATTTCCTATGAGCTGTTAACAGGGATTTCGCAGCGGGTGGCAAGGCAGTACCATTACGGGCCCCAAGATGCGGACCCCTAAAGAATGCGGAGTGAGGTTGCCGCTTGGGACCAAACCCCTTGTTTTGGACAGTTATAGGTTCAGGGACGCAGGCGGAAAGCGGGCGCCTGTGGAACAAAGGCCACATTGTTTGGAATACTGTGCGGATAGTTCCCCAAACAATTGGTTTTTTTCATACATTGCAACTAAATAACCTAAAAATACATAGCCATGCTCAAAGAATTCAAGGAATTTGCAATGAAGGGAAACCTGGTGGACATCGCCGTGGGTTTCGTAATGGGCGCCGCCTTCAACAAGGTAGTGGCCTCATTTACCGGAGGCATTGTCTCCCCGCTGATCGGTTTGCTGTTTGACACCAACTTCAACGATCTAAAACACATCTTAAAAGAGGGCACCATGAACGATGCAGGGGAAAAAGTGGGCGAAATAGCGCTGCTTTACGGAGAGTTCCTTACCAATGTGCTCGACTTTATCATTGTTGCCTTTGTCATGTTCTTGATCGTAAAGGGCATCAACAATATGAAAAAGAAGGAAGAGGAAGCCCCGGCACCAGCAGGGCCTACCCAAGAAGAGCTTCTTATGGAAATCAGGGACGCCCTGAAAAAATAAATCCCTCGCGGAAGAGGGGCACCGCTCACAAGCGTTTAACATCAAAGCCGTTAGTCTGGAATTCGCGATCCGGACCGACGGTTTTTTTTCGTTGGACCATCTCGCGAAACCTCCTATTGGAAAAGGATTGATGCCAGATTGAACCAACAAAATGTGCCAAATATAACTTTTTGTTATATTTTTAATATTTCGATCTGTTTTGTTTTGGCATCCCCCGTTAATCCGTATTTTTGCCGCTTCATTGGCACCGCCAACGGGTTTGATGCTCAGTGGCCTGCTCGAAATTAAAATTCAGTTTCTTATCAATGCCTCGTGGCTTGCCCCGAGGTAGTTTACTTAAAACAGGTTTACCATGAAAATAGCAGTTG
This sequence comes from Maribacter aquimarinus, assembly GCF_047345505.1. NCBI lineage: Bacteria > Pseudomonadati > Bacteroidota > Flavobacteriia > Flavobacteriales > Flavobacteriaceae > Maribacter > Maribacter aquimarinus. Next base: position 234,821 of record NZ_JBLFEO010000002.1, on the reverse strand, counting down.
TTGGTGCCACCGGAATGGTGGGGGAAGTCATGTTGAAGGTCTTGGCCGAACGCCAATTTCCCATCACAGAACTCCTTTTGGTGGCCTCGGAGCGCTCCGTGGGCAAAAAGATACCTTTTAACGGAAAGGAACACACCGTTATTGGCCTGGCCGATGCCGTGGCCAAAAAGCCGCAAATTGCCATTTTTTCGGCCGGGGGCGATACCTCGCTGGAATGGGCACCAAAATTTGCCGAGGTGGGCACCAAGGTGATCGACAATTCCTCTGCCTGGCGTATGGATGCCACCAAAAAGTTGGTGGTCCCGGAGATCAACGCACATACCTTGACGGCCAAGGACCACATCATAGCCAACCCCAACTGCAGCACCATACAATTGGTCATGGTCCTGGCCCCCTTGCACAAGAAATACCAGATGAAACGGGTGGTGGTATCCACCTATCAGTCCGTTTCCGGTACCGGGGTAAAGGCCGTGCAACAACTTGAAAATGAGATTGCCGGCACACAGGGAGAAATGGCCTACCCCTACCCCATAGCCAAGAATGCCCTGCCCCACTGCGATGTGTTTCTGGAAAATGGCTACACCAAGGAAGAAATGAAACTGGCCAGGGAACCCCAAAAAATTCTGGATGATCGCAGCTTTTCCATCTCCGCCACAGCGGTGCGCATCCCCACGGCCGGAGGACACTCGGAATCCGTGAACGTGGCCTTTGAAAACGATTTTGAGCTCAACGAGGTGCGTGGCATTCTCAATGATGCCCCAGGGGTAACGGTACAGGACAACCCCGACACCAATACCTACCCCATGCCCATCTATGCGCACGACAAAGACGAGGTTTTTGTGGGGCGCATCCGCAGGGACGAAACCCAGCGAAACACCTTGAACATGTGGATCGTTGCGGACAACCTGAGAAAAGGGGCGGCCACCAATGCCGTACAAATTGCAGAGTACCTCCTTAACGAAAAACTGGTGTAAAAAAGCCTTCCTCCGGTGCATGCCTTGAATAGGCTGTTTTTTAACCTCCAAAATGGGCCCTGCCCTGAATGTTAAAACCTTCAAAACAGCAGGGCCGGGACGGTTTATTAGTCCTATTTTTAAAGCGCTAATATCAAAAAACACCATGAAAACCTCCATCTTTAGCAGCCTGCTATTGGCGTTTGCCTTTACAGCATGCCAAAACGAAAAACAAAGAGAAACCATCGCCGTGAACTATCCCAATACCGCCAAGGTCGATACCGTGGACACCTATTTTGGAACCGAAGTGCCAGACCCTTACCGCTGGCTGGAAGACGATCGTAGCGCCCAGACCGAGGGCTGGGTCACCGAACAGAACAAGACCACATTTGGCTATTTGGACAAGATACCCTTCAGGGAAGATCTGCGCCAGCGCTTGGAGCAGCTCTGGAACTATGAAAAGCTGGGCGCGCCCTTTACCGAAGGGGACCATACGTATTTTTACAAGAACAACGGACTTCAGAACCAGTATGTGGTGTACCGTAGCAAAGGGGACGGCGAGCCCGAGGTTTTCCTGGACCCCAATACCTTCTCTGAAGATGGCACCACCTCCCTGGCCGGGCTCAGTTTTACCAAGGACGGTACTTTGGCCACTTACATGATCTCTGAGGGCGGAAGCGATTGGAGAAAGGCGATCGTGATGGACACCGAGCGTATGGAAATACTGGAAGACACCCTGACCGACATCAAGTTCAGCGGGATTTCGTGGAAGGACAATGATGGGTTCTACTATTCCAGCTATGACAAGCCCAAGGGTAGTGAGCTGTCTGCCAAAACGGACCAGCACAAGCTCTACTACCACAAATTGGGAACGCCCCAAAGCCAGGATCGGCTCATTTACGGTGGCACTCCGGAAGAAAAACACCGCTACATCAGCGGCAGTGTCACCGAAGACGGCAGGTACCTCTTCATATACCCGCGCATTTCCACCTCCGGCAACAAATTGCTGATGCAAGACCTTACCCGGCCCAACGCCCCCTTGGTCACCATATTGGATCATGCCGATACGGACACCTACGTGCTGGAAAACGAGGGGAGCAAACTGTTTTTGGTGACCAATATGGACGCCCCCAACCAAAAGATCGTAACGGTGGACGCTTCCGATCCGGGGCCCGAGAACTGGGAAGACTTCATTCCCGAAACGGAGCACGTGCTCTCCCCGAGCACGGGCGGTGGTTACTTTTTCGCGGAATACATGGTCGATGCCATTTCCAAGGTCTATCAGTACGACTATGATGGCAATAGGGTGCGCGAGGTGTCCCTGCCTGGTTTGGGCAGTGCCAGCGGTTTTGGGGGCAAGAAAGAGGAAAAGGAGTTCTATTTCTCCTTTACCAACTACAGCACGCCCGGCTCCTCTTACAAATACAATGTGGAGACCGGCGAGTACACGCCCTATTGGAGCCCGGACATTGATTTTGACCCCAGTGCCTACACTTCTGAACAGGTCTTCTACACCTCAAAGGACGGCACCAAGGTGCCCATGATCATCACCTATAAAAAAGGCCTGGAGCGCAACGGGAAAAATCCCACCATACTTTATGGCTACGGCGGTTTCAACATTAGCCTTACCCCCTCTTTCAGCATTGCCAATGCGGTGTGGATGGAACAGGGCGGCGTCTATGCCGTCCCCAATCTAAGGGGCGGGGGCGAATACGGCAAAAAATGGCATGACGCCGGCACCAAAATGCAAAAGCAAAATGTTTTTGACGATTTTATAGCCGCCGCCGAATACCTCATTGCCAACAACTACACCTCTTCGGAACATTTGGCCATACGGGGCGGAAGCAACGGGGGGCTCTTGGTGGGCGCCACCATGACGCAACGTCCGGACCTTGTGCAGGTGGCCCTTCCTGCTGTGGGCGTGTTGGACATGTTGCGCTACCATACCTTTACCTCTGGCGCCGGATGGGCCTATGACTATGGGACCGCAGATGAGAGCGAGGACATGTTCCGGTATCTCAAGGGCTATTCCCCAGTGCACAATGTCAGGGCAAACACCGCCTACCCGGCCACTTTGGTCACCACCGGCGACCATGACGATCGCGTGGTTCCGGCACACAGTTTTAAGTTTGCCGCGGAACTGCAGGAAAAACAGGCGGGAGACGCCCCGACCCTGATCCGCATTGAGACCAATGCGGGCCACGGTGCCGGGACACCCGTGAGCAAGACCATTGAACAATATGCAGATATTTTTAGCTTTACACTGTTCAACATGGGGTATGACGCCCTTCCCAACCAAGCCGTGCTCAAGGACTTTAAAGAATGATGGGCACCCCGGGACACCCTAAAAATCCGTTGTATTTTTACTGACGGATTTTTTTGTGTCGCAATGCGATCTTTATGCTACAGATAGAAAACGTAACCTTTGCCTACGGGAACACAACGGTTTTGCACTCCATTTCCGTCACGGCGCAGCGCGGTGAGCATTTGGCCGTAGTTGGGGCCAGCGGCTGTGGCAAGAGCACCCTGCTAAAACTTACGTACGGCCTTATGGACTTGGAACAGGGCCACATTGCCTGGAAGGACAAGCCGATCTTGGGACCGGCCCATAACCTCGTGCCCGGCCCCAAGTACATGAAATATCTGGCACAAGATTTTGACCTGATGCCCTTTCTCTCGGTACGGGACAATATTGGCCAATTTCTTTCCGTCTTCTATCCAGGGCAATTGGTGCAGCGTACGGAAGAACTATTGCAGCTCATAGAAATGACGGCCTTTGCAGATAGAAAGGTGAACACCCTGAGCGGTGGCCAACAACAACGTGTTGCCCTGGCCAGGGTCTTGGCCCAGCGCCCCGAAGTGCTGTTGTTGGACGAGCCCTTTGGCCACATAGACAATTTTTTGAAAAATGGACTGCGTCGCAACATTTTTGGATATTTGAAGGACAATGTCATTACCTGCATAGTGGCCACGCATGACCCCCTGGATGTCTTGCCGTTTGCAGACAACACCCTAGTGCTCAAGGAAGGCCGTATGTTGGCCCAAGGTGCACCCATGGCGCTGTACAAAAGGCCCGGCAGCCCCTATGTTGCTTCACTGTTCGGGGAGGCTTCCGAAGTATCCTTGGACCACTTTATCCCAAACGCCAACAGGGAAGACACCCTTATGGTCTATGCGCACGAGTTCCGGGTTTCCGCCAGCACGGGTATCCCTGTCAATTTGCTGAAATCCTATCCCATGGGCTCCCACTATCTCTGCAGCGGTAGGGCCAAAAACGGGAAGATCCTTTTCTTCAATAGTGCAGAGCCTTTGGAGAACGGGAAACGCGTCTTTCTCAACGTGCCCAACAGCATCATTGAGGGGCGGCTTTAGGTTCCGCTCCATAAATGGAAAAATCCCCTGCCGTTAAGAACACGCCCAACCCTGCAAGGGAAATTGTCCCTTTTTGCTTCGTTCGGCAAATGTAACCCAGATAACGAAGGCCCTGTACTGTCAATGAGGATGTTTCAGGCTACTGCTCCTGCCACTCCGCTATGAAGAGATTGGTGTCTCGGGTACCGCCGTTGTTTCGGTTACTGGAAAAGGCCAGGTACTTGCCATCATTGGAAAACACCGGGAAGGCATCAAAGGTTTTCCCGTGGGTTACCCGTTCCAAGTTCTTGCCGTCCGTGTCTATAAGGTACAGATTAAAGGGGAAGCCTTCTTCCGCCTCGTAATTGCTGCTAAAGAGTATTTTCTTCCCTGAAGGATGGAAAAAGGGACTCCAGTTGGCATTTCCCAAAAAGGTGAGCTGGCGCAGGTCGCTGCCATCGGCATTGCAGATAAAGAGCTCCATGTCCGTGGGCTCCACCAGGCCCTCGGCCAAAAGGTCCTTATACTTCTTTATGGCTTCGGGGGTCTGGGGCCGCGATGCCCTAAAGATCAATTGGGTGCCGTCCGGTGAGAAAAACGCACCGCCATCGTAACCGAGCTCGTCCGTGATCTGGCGCACGTCACTGCCGTCCAGGTTCATGGTGTAGAGTTCCAGGTCGCCGCTGCGGTCCGAGGTAAAGACGATTTTGTCTCCCTTGGGAGACACGGTGGCCTCGGCGTCGTACCCGGGCTCATCCGTTAGCTGCGCCGTGATGTTCCCTTCCAGGTCGGCCACAAAAATATCAAAGGTGTCATAGACCGGCCATACGTAGTTCCCGTTCCTTCTCAGGGGCACCTCCGGGCATTCCTCACCGCCCAAATGGGTAGATCCGTACACATAGTGTTTGTTGTCCGGCATAAAATAGGCGCAGGTGGTACGCCCCAGGCCGGTACTGATCATGGGCGGTTGGCGGTCCTTGAAATCCTCTTCCACGTTCATCAGGAACATCTGGTCGCAGCCCACGCCCCAGGCCTCGTTGTTGCTCTGGAAGACCATCTGCTTGTCGTCCCAGCCCCAGTAGGCCTCGGCATTGTCGCCACCAAAGGTGATCTGCCTAATGCTCTTGAAATATTTCTCCTCCGGATAGATGAGGGTATCGGCGCCGGCCATCAGGGATTGGGGGGCTTCTTGGTTGTCCGCAGGCCGTTTTGGATCGGTTTTGCAGCTGCCCAAGACAAATAGGGCGCATAAAACAAAGGAAAATCTCATTGTGATCTGTATTTTTGGGTAAAAATAACCGCTATGTTGCGTATTCCTTCGTTTTTTCTGCTAATTTTTATGGTGTTCGCTTCCTGTAAGCAAGAGCCTCCCAAAAAAGTGACCTTAAAAGAGGACATTGCCTTCTTGGCCAACGACAGCCTACAGGGACGGGAAACCGGCACCCCCCAAGAGCTGATGGCGGCCAATTACATACGGCAGCGCATGGAAGGTCTGGGGCTGCTGCCCAAGGGCCATGCGGGCACCTACTTCCAGACCTTTAGTTTCAAGCCCAAGACAGACCCCCATTCCGAGGCCCAGTTCGTGTCCGGGGACGGGACGATCACCGGCACCAACGTCATTGGCTATTTGGACAACCAAGCCCATAAGACCGTGGTCATCGGTGCCCACTACGATCACCTTGGCCTGGGCGGCGAGGGATCCCTTTATACCGAAGGGGATGCCGTTCACAATGGTGCGGACGACAATGCCAGTGGCGTGGGCATCATGCTGCAGCTGGCCGAACGGCTTCGCGACAGCCTGCCGGGCAGCAATTATCTGTTCATAGGGTTTTCGGGGGAGGAAATGGGGCTCTTGGGGAGCAACTATTTTACCAAAAACCCCACCATTGCCCTTGAGAAGGCCACCTATATGATCAATCTGGACATGGTGGGACGCCTCCGGGAAGACAAGACCTTATCCATAACCGGTACCGGAACCGCCCCGATATGGAACCAAGTGCTCAACAGCAATAACCCGGGCTTTAAACTGGTGCTGGGGGAATCTGGAATGGGGCCCAGCGACCACACCTCTTTTTATCTCCAAGAGGTGCCCGCCCTCCATTTTTTCACGGGCCAGCACGAAGACTACCACAAACCCTCGGACGACCATGAAAAACTCAACTATGAGGGCATGGAAATGATCACCGATTACCTAATGGCCATCATTGCCGATTTGGACGATGCCCCCAAGCTGAGCTTCCGAACCACCAAGAACGAGAGCGAGGAAGTGCCCCGTTTTAAGGTGGGGCTGGGCGTTATGCCCGATTATCTCTTTGACGGTGAGGGGATGCGCATAGACGGGGTCACCGAAGATCGGCCCGGTGCCAACGCCGGCCTGCAAAAAGGGGACATCGTCATTCAATTGGGAGACAGCACCGTGGTGGACATGATGAGCTATATGCGGGCCCTTTCGGCCTTTGAAGAGGGCAGCACGGCCAAAGTGGTGGTTGATCGGGACGGAAAAAAGGTGGAAGCTGAGGTGAAGTTCTAAGTTGAACCGAAAAGGAGACATCACATAAAAATACCAAGATGATCAAGAATTACAGAAAGGAAATATGGAAGCCCATTGTGTTCGATGACAAGATCGCCGATAATTTCAAGTTCAAGATCAGTAACTACGGCCGTGTCATCAACTGCAACGGGCCCCAAGAATATTTGGTGAAGAAGCAGTACATAAACGGATACCAAAACCTTCCGTTGAAACAGAAAAAGAACGGGAAGAGCACCAGCCGCTACGTGCACAAACTGGTGGCCCAGCACTTCCTGGAAAAGAAGGAGGGCGATCGTTTTGTGATCCACCTCAACTACGACAAAACGGACAATAGGGTAGAAAACCTAAAATGGGCCACCAAGCGCGAAAAAGAAGTGCACCAGTTCACCAACCCGGTGTATTTGAACACGCCAAGAAAACGCTGCTACGCCAAATTGACCGAAAGCAAGGTAAAGCTCATTAAGCGCAAGATCAACGATCCCAACCGGCGCACCAGAATGAAGATGATCGCCAAGCAGTTTGGCATCTCTGAAATGCAGTTGTACCGCATAAAATCTGGCGAGAACTGGGGCTCCGTGACCGAGTACTAGCCGTTTAGGGGGCCTCCCAAGCCCACATCGCTTTATTTTTAGTACCTTTGCCGCCCCAAACCAAAAAAGTCCGTATGCCCAAGATAGGCAACATACAACTACCGGAATTCCCCTTGTTGCTGGCGCCCATGGAAGACGTGAGCGATCCCCCCTTCCGTGCCCTCTGCAAGGAGCAGGGCGCAGATGTGGTCTATACCGAGTTCATTTCTTCCGAAGGGCTGATCCGGGACGCCGAAAAGAGCGTTATGAAACTGGACATCTACGAAAAGGAGCGGCCCGTGGGCATCCAGATCTTTGGGGCCAATATGGATTCCATGCTGCAAACGGTGGACATTGTGGAAAGGAGCAACCCGGACATTATAGACATCAACTTTGGCTGTCCCGTGAAAAAGGTGGTGTGCAAAGGCGCCGGCGCCGGAATATTGAAGGACATTCCGCTTATGGTAAAGCTCACGGAAGCCATGGTAAAGCGCACCCATCTGCCCGTAACGGTTAAGACCCGGTTGGGATGGGACCACGACAGCATCATGATCCAAGAGGTGGCAGAGCGTCTCCAAGATGTGGGCTGCCAGGCCATTTCCATACACGGGCGCACCAGGGCACAGATGTACAAGGGCGAGGCGGACTGGCGGCCCATAGCCGCCGTAAAAAACAACCCGCGCATGCACATTCCCGTCTTTGGCAACGGCGATGTAAATTCTCCCGAGGCCGCGGTACGGATGCGGGACCAATACGGTCTGGACGGCGCCATGATCGGCCGTGCCAGTATTGGGTATCCTTGGTTTTTCCGGGAGGTGAAGCACTTTTTCAGAACCGGTGCCCATATGCGGCCGCCCAGCATGCAAGAACGCGTGGAAGCCGCCCGGAGGCACCTACGGATGAGCATAGATTGGAAGGGTGAAAAACTCGGGGTCTTTGAAACAAGGAGGCATTACACCAATTACTTTAAAGGTATTCCCAACTTCAAGGAACACCGCATGAAAATGGTGACCAGTGACGATGCCGCAGATGTCTTTGCCGCCTTTGACGAGGTGTTGGAGAAGTTTGCCCACCATGAATTTGTGGCCTCTTAAAAACGGGGCTGACTATTCTTCCCGCTCCAAAAACGAAAGGGCCGCTTTCATATAGCCCATGGCATAGGCCATACCGGCATACCAAGGGGCATCACAGCTCATTTGTGGGGTGTGATCGGGGATGAGAACCCCTTTAAAATTGTTCTTTTTCAATATCCTTAGAATCTTGAACATATCTATATCGCCTTCATCCACAAAGACCTCCTTGTACTTGGGCACCTTGCCCACAACGTTCCTGAAATGAACATAGGCGATCTTGTTCTGCTTGCTATAACGTTCCGTGGCCCGGTACACGTCTCCCTCCGTCATTTCTGCTATGGACCCCAAACAAAATTCAAGGGTATTGCAGGGGCTAGGCTTCATATCGATCAGTTTTTGATACAAGTCCGGTTGGTACACAAGGCGTGGTGTCTCCCTAATAAAGGGCATGGGCGGATCATCTGGGTGGGCCGCCAATTTTACCCCCGCCTCCTCTGCCACGGGGACCAGCTCATTTAGAAAATATTGGAGACGGCTCCAGAGCTCATCGTGATCTATTCTGGGCAAAGTGCCCTTGGGCGCATTTTCATCATAGACCATGTTCCACACCATTCCCTTGGGCACTGGTGTATTGTCTGCACCTTCCATTCCCACAGAAATGGCATTGCCCCTGGCATAAGGTGCGGTGGTTCTCGCCGCAACGCCCGCCAGTGAAAAATTATAGCCGAACACCGGAATTCCCGCTCTGCCCACATCCCTTATGAGCTGCTTTAAATTCGCCATCTGTTCTTCCTTTTTGGGCCCGTCCAGCAAAATGTCATGCCAGTGGGCGGGGTCAAAATTCTCAATGGCCTCCAGCTCCAGGCCATGCTCGTTTATTTCTTTTTTGATGGCCACCAACTCTTCGTAAGACCATAGCCTGTCTGGGTCGCCCGCCTTGCCCCAGCCTTGCTTTCCGCCTATGGGTTGATCGGCATTTTCTTTGTTGTGCCCAAAATAATCTACCAAATGAATGACCAAATGGGTGGCGCCGCACTGCTTCGCAAAATTATAGTGCTGCGTATTCAACATATGTTTGTAAAGCCCAAATCCTAGTTTCATTGTCTGTTAGGTTTAATTGTTGCGTTTATATTGTACGTTTTCCAAGATGTGTTTCGCTACCCTTGTTCCATCCTTTTATAAAAATACCGCACATACAGGGGAGAATATCCCCAGGGTCCGAAAACGCTCCTCCAAAGTGCCGTCATGCCCAATTTCATAAACAACGGTGTCATGCGAGTTTTGGTGGCAAGCTATAAGCCATTTACCGTCCGGGCTTAGATTTATTTCGCGCAGTTCCACGCCCCGGGTATATTGGTGGCCCACCAAGACCAAGGTGCTGTCCTTGGTCTTAAAAATGGCTATTGCCCCAGAGGCCCTGTCTGCCGCGTATAAAAAACGCTGGTTGGGATGTATCCTGATGGCAGAGGCACTGGGCATACCGTTAAAGCCCTTGGGAACGGCCAGATGCGTTTCCTTCTCCAAAAATACGCCCTGCTCACTTTCCAGTAGGGATATGTTGCCGCTGAGCTCATTGAGCACATAGGCCAAGCTGCCCGTTTCATTGAAGACCATGTGCCGCGGCCCACCGCCAGGTGACAGGACAACATCCTTGGCGCCATTGGGCACCAATGTCCCTTGATCAAGCCGATACCCCTTGAGCATGTCCAGGCCCAAATCACAAACGTACACATCCTCTTGGTTGGGGTGCAGCGCCACTTGATGTGCATGCGGCCCTTCTTGCCGCTCTTTATGGACGCTTGAACCCTTATGGGCATGTTCCGCCTTTTGGGGGCCTAACCCTCCCGAAGCGGTCACTGGAAACTGCAGCACATTGCCCGTTGCGTAACAGGCCACCAACAGCTGACTTTCCACAAGGGCCAAATGGCAAGGATAACCACCGGAAACGTTCTGCTCGTTAAGGAAGCGCAATGAAAAATCGTCCTGTACGGCATAGGCCACCACCTTGGGGCCTTGGCTTTCGTCCAGTTCGTTCACAGCATACAAAAACCGCCCGTCCTTGCTTAGGGCAAGGTAACTGGGGTTGCGGGTCATGGTGGCGTGCAAGAGTTCCAGGGTACCCGTTTCAGGATGTAATTGCACGGAATAGATCCCTTGCCCTATTCCCCCAAAACCTGGAACGGGGAATTCCGTATAACTACCCATAAAAAAGGTTAACGGTGCTTTGTTCATAATTGGCAGCTTTAAGTTTGATGGCAATCAATGGGTGGTTAGGTGTATCAAGTTCATGTAACGGCAATGATTTCAGAAGGACCACATTCCACCTACCATTTTTCCATTAGGGAATGCCCAACCATACGAGCACTGACAGCGACAACCGCTTCTTGTTCCAATGGTTTATTATCTAGTTTAAATTGTATGATTCTACCTTGTATCCCAATCTTGGTCCCTCTTGCACTTTGCCCTAATGGGGGCACGCCCTTTAGGTAATGGATGTGGCTAAAAAATGGTAGTGCTCCCATTACAAGTTTCCTTATTGTTCCTTTGACCTGTACAGCTCGTTCAAGCGTTTCATTAAAATTCCCGATTCTTCGTCCTTTAGGATGCCCTGGTGCAAGAGTTCCGATCCCCGTTCTTGGAATCCGTTCCAGCCGGGATGCCGCGGGCGCACGTAGGCCCTTTCCATTGTGCCTTGGGTGTTGTGAAAAAACCCTTGACACAGCTCATTGTTTTCCTGGCTTTGCCAAGCTTTTATATTCGCTGGCTGCCCGCCATTTTCTGTGTACAGCTTCTCTTGGGTTTGGGCCTTTGCCACAAAATGGGCGTAGGCCGCAGCGATATCGGGGTGTTCGCAATATCTTGAAACGGCGAGCCCCACGCCGCCCAAGATGGTGGAGACCTGGTTCTTTGGGTTTGCCGGACTATCCAAAAAATGGACAATTTCCTTGGCGAACCCCAACCTGGAATAGTTGGTGTACCCAAAGAGAAATGGACAGTACACAATATTGTCCTTGTTGGCCATTTCATCCAGCACCTGTATGGGGTTCCAGTACAATGACTGTGGATGCACATATTCCAAATGCCCTTTCAATTCATTTAAGACGGCACTTCCAATCTGTTCATCAATGGTCCCTTGCTCAATGAACTGCCTGTTCCCATCCTGGGCACAAAGCGACAAAAAAGAACACCAAAGATCTGTGGCGCACAAGGGCCATGCCACGGCAAGGCTCTGGGGCAAACCTTGGTAAAACTCCCTTAACTGTGATCTTGTTTTGGGGGCAACAAGGCCATAACGGGCCATTAGATCCGTTCTGGAGGCCGCTACGATCGCTGCGGCATCTATGGGCACAGCATATAAATGGTCATTATAGACATAGGTGTCAAAGCTTGGACCAACGGATTCCGCTTTCAGTTCGCGCAGCGCCTCTTTGGGCAAGCTTTTTTCCAGGGGCAGTAACAAGTTGTTCTTATGTGCCTGCCCCATATAGGGGTGATCTATGGTAATGAGATCATATTGGCCTATGAGGTCTTCTATGGGCATGTCCCCAAAAGCTTTCAGGGATCGAATGTCCCAGGTAATGGTCACGCCCGGATTTTCCCGGGAAAATACCTTGGAGGTGGCCCGCAATGGCTCATAACCGCGCGGGTGGTCCCAAGCAATGCCCCTTAATTCTCGTTTTTCTGCCATCGCTGTCTTTATTCTCCTTGATCCCCGCGGGCTGGCCTGGGATCATAGGGTATGGTGCTGTTCATATAGGCCCCATCTATATAGATGTCCGTGCCATTGATGTAATCGGCCATATCACTGGCCATAAAGGCCACGGTCTGGGCCACATCGGCCACGTTGCCTATGCGGCCCTGGGGGATCCAATCTTCAAACTTATCCTTGCCAAATTTGGCGATCTCGTCTCGGTTCATGTCCGTTTCAATGGCACCCGGCGCTATGGAAACCACCCTTACGTTCTTATCTGCCAACTCCAAGGAAAGACATTTTGAAAACATTTTTAATCCGGCCTTGGCAGAACAATAGTGAATGAGGCCCAAGCGCGGCACCACATCATGTATGGAGCTAATATTGATGATCACACCGCCGCCGTCCTTCTCCATTCTCTTTCCCGCTTCTTGGGAACATAAAAAGGGGCCTTTTAGATTAATGTCCAACACCCTGTCCCACTCGGCCTCTGCCATCTCCAGAACGTGGCTCACGGATTCACTTCCGGCATTGTTCACCAAGATATCAATACCGCCAATTTCCTTGTCCATTTGGGCAAAGAGGGCTTTCACCGCTTTGGCATTGGCCACATTGGCCCCTCCGTAGGCCATCTTTACCCCGTGGCGCTGTTCCAATTCCTTGGCCAGGGAGCGCGCCTTTTCCTCATTGCGGTTATAATTGATGAACACCGATGCCCCGCAAGCGGCCAAATGCCTACAGATTTCCGCACCAATTCCTTGGCTACCTCCTGTGACCAAGGCCCGTTTCCCTTTTAAATCAATCCTGTTCATAGCGTTTGTACTTCTAGTATTATGTTTTTTGCCCTACTGCCCCTGTCAATGTCATTGTTTTATGGAGCGCCAATACTTTTGAATTTGCTCCAGGGTCTTCCCCTTGGTCTCGGGAACAAATCTGTAAATGAACCAAATGGCGGGAAGTGTCAGTGCCGCATATAGGAAAAACGTTCCTGACGGGCCTATGCCCTCAATGAGGATGGGGTTGGTAAGGGTTATGACAAAGCCGGTGAGCATGAGCGAAAAACTGCCCAGGCCAACCGCCAGGCCCCGAATGCGCGTTGGGAAGATCTCGCTTATAATGACCCAAACAATGGGACCGTAGGAAAAGGCAAAACTGGCCACGTACATTAACAAAGGCACAATGACATATTGCGAATCCATGGCGAAAAGAAGTCCCACGCCGGCCAAAGAAACAAAGGCCCCCACAACGCCGATCAACAAAAGTCTCCTCCTCCCAAACTTTTCTATGTTCATTATGGCCACAAAGGTAAAGGCGCTGTTAACCACGCCTACCAACACCGCCCCCAGGAAGGCACTTTCCACACGCTGTACCGACTCGTTGATAATGTTCGGGGCAAAGTACATGATGGCGGCAATACCACTTAAATGGGAGAACATGGGCAGCAATACCCCTATTAAGAGCGGAATGCGCAAAAAGGGCTGTAAAAGTTCCTTGAGCCCCCCTTGTTCTTCCTTGGCCAGTTCCTTTATCTCGATCATTTCAGATCGGGCGTGCTCCTCCCCGTGAATTTTTATCATAATGATCTCGGCCTCATTGCTCCTGCCCTTACCTGCAAGCCATCTCGGGGTTTCGGGCACAAAAAAGAGCAAAAAGAGAAAGAGCAGGGCTATGGGAATTTCGGTGCCGAACATGCCCCTCCATAATTCCTCCACAAAAAGCCAATGGAACATATTGGTGTTGCTTCCGGAGATGACCCCGGCGGCCTCTCCGGCGCTGCTCAACACCAACCAATCTACCAGAAATGCCAATAGGATACCTAGGGTAATGGACAGTTGGTACAGGGAAACCATACGCCCCCTGCTCTCCGGTCTGGAAAGTTCGGAAATGTACACGGGGGCCACCACCGATGTAATGCCCACGCCCACACCGCCAATGATGCGCACCACGATCAAGAAATTGAACGCGGTGTCCGTGTTTGAGGTGATCCAAAAGGCTTGGTCCATGGTTCCAAGAAACTGGGGCGGCAGCATGGAGCCCACGGCAGAAACGGTGAGGCAACTGGCGGCCAAGATCAAGGCCTTCTTTCTTCCCAGTGCATCCGTAATGCTTCCGGCAATGACGCAGCCCAAAATGGTGCCCAAGAGGGCCGATGAAACAATCCATCCAAGGGCGGCCGCATCGAGTTCAAAATGCTGCTCCAAAAAGGTGTTGCACCCGGAGATGATGGCCGTGTCATACCCAAAGAGAAACCCTCCTATGGTAGATACAAAACTGATTCCCAACAAATACCTTGATTTTTGAGCTGGCATTTTTTCTGCTGTTTGATGGTTTTGGGCAACAAGTGGTGCCTCACTACATGATGCCAAATTTGTTAAAGGCCTCCACGGTGCTCATGCCCTCTTGCAAGGCTTTCTTCACGGTTTGCTCCCCTCTGGCTTTTTCAATGGCTCCCGTAAACGCTTCGGTAACGGTATCCTTGGGCACGATCAACACCCCGTCCATATCTCCATAGACGATGTCTCCAGGGTGTATCCTTACCCCACCAAACTCAATGGGCACACCATAATCGATCACCTTCCCGCGCGGCCCTTGGTCCTGGGCGTACCCGCCCAGGGAAAAGCAGGGGAAACCCAGTTCCAAAATCTCTTTGGTGTCCCTGGACCAGCCGTTCACCACGGCCCCGGCAGCACCGAGTTTCATGGCCCTGGTGCTCATGAGTCCGCCCCAAAGCGCGTATCTTGGAGAGGCTCCCGAACAAATATAGACCTGGCCCTCCTTTAAGCTGTCCAGTGCCTCGAACATAAGGCCAAAGGGTTTTTGCATTATGGAGCTGTGACCGCTTTCCGAAGACTCCTCAAAAACATCTGCCTCCAAGACGGGCATGGCCCTTCCCAAAACCGTAAAATTCTGGTCCAAGGGCTTTATGTGCGGCGGCAAAAATTGGTGCAGGTGGCCCATTTTATCCAGTATATCGCCCACAAGGGCCACAAAAAGTTCTTCCCTGGCAATCTTAAAAAGCTCTTGGTCGTTCTGCCATAAAGGCGCGGAATGGTTTGTCATCTTTCTCTGAGTTCGTTATTTTGTCCATGGGCCGTGGCAAATTGCCGCGCCCCAAATTCTTTATTTTTCCACCTGTAGGCTAAAGGTCTCAATACTGTACTTGCCCACTTTTAATTCTGGCGCCACCTCTACCGGGTTCTCCTCTATGATATTGGTCTGCTTATAAGAGGCCACGTTAAAAAAGGATTGGACATTTACCCGCTCCTGGGTTTCCTCCACATTGTACATGCGCATGATCAAGTCCTCTGTATCCTCGGCCTTTTTCACCGTGGTGATCATCACGTTCTCCGAATCTATGGAAAAAAAGCTTGCCCTCTCCGGCAAATTGGCCTTGGCGGAAGTTTCAGGATATACGGTAACGTGCAAAGGCTCATTTTTTTGCTTGGCTATTTTCTGTCCCCGGATGCTTCCGGCCTCATTGGAGGTAAGCACATTGTTAAAGTCATGGTGTCCCGCCTGGGAATACTCATTGCCCTCCCAATGGCAAGAGACCCTGCTGGCCAAAAGCAAATGCTGTAAAACCGGTCTCTGGGCATCGTGGTTGGTTGGGTCTATCCAATCTGCGGCGGCAACGGAAGAGCTCAGGGTTATGGAAACCTCATCATCGGTCGCGGAGATCCAATCTATGATCGCCCTGGGGTGCACATCCTTGCAAAGGGGCGTGTAGCGCTCCCCGGCCGTCTCGATCTCGTCCTTGCCCACCCTGACCCTGCCAAAGGGAACTTCATGGGCGATCTCCGCATTTTCCATGTTTACCGGGAAAGCCGTCCTGAATTCCCGGAAGAGCTCCCCGGACCAGTTGCGCAAGGCAGTGTCAAAGTAAATGCGCTTTAGCTCATGATAGACCGTAACCTCTTGTATGGCCACGGCGTGCAAAATCTGCTGTTGTAAACGGTAGGTTGTAAAAACGGGGCCGTCTTCCACCAAGGTCCACTCTGGGGCGTGTTGGCTCACCTTGTCAAAATCTACCATTCTAGGTTGTTGTACGTCTCCAAATTCACCGGCCCCGTTACCAACGGACTCTAGGGTAAAAATATCGCCCACCTTGAAGTTGTCGGTGAGAAAAAGATCCTTGTTCAGTTCTTTGTCATGGATCTGGGCAATGCCCCCTTTGTCAAAAGCCACCTTGTAAAAGGCGTTTTCATAAGCGGAGGCCGTGGCTCTTTTAAAAGATGTTTCCTTGGCCTTTTTGTCCTCACTGAGGTAATAGGTGGCATAGCCTATGGCCGGGATGTCCTTGGCCACAAAAGTGATATCGGCACTTTTTATGCTTCCATCCGCAAAACGTTCCACATTTTGTGTTTGCAAGGCCACCTTCTGTTTTTCCGAAGTGCTCAGGGAAAGGGATCTGTACTGCCCCTGCACGAAGTTTACCGTAGTGGTGACCGGATCGGTACGGGTCCATGACAAGCTGTTGAAAATTACAATGGGCATCCCCTTTTTTTCATCTTTTTTGATGTTACGGGAAAGAAAGTCCACCCCTTTGTTCAAGAGGTTCTGGCCCATTGCCCTGGACTTTACCAAATTTTCCTTGAAGAGATTGTCCGTAATGTCCCCGTCATGGCCTCCCCAACCGTGATCTGGGTAAATTTTTGCCTGCCAGGCCTCATCCAGTTCCTCAAAAGGATAGGGCATCCTTTTGGGGTCCATGATACTGGCCACGGAAAGGAATTTTTCGGCCGCCGGAAGCAATTTTGAGGCTTCCCGGCTCGCCGTAAGTGCTTCCCGATGCCCGGGCCCGTGAATGTACACCCACACATTGGGCCGTTCGCCCATAATGGTATCTACCTTGGTGGCCTTTTGTTCCGCTAGGGGCATGAACTCGTCCATGGTCATCAGCTCCATGTCCGGCAGAAAGACCTCTCGGTCCACACCCTTTTCGTCCTTGACCGACTCAAAACTGTTCCAGTTGTCTATGAACCCGGAATAATCAATGGCCGGAAGCATGTCCTGGCTGGACAATAATGGCGTTTGGATATTGCCGCCATCAAAACTGTTTTCCCAGAACAGCACCTGTTCGGCACCGTATTTCATCTTGTTGTCCATGTCCCTGGAAAGGAAAAGGAGGTCGTTGCCATAGTGCCCTGGGGAATAGGTAAAGACAGAACTGCCATCTGGGCTGGCCCAATGGAACATTCCCTTTGCGTGCCTACTGATCACCATATAGTCCACACCCGCCTTTTTCAATATTTGCGGAGTCTGCAATGATTTTCCGGGCACATCCACGTTCCAGTACACCTTGGAGTCATAGCCCCCAAAGTGCTTCTTCACCCATTTCTTGCCAAGGTATAGTTGACGTACCTGATCCTCGGCATCGTACATGTCCTCGTAAGGGCAGTTGTAGGTGGCCCCAACGGACAGTAATTTTCTGTTCAGTAGCTCCGTGATGCGCTCTTTTGAATCTGGATGCCTTGCCAGATACTCCCGCAAAATAAGGCCATCCTCAATATCAAACCCATAATCTTCCCTGGCAAAGGCGTCCTTAATGACCGGGGTGAGCAATAAGGTGTCCCGCAAAATGATGCAGACTTCCGGACGATCTACCCAGGCAATGTCCTGGTGGCTGGAGTTCATGATGGACACTTGCCCGGCCTCATACTTTTTATCGAAAAAATCTTCATAGGTCCTAAAAAACTCGGGTTTGTACAATTTGGTCAAAGAGGCCCTCCACCCGTTGCTGAAGCCCGATATGTTGTGGTAAATGTAATTGCCCACAATATTGGTCTTGGAAAGGGTGCCGGTGCCATCTTCAAAGGCCATGACTATTTCATCGTCCCCGAACAAAATGGAAAAGGAATTTTTTGGCGGAGACATCCTAAAAGAGGCCTTTGCTATTTCGCCCAAGGGCCTAAACCGCTGCTGTTCGCTCTTATTGCCATCGCTCACCAGCTGTACCTTTCTGCCCTGAAAATGTGCGGGGGCGTCCACGTAGAGCATCCCGTCCTTTTCCTTAATGACAAATGCCGCCTCCGAACGCACCGATCGTTTAATGCGATCCACCACATCCGGTGCCTTAAAGATCATGATCCAGCAATTGCTGTTCTCCCTGTGGCCCACAAAACGTACTTTGGCGCTCTCGCCCTTTTTAATGGATGCAGTGGGAACCGTGAGCCTTAAAACACCTATTCCGTCGCCGTTCAAGTCCCTTTTTACCAAGACAAACTCCACCTTGCCCTTTCCGGGATTGTCCGTGATGGTCAAGGTGCCGTCCTTGTTGGAGTTGAAGGTCAAGAGGGGCTGGTTGTTCACCTGCACGTCAAAGGATTCGCTGAGGTTCAGATCCACATCGGCCAGCATTAGAAAGGTTACCGTATCTTCCCCATGGTCCTTTGGCACTTGGCCCGTAAGGAACTCAAACCCCATTTTTCCCGTGGTGGCCCTTGCGATCATGGATACATTGATGTCTTCGCGCAGCGAAGGGTAGAGGTAAAATTCCGACCCGGACAACATTTCACTATAGCCCTCAATATCGTTTTTCACAATATTGTACAGCATGTAGTTGGTGTTAAGCTCTTGAATGTGCGCATTGCCGTTGCCTTCATGGAACGGTGCCCGATCGGGTAGTGTGGATCCGGGCCATGTTGGCGCAGCAATGCCAGTGTAAAATAAAAGCGAAAGGGAACAGACAAAAAAGGCTGCTCTACGGGCGATGTTCTTCATAACGTTTTTGAATTAATGACCTACTAAATCGGTTTAGTATTTGTTAAAAAATTAAGAGCCGCAAGATTTTCGCACCATCAATTGGGTCTCTAACCTCCTTTGGCCCTTGGGCGCAGCGGTTTTCTTCTCTATTTCGTGCACCACCAACTCCACGGCAGTGTTGCCCATAAGCTCAACCGGTTGCTTGCTTGCGGTTATGGGCGGGCTCACCAGGTCAAAGGCCCCAAGTTCATCAAAACTTATAATGGCCACTTCCGTGGGCACCTTTACCCCAAGGGCTTTAAGTTCCCTTAGTCCGGAGGCTGCCAGATAATGGGTGGTGAACATGATGGCGTCCACGCTGTCCTGGCCCTTGACCATGTCCAAAATTGCTTGCCCCATCTCTTGGGCATGGTTCTCCGCGTTGAGCTCTTTTATGTAATTGCCGGGAGCCTTGTGCCCAGCAATGGACAAAGCGTGCTCATAGCCCAATCTCCTTTGCTGCATGGCATCCAGCCCACTTTCTATGCTCACTAGACCTATACGGGTCCTTCCATTTTTGATAAGGTGCTGCGTCATCTTCTTGGTGCCTTCAAAATTGTCTGCCACCACATAGTTCGTCTTCAGGTCTGGATAATGCCTATCCACCAGGACAAAAGGGAACTTCAACTGTTGCAACTTCACCATGTCTTCCCTGTTCTTCTGGGTAGAGGCAATGATGAGTCCGTCCACTTGCCTGTTGAGCATGGCCCTGATCAGGCCGGTCTCTTTCTCCGGTCGCTCCTTGGAGCTGCTAAAGATAACGGTATAACCCAATTCCATTGCTCTTTGCTCCACACAACCCGCCATTTTGGCATAGAAGGCATCGGAAATATTCGGGATGATCAATCCTATGGTTTCCGTTTTTCCCCTGCTCAGGGCCCTTGCCAACTGATTTGGCACGTAGTTGTGCTTTTTGGCGTAGGCAATGATTCTCTTTTGGGTTTCCTGACTGATTTTATTTTCATCGCCTTTATTGTTGAGCACCAAGGAGACCGCCGTCTTGGAAACGCTAAGGTCTCTGGCTATATCTTTTAGAAATACTCTTTTCAACGGCTTCCTTGTTGCTTGCGGCCAGGCAGCCACAACACCTTTTTTAAAAGTCCCGGTTCTCCATGACCTTCGCCATACGCAGGAACCAACATCTTTTGCCCTAAAAAATTTGGGCATACCACCAAAGATATCCAAAAAAGATGGGGAGTCAAAAAATATTAACGCACGCAGGACTCCTTTGTTGGAGCCCCTAAAAAGGCAGCTTGCCCCTTTGAGCGCCTTGCCCTTTGGCGGCTTTTATACCCAGATGATGCCCTAAAAATGCCCCGCCTGAAAGGAACGGGCAGGTATCACGGTCGCAAATACCTGCAAAATCAACCGCTGACTTTCGCCCGATCACCATAGCAGTGGCTACCCGCCCGTACCGAAGGGCAGGTTCGGGCAGGCCCGCCCGACCCTGCCATTCAGGCGGGTGCCTCAATCGCAAAAGTCTTGATTTTATTGGTCCCGAATGCTCGGGATGCACACTCATTACGAAAGTCCAATACATAATCCGGATTAAAGAGAAAAAGCAGTTACAAAGTTTTGTAACTGCTTTATTTTTATGGTGGTCCCACATGGGCTCGAACCATGGACCCCCTGATTATGAGTCAGGTGCTCTAACCAGCTGAGCTATAGGACCTGCAATTTGCGAGGGCAAAATTAAGGTTTATTTTTTTATGGGCAAAGCTTTTATTGGGGTTTGGCCCGGTTACCGCAGGGGCTGTCCCCCATGGTCATTGGAAGGGACCTCTTGGCAAAGTTCCACCAAAATGCCGTTGGCGGTCTTGGGGTGCACAAAGGCCACCAGTTTGTTGTCTGCCCCCCGTTTGGGCGCCTCGTTGAGCAAGACAAAGCCCTGGGCCTTTAAACGGGCCATTTCCGCTTCAATATCCGAAACTTCAAAGGCCACGTGGTGTATGCCCTCTCCCTTTTTGGCCAAAAACCGGGCAATGGGGCCGTCTTCCGTGGTGCTCTCCAAAAGCTCGATCTTGTTGGGGCCCTTTTTAAAGAAGGCGGTGCGCACCCCTTCCGAGGCCACTTCCTCCTCTTTGTAGGGGCCCACGCCCAACAGCTTTTCAAAAAGGGCATTGGAGGCCTCCAAGCTCTTCACCGCAATGCCCAAGTGCTCTATTTTTTTCATCTGTGGATTCTTACTCATTTTTTAAGATTGTCCCGAAACTGTGGGAGCAAGGGTTCACATGGTCAATGATTGCCCTTTAAGGGTGTTTTTTGGTCTTGGCCGCCAGAATGGCAAAGGCGCATTTCACAGCTGCTCCATTTGTCCCAAATGCGGAGATCATTTCCCTAAGATAGTTTATTCTATGTACTTTTGTGGCATGGAAACGCAAAGACAGCGAAAAATTGCCGGGGTGATCCAAAAGGATATTGTGGACATCCTACAAAAGGCCGCCCTGGAAGGGGGGCTAAAGGGCACGTTGATTTCCGTGAGCAAGGTTTCCGTGACCACGGACCTCTCCATTGCCAAGGTCTATGTGAGCATTTTCCCCACCAAGGGCGCAAAGGAGCTTCTGGAGGGCATACGATCCAACCAGCCATTGATAAAGCATGCCCTGGCCCAGCGCACCCGAAACCAATTGCGACGGGTGCCCGAGCTGCACTTTCACCTGGACGATTCACTGGATTATATAGAGAACATTGAAAAATCCCTTAAGGGTGAAGAAAACCCCATAGAAAATCGCGACCTATTGCCCAGAAGAAAAAAATCCTGAGCTTTGAACTTCTCCCTGTACATTGCCAAAAGGTACCTGCGGTCCAAGAGTTCGCAAAACGCGGTGAACATCATCAATTTCATTACTTTTCTGGTCATTGTCATTGGCGCTGCGGCACTGTTCATTGTCCTTTCGGGCTTTGCCGGGCTCAAGGACTTTAGCCTGTCCTTTACCACCTCTTTTGATCCAGAGCTCAAGGTGGTTCCGGCACAGGGCAAGTTCTTTACCATAAGCCCGGCACAGGAACAACAGCTTTCGGGGTTGGGGGGCGTGGCCAGCTTTGCCAAGGAAATTGAGGAAAAGGTCTATTTGGAGCATCGCGGAAAAAACCACATTGCCTACCTAAAGGGGGTGGACTCCAACTTTGTGGCCGTTACCGGGGTGGACAGCACCCTGTATTTGGGAGACTGGACCATTAATGAGCAACAGGTGGTGGCGGGCATAGGCATCACCAATATTTTGGGGGTAACGCTAAACCAGTTCCGAAGCCCCTTGCAGATCTATGCCTTTAAACCCGGCAAGGGCTCCATTTCCCAACAGGGCGTTGCCTCCTTGTACAATCAGAAACCCATGGTCATTGGCGGGGTCTATGCCATTGAAGCAGACCTGGACAATAAGTACGTCTTTGGTTCCCTGCCCCTGGTACAGGCGCTTTTGGAAAAGGAGGCGCACCAATTCTCGGCCATCAACATCAAAATGGCCCCGGGAGCCAGTGAGTCCCAACTTAGGGAAGCCCTGCAAAAAGTTTTTGGGCCTTCCGTGACCGTGAAGAACAGACAGGAACTGAACAGCACCCTGTACAAAATGCTCAACACCGAGAACCTGGCCACCTACCTCATCTTTACCCTGGTGCTGATCATTGCCCTCTTTAACGTGGTGGGCGCCATCATCATAATGATCCTGGACAAGCAGCTGAACCTGAAAACGCTGTACAGTTTTGGTGCCACCATTAAGGAACTGCGAAACATCTTCTTTTTGCAGGGCCTCTTGGTCACCGGTCTGGGAGGGGCCTTGGGCGTGCTCTTGGGCAGTTTGCTGATCTGGTCCCAAATTGCCTTTGGCTGGTTAAAGATCACCCCATCATTGGCCTACCCCGTGGCCTTTAAGCCCGTTAACGTGCTCATTGTCCTGGCCACCATTCTGGTCCTTGGGGCCCTGGCCTCCAAAATTGCCAGCGGACGGGTGAACAACGCCCTGGTGGGGGCGGCCTGAGTTTTTTCCCTTGCCCGGCGGGAGATGGGCCATGCCCCTATCCCCCCTTGCCCACCCCTTTCCATCCGTGCCCTGCACAGACTCAGACACCGTATGTCCTGTGGAGGTTGGCCACCAAGGGCCGGGACCCTGGTCTTGGCACCAGTCCTGGAAAAAGGGGCGCACCAAAAGATTTAACGTTTTGGCAACGGCGCAGGCAGCCCATGACCCCGTATATACAGCGTTATGAGGCGAATACGGATCGGCAGCACCTTAAAAATCATCTTCAGTTATCTGGTGCTCATTGGCCTGGCCCTACTGGCCGCCTTTTTGGTATATGGCGAGTTGAAACGCTATATGGCCGTGGGGAACACGCTGGAAAACGAGACCAAATTGTTGATGGTAAACGGCCTGCTCACCCAACTGCACGAGGCCGAAGCCTTCTCCAAAATGGCCCTTCGGTCGCAAAAAGAAACGGACATCAGTGCCTATTTGCAAAAAATTGACTCCGTGCAAATGCACATTGCCTCCCTGCAAGGGCTTTCCCAAGATGGAAACCAATACCAGTTGCTGGACAGTCTCCGTTTTTTGTTGAACGAAAAAGTGGAGAACAACCGGGCCTTGATCGCCCTAAGTTCAAAGGACCGGACCAAAACGGCCATTGCCAATGCCCTACAACAGCTAGACACCCTGGAGGCCTCCTTGGGCATTATAACCCCGGAGGCCCTGGTTCCCAACCTGGCCACCCTGCCCCCAAGGGTAAGGGAGACCATTGAAAAAATGGCCCAGCTCTTGAACGAGAACGTGCCGGAGACGGACACGGACGGCGATGCCACCAAAAAAGTGGACAGCCTTTTCTCCCTGGGCAGGAACATCCTAAAAGGCGTTCAGAACGAAACGGCCCTGGCCGCGAGGAGCCTGGCCAAACAGGAAAACGCCATGCATGCCACGGACCAAGAACTATCGCTGCAACTGAGGTCCATCCTTTCTTCCTTGGAAAAAGAGCTTCTGGTGAAGAGTTTTGACGAGAACCGCCAAAGAGAGGCGGTCTTGAGGCGCAGTGTGCAATGGGCGGGAATTGCGGCCGCCCTGGGCCTATTGGTGGCCATTGCCTTTGTGCTGATGCTGAACCGGGATTTCTGGAGGGCCAAAACCTACCGGAAACAATTGGAGGAAGAAAAGAGCCGTACGGAATCCCTATTGGAGAACAGGGAGCAGATCATAAAGATGGTGAGCCATGACGTACGCACCCCGATCAACACCATTTTTGGGAACAGCGAGCTGTTGGCCAGCTCGGACCTTACGGACCGCCAGCGGGAACAGGTGGGCCAAGTGAGGTCTGCCGCACATTATGTACACCGTTTGGTGAAAGATCTGTTGGACCTTTCGCAATTGGAAGCGGGAAAGTTGAGACCGGAAAAGACCCATTTTGATCTGGGCGCGCTCATCTCCGAGGTGGCAGAGCGCATGGCCCTGTACCACAATAAAAAAAGCCTTGCCCTGCGCTTGGACATTGCTCCCGTACAACCGCTTACGATCCACAGCGATTCCCTGAGAATACGGCAGATCCTGACCAACCTTTTGGACAATGCCCACAAATTCACCGATCAGGGGGAAATTGTGGTGCGCGCAAGGCTTTTGGGCCCGTTGGCCCAGGGGGGCGCCGTGGAAATCTCCATTTCAGATACGGGCCGGGGCATTCCCGAGAAGCAGCTGCACCGCATCTTTATGGAATTTGCCCAAGCGCACGAGGAAACGGTGGGCAGCCCCAAGGGGTATGGCCTTGGCCTTACCATTTCCAAAATGTTGGCCCAGCTCCTGGGCGGACAACTCAGGGTAAGCAGTGCCCTGGGCAAGGGGAGTGTCTTTACCCTGACCTTGCCCGTTGCACAAGACAAAGGAACGGCGGGGCAAACCTTCACCACGGCCGGGCCCATGACGAATCTCGCCGGTTCCATCTTGGTATTGGAGGACGATGCGCCCATGCGCCAATTGATCGTGGAACAATTGGCCCGTTTGGGGCTGGAGGCTACGGCCCTGAGCGGCGGCGGGGCACTGCACACCCTGCCAGACCTTAACTACGATTTGGTGCTCACGGACATTGAAATGCCCGGAGCCACGGGCTACGAGGTATTGCAACAGCTTCGTTCCGGCAGATGGAAACACTACCGGGAACAGCCCATTGTGGCCATGACGGGAAGGCAGGATCTGGCCCCGTCAGAACTGCTGGCAGAAGGCTTTTCCGGTGTTTTAAGGAAACCCTTCGGCATGCATCAATTGGAAAAGGTCTTGGGCACTTTCTTGCCGCTGGAAACGCCCTTGCCGCCCAGCAAGCCCAAAAGCGGTTCCCGAAACCAGGAGCCTTTCCGCACGGCAAGTGTTGAAGCATTTTTGGGGAACGACAGCGAAGCATTGGAAGGATTGCTGTTGGCCTTTGAAAAGGACACCAAGGCCCACCGGGCCAAACTGGGAAAGGCCCTAAAGGCCAAGGACGTGGATTCCATTGGGGCATTGGCCCATAAAATGTTGCCCATGTTCCGCCAATTGGAGGTGGTGTCATGCATTGGCGCCCTGGAAACCCTGGAGAAAATGGGGAAGGGGGGAACCATTGGGGAAATAAAGCCCGTCCTGAAAGCCCTCTTCCCCGCCCTGGACGCCCTATTGCAAGCCCTGGCCGAACACCGTGGCGCTACACGTCCAATCCGTACTGATTGATGCGGTTGTAGAGTGTTTTACGGGTAATGTTCAGAAGCTTGGCCGCTTGGGACTTGTTGTGCCCGGTGCGCTCCAAAGCCTTTAAAATACGCTCTTTTTCGTAGGCAGCTTTGGAAAGGGGGGCTCCTTGTCCACGGTCATGGCCCACGTCCAGGTTTCCCGTCATTTCCAAGGGCAGCACGGCAGTTTCCAGAACCTTGCCAGTACTCAGGAGCACCCCCCGTTTGATCACGTTCTGGAGTTCCCTGATGTTGCCCGGCCAGGAATAGCTTTTAAAAATGGCCCAAACGGCCTCGGAACAATGGTGCACCCCCCGATGCAGTTCCCTGTTGGCCCTATCCAAAAAATGGTGCACCAGGACCTCAAGGTCCCCGTCCCTTTTCCGCAGCGGCGGAAGGCTCAGCGAAAATTCATTGAGCCTATGGTACAGGTCTTCCCTAAAACTGCCTTTTTCCACCGCTTTTTTCAAGTCTTCGTTGGTGGCCGATATGATGCGCACATTCACCTCGATTTCCTTATTGCTGCCCACGGGCTTCACCTTGCGCTCTTGCAGGGCACGGAGCAGGTGAATTTGGTTGTCATAGGACAGATTGCCCACCTCATCCAAGAAAAGGGTGCCCCCATCGGCGGCCTCAAAACTGCCAACATGATCGGTAATGGCCCCCGTAAAACTTCCCTTTACGTGGCCAAAAAACTCACTTGGTGCCAATTCCCTGGGGATGGCACCACAATCCAACGCCACAAAAGGGCGGTCTTTTCTCGGGCTACTGTCATGGATGTTCCTAGCGGCCACCTCCTTGCCCGTTCCGCTCTCACCGTTCAACAGCACGGACATGTCCGTGGGCGCCACTAATGCAATGTGCTCACCGAGGGTTTTGGCCGCGGCGCTGCGCAGATCGATCGGGGCCATCTCATTGGTTTTGTCGGAATGCTGTACGTATGGCTGGGAAATCTGGGCGTGACGCTCCACCCTGGGCCCTTTTTTAAGGGCGCCCTCTATCAAGGCCAATAGCCTATCTGGTGTAAAGGGCTTTTCCACATAATCGTATGCCCCCAACTTTATGGCCCTGACCGCCTCGGTCACCTCGGCATAACCTGTCATCATAATGACCGGGGTGCCCTGGGAGACCTTGGTCAATAATGTGGCCCCGTCATAGGCTGGAAGCCTAACATCGGCCACCACCACATCAATGTCATTGTCCTTTAGGATCTTTTCGGCCTGTGGCCCGTCCATACAGGTGGTTACAGAAAATTGTTTTCGGGTCAAGTAGGTACTCAGCAGTTTGGCGAAAGAGGTGTCGTCCTCCACGATAAGAACTTTGGCCATTGGGGCAGGGTCTTGGTTCCCTATATGTACGTGCCAATGGGGATGTGAGGACTTGCCAAGACTGTTAATTCTTTGCTATGGACAGGCGCATTGGCTTTTTCCATACAACAACACCTGCCCAAGCCAGCATGTCGTTGCCCCACCAAAAGAATGGGGGAAAATGCAATTGACAAAAAGCAACTTTTTTTTGCCCTGAGCCCTGGTGTTCTGGTTGTTCAGAAACGTCTCTAAAAGTTCGGGGCACCCCTAACAAAAGAAAAGGAATGACAATGAGTGCCATCCCTTTTCAAACCAAACCAACTACTGTTACCTAATGTCGTCCTTACATGTCTATCCAGTTGCCCTCCTCGTCTGCATACAGGGTGCCGGTGGTGCCATCCCCCAGAACAACCTCCAACTTAAACTGTTTGTCCGCATTGACATAGGCCTTGTCAATGGTGGCCGTGGGATAACTTGTTGCCACCGCCTCGGTTACGGCATCGGGCAGATCCGATGTGGCTATCTGGGTAAAATCGTCTTGCACCACTACCTCAAGGGAGGTGGTATGGTACTGTGGTACATTGTTTGCCATAAGGCTTACACATCCTAGGGCCAGGGCCCCCACTACAACTAACTTTTTCATTTTTCAATAGATTTAGATTATTGTTCCTTTTGTTCACTTGGTACAATGAAACAACGGTGCCAAAACGACTTAAAAACATAGTTGATTGCCAATCAGTTGTTTATAAAAACAGCTGTTTTTTAAAACTGGGTAAAAACGTGTAATCTTTGGGTAAGTGTGTACGGAATGGACACTTTTGGCGGGCAAAGCGCCCTAACTGGCCGTAAGTTTATTTAAAGGACCGTGGGGGCCCTTTCCTAGGGCTGCCCAAAGGTCTTCAGTTCCATTTGGGCACCATCGAACACCCCATAGGTAAAATACTGTATCCAGTCGCCCAAATTGGTGTACTTGGCCTTTTCTTGCAACATGATCTCTAGGGGAAGGTGCCTATGGCCAAAGACAAAATGATCGTAGTGCGCGCCCTGTAACTTTCTATGACAATATTGTACCAGCCACTCTTTGTCCTCCCCCAAAAAAGTGGCATCGCCGTCCCCGGAAATGAGCTTGTTCTTAACGGATAGGTGTTGGGCCAGCCTAACGCCGATATCCGGGTGCAGCCAACGGAACAACCATTGGGCCACGGGGTTGGTAAACACCTTTTTCATGCGTTTGTACCCTTTGTCATGCGGGCCAAGACCATCGCCGTGGCCTATGAAAAAAGTGGTTCCATTGATGTTGAAGGGCTGCGGCGCATGAAAGACCGGTATGTTCAGTTCCTCTTCAAAGTAACCGTTCATCCAAAGGTCATGGTTGCCCACAAAGAAGTAGATGGGAATGCCGGCATCGGTCATTTCGGCCAATTTTCCCAAGGTGCGCGTAAAGCCCTTGGGCACCACGGTCCTGTATTCCATCCAAAAATCGAAAAGGTCGCCCAAGAGAAACACGGCCCCGGCATCTTTTTGGATCTCATTGAGCCAGGCCACGAACCTTTTCTCCCTGGGCAAGCTCTCCTTTGCCGTTGGGGCACCCAGATGGTTGTCACTGGCAAAGTAAACTTTTTTTCCTTGGGGAAGTGCTATGGTGGTCATGCGCGCTTAAGATAAAAAAGAAATGGATCAATGGTCACTGGCGTGCCATTCTGCAAAGGACGATTCCGTTTCCTGCAATTTAAGGGAGTGCAATTGTATCTCCTTGGGAAGGCGTGCCTTGATCTTCTCGGCAAAATCCACCACCATGTTCTCACTGGTGGGCTGGTAGTCTGCCAAGATCACATTGTGCCCCCGTTGGCTCAGTTCGTTGGCCAGTTCCAGATGGGGGGTGTTCTTGTTAAATACCGTGGCGTGATCAAACTTGTCCACAATTTCCTCTTTGACAATTTTTTTCAGGTCGCCAAAATCAATGACCATGCCCAACTTTACGTGCCGGGTATCTGTGATTGGGCTTCCAATGACGGTTACGCTCAACTTATAGCTGTGCCCGTGCACATTTCTGCATTTTCCGTCGTACCCGTAAAGGGCATGGCCGGTTTCAAAACTGAACTGTTTGGTAATCCTAATGACACTCATTATTGGTATGTTGAAAGCACAAAGGTAGCGAATCTGAGCATGGGACAGTGCATCCCTTCCGGGGCCACATAGGTCATTTTCTTGGCGGAACATTGGCTTGGGTCCAAGCCATTGCGTACACGCTTCCCCCAATGGGGTTGTCCCGGGGCTTTGTGCCAGTGCGGCATGGCTTCCGGGAACTACTTCCCGTAAACCCAACAAGCCCGTATGTGAAGGCGGCCCTAACGGCCCTTTTTTAAGGGGGCAGTAGGTTGTTCATCCGCCAAGGATATTGTTCTACAACCACCTGGTGCACCATTTGGCCTCAATGCCCCACATAGAGCAAATAACTGCACCCCAAGACCAATAGCGGGCTGGCAACCATGAGCAAGATCACGCTCCATCGGTACAGGCCCCAAAAGGAGACGGTCTTGACCCCGTCACTTTTTCGGGACGTATAGACAATGGGTACTTCTTCGCCTATTTCATAGGCCGGTGGCTTGCTGCTTATCTTGCTCACAAACTGCCGTTTTTCCAAAGAACGGTCGGTGAACTCAAAAATGGGCCTATAGGTGGTGCCTTTACTGCTTTGGCTGCTCTCATAGCCTATGACGGTGGCCGTTGTGCGCCATCCCGTGCGCAACAGCTTTCGAGATTTTTGGAACTGGGCAAAGGCTTGGTAGGCAAGCAGGCCGCCAATTAAAAAAAGGGCCAAATAGAAAACGGTCCAGTTCATCTCTGCAGGGATTTTATGCCATTATCGTTTAAACCTTCTACGGTCACGAACCCGGTTCACCAAATAAAAGACCAGTACAAACAGGGCCAATAGGGGCAAGACAAGGTCACTGTTCAAAAAACGCAATAGTTCCATTAAAGCATGTTTTATGTTGGGCTAACGTCCCTCTTGCCTTAAAATTGTGTTTCCTGCCCCGAGGTTCCCTGGCCTGGGGGCCGGCAAACCTTGCTACTCCTTCTTTTCCAAATCTGGCTCCTTAAAGCGCCCCAACAGCTCCTTGGCTTCCTTTAGGAGGGTTTGGGCCACTTTGTCCGTGTCCTTTCCGGCCAGGCTGGCGGGGTTGCCCTCGTGGTCCAGCCAAATGATGATGCTGTCATTGCGGATGTAGTAGGTGGTTACCTCCGTTTGGGTCTTTTTGGGGTCGTAATGGGCAGTGTCCCCATATTCGGCGGCCATCTTTTGGTCATAATAAATGGGCCGGTTATACCGGTACTCGGTACGTTCCACCAAAGACGGCACGCCCTCCAGAAAATAATAGGCCGTGTACCGTTTGCCCCGTTCGCCAAAATATGTGGTGGAAAGTTTGCGTATGCTGTCCTGCTCAAAGTAGGCCATAGCCTCGCCGCCCTCGGCAGACTCCCCTTCCATGTCCAGGCTGTGCGCCTGGAGCTGGGGCAGCATTCGATCAATGCGTTGCTGGGCCTCCCGGATGTCTTGCGTACTTTGGGCAAGGGAGGAAAGCGCCACCACAAGGGAGAGGCAACTGAGCAGGGTCTTGGTTCCCGTCATGGAAAATGTTTAGCTGTTCTTGAATTTGTTCAGGGCCTTCTTGGTAAACTCGGACAGGGCCAAGCCACCGGTGATCTTGGCGCGCTCCCGCAGCAGGGTGTCCCAGTGGTCCGTGTTTTCCCAGAGCACCTTTTTCCATTCCAAGAGCGCGGCCGGATGGTAACCGGCCAGTTTTTCCAGATAAAACTCCAGCTCCTTGTCCATTTCCCTGCTGTTCTCAAAAACCCTGGCGTACAGCCCGTGCTCCTGGCCCCAGTAGGCATTTTTCCACTGGGTGGGGTCAAAGGATAGCTGTGCCACGGCGGCGGTGCCCATTTTTCTGATCAGGGCGGGGGCAATGACCAGAGGGGCTATGCCAATGGACAGCTCGGAGAGGCGTATGGAGGCCGCTTCCACGGCATAGACGTGGTCACAGGCCGCAATGAGCCCAACCCCACCGCCAACGGCCTTGCCCTGTACCCGGCCCACAATAATTTTGCGGCATTGGCGCATGGCATTGATCACTTGGGCAAATCCGCCAAAAAACGTTTCGGCCTGCTCCTGGGTGTCAACCTGCAACAACTCATCAAAGGATGCGCCGGCACAAAAGGCCTTTTGGCCTTCGGACTTTAAGAGCACCACCTGCACGGCATCGTCATTGGAAAGGGCGTTCAAAGCCGCCGCCAGCCGGTTCAGCAGCTCCAGGCTAAAGGCATTGCTGGCCGGGGTGCCAAAAAGCACGGTGGCCACGCCGTTTTCCACTTTGGTGTACAAACTTCCGTTGGGTCTATCTGTTGTCATCCATACCGTTTTAGGGGGTTGGGTGCGCCTGGGGTCCATCGACCCAAACAAACGCACCCCAAAGTTACGCACATTTGCCCCAATGGGAGGTTTCCAAACGCGTGGATTTTTATCTGTTCCATTCTCGGGGTATTTAGGACAGCGTGCCATACCGGTTTTTGCCCATACGCACCCAGACAAGAATCATCGTAAGGTAACGGGCGCATCATTTTTTTCTAGGTCGAAGGCAGCCAAGGAAGGCCCTACACCCCGAACAATGCCCCCCCAAGAAGCGTTCGCCTAAAACTTTTAACAGTTTTTTTTGGACGATAATGGGTTCAGGGCGCATATTTTGTTTAATATTTGGGGCAAAATAACAAACAAAATGGTGTCCAACCGGCAACAACAGTCGCTTTACCGCCTCTTTTTATTGGTGATTTTGGCCCTTTTGGGCAGCCCCTTGCTCTCTGCCCAAGTGGTGGGGGAGCTCACGGGACAGGTCACCGATGAGGTGGGCGAGCCCATTATGGGCGCCTCCGTCTTTCTGAGCGGTACCGAACTGGGCACCATTACCAATGAGGAAGGGCGCTATGCCCTGGGCAACTTACCTCCGGGCTCCTACAACCTTACCGTGAGCTACCTGGGCTTTGAGACCCAGACCAAGTTCAACGTCATTGTGCGCTCCAAGGGCAACCCGGCCTACGATTTTATCTTACTGGAAAGTACCGAGAGCCTGGACGAGGTGGTGGTGACGAACAGCCTGATCGGGCGCTCCAAGGAAACTCCGCTGAGCACCCAAACGCTCTCGGCCGTGGAGATCGCCACCTATCCCGGCAGCAACAATGACGTGGTGCAGGTGGCCCAGACCCTGCCCGGGGTCTCCCCTTCTGTGGGCGGCTTTAGAAACGACCTCATCATCAGGGGCGGCGCCCCCAATGAGACCGTGTACTACCTGGACGGGATGGAAGTGCCCAACATTAACCATTTTAGCACCCAGGGCAGCGCCGGTGGGCCCGTAGGACTTCTGAACGTGTCCTTCATTGAGGATGTGACCCTCTCCACCTCGGCCTTTGGGGCGCAATATGACAACCCCTTGAGCGGGGTGCTGCAGTTTAGGCAACGAAACGGCAACGCCCGCAACTTTGGCGGCAATTTCAGGGTCAGCGCCAGCGAGGCCGCCCTGACCCTGGAGGGGCCCCTTTTTAAACAGGGACGGGAAGCGTCCAAAACCACCTTTTTGGTCTCCGCGAGGCGCAGCTACCTACAAGCGCTCTTTAAGCTCATAGGGCTTCCCATTAGACCCGACTATTGGGACTACCAGTACAAACTGGACCACCAGTTGGACGAGTATAATTCCATTTCCGTCCTGGGACTGGGCTCCATTGACGATTTTACCCTGGAGGCCCCGGAAGAATTTGATCCGGACCAACAGGCCACACTGGACCAAGCGCCTTTTATTGAACAGAACACCAACACCATGGGCATCACGTGGAAGAACAGGCTCAAGGATGGCAGCGGTTTTATGCAGACCACCCTGAGCAACAACCGCCTGGCCAATATCTTTACCCGCTATGAAGATTCCCAAAACCAAACGGGCATCATTTTCAGGAACGACGCCGTGGAGTCCGAGACCAAGCTGCGCTACCAGCTCACCAAGTTCTATGGCGATTGGAAGCTGGCCGGCGGCCTTAACCTGCAACATTCCTTTTACAGCAATGAGACGGTGAACGTGCCGGCCGGTCTGGCTTTTGATACGGAAATAGATTTTTTTAAGTACGGGCTCTTTGCCAATGCCACCAACTCCTTCTTTAACGACCAATTGGATGTTTCCTTTGGCCTGCGGGCAGATGCGGACAGCTTTACCGAGGGCAACAGCTTGGCCAGCACCTTGTCTCCCCGTTTGGGGCTTTCTTACGAGTTCAGGGAAAATTGGAAACTAAACGGTTCCTTGGGGCGTTATTTCAAGATACCGCCCTATACCATGCTGGGCTTTAGAAACAACCAACAGGAACTGGTGAACCAAAATCTGGACTACACCCGCAGCGACCATTATGTGCTGGGCATTGAGCATATCTTGGGGCCCGCGGCCAACATTTCCGTGGAAGGGTTCTACAAAAATTATGAGGACTATCCCGTTTCCGTGGCAGACGGGGTGTCCATTGCCAACAAGGGCGGCGGTTTTGAGGTGCTGGGAAATGAGGAAGTGCAATCGGTGGGTCGCGGCCGTACCTACGGCGCCGAATTTCAATTTCAGCAAAAGCTCACCAACAATTTTTACGGCATCCTCTCCTACACCTATTTCTTCAGCGAATTCACCGGGTTTGACCGCGATGTCTATCTGCCCTCCGTTTGGGACAGTCGCCACCTCGTTTCCATGGTGGGCGGCTACAAACTAAAGCGCAACTGGGAGATCAGCGCGCGTTACCGTTTTGCCGGCAGCGCTCCCTTTGTGCCCACGGACCAGGCCCGGACCTTGGCGGTATATCCGGATATTGTGCTGGACTACACTCGCTTGGGTGAGGAGGAACTGGGCATTTTTAGTCAGTTGGATGTGCGGGTGGACAAAAAGTGGAACCTCAAGAACCTTTCCCTGGACGTCTTCATTGAGGTGCAGAACCTCTTGGGACAAGTGAATCCCCAGCCTCCGGAGTTTGGCCTTAACCGGGACGCCTCCGGAGCAGTGGTACAGCCACGCAGCCTGGTGGCCATCATGCAAGACAGTGGGCAGGCCATTCCCAGCATCGGGGTGGTGCTGGATTTTTAGGTAGGTGGATCAGCGGCCCTGCATGAGCTTGGCCACATATTTGCCAATGACATCGAACTCCAAGTTCACCGTACTGCCCACCCCGTAGGTATTGAAACGGGTATGCTCATAGGTATAGGGGATAATGGCCACACCAAAGGAATTCTTTTTGGAGTCCACCACGGTAAGGCTGGTGCCATCTATGGTAATGGAGCCTTTTTCAATGGTGGGGTTGCCCAGGGCGCCATCATATTCAAAGGAGTAGTACCAGCTGCCGTCCGTTTCCCGGACCTGCGTACAGGTGCCGATCTGGTCCACGTGGCCCTGCACTATGTGGCCGTCCAGCCTACTGCCCAGGATCATGGCCCGTTCCAGGTTCACCAAATCACCCTGCCGCAGTTCCCCCAGATTGGTCTTTTGCAGGGTCTCTGCTATGGCCGTTACGGAATACTCGTTTCCCTCAATGGCCACCACGGTAAGGCATACCCCGTTATGGGCCACGCTCTGGTCTATTTTCAATTCGTTGGCAAGCGGGGTCCGGACCGTGATGTGCAGGTTGCCGTCCTTGGGCTCCAAGGCCGTGATACGGCCCAAAGTTTCAATGATGCCGGTAAACATGTGTCAGCTAATTTAAGTAGTTTTGCGTTCCAATAGCAAGAAGACAAAGGTACGGCATATGACGGAAGAAAATAGAAAAATAAGGCTGGGCATTTCCATCGGGGACCTGAACGGAATTGGTTGCGAGGTAATGCTAAAAACCTTTCAGGACAGCAGGATGTTGGACTTTTGCACGCCCATTGTCTTTGCTTCCAACAAGACGGTGTCCAACCAAATGAAGGCGTTGGACCTTACCCTGCCCTTCAACGGGGTGCAAGAGGCTTCCGGTGCCTTGGATGGAAAATTGAACATTGTGAACGTCTGGAAGGAAATACCCGAGCTGCGCTACGGGGAAGCAACGGAAGAGGCGGGCAGTTATGCCATAAAATCACTGAAAGCGGCGGTGACCGAGCTAAAGGAGGGCAACATAGATGTCTTGGTCACGGCCCCGATAAACAAGACCAACGTACAGAGCGAGGAGTTCAACTTTCCCGGCCACACGGATTACCTGGCCCAGGAACTGGAAGGGGAAAGCCTCATGTTCATGGTCACCGAAGATCTGAAGGTGGGACTGCTCACGGACCATGTGGCGGTAAAGGACGTTTCCAAGTCCATCATCCCCCGCAAGGTAAGGGACAAGATCAAGACCATTGAAAAATCGCTCATCATGGATTTTGGCATCCAAAGGCCGCGGGTGGCCCTACTGGGCATTAATCCGCACAGCGGGGACAATGGGGTCATTGGCCAGGAAGACGATGAGGTGCTGCGGCCCGTCATTGCCGAGATGGTGAACATGGGGCACCTCACCTACGGACCCTATGCCGCCGACAGCTTTTTTGGCAGCGACGGATATAAAAAATTCGATGCCATCCTTGCCGCCTACCATGACCAGGGGCTCATTCCGTTCAAGACGCTTTCCTTTGGCCAGGGGGTGAACTTTACTGCGGGGCTCAGCAAGGTACGCACCTCCCCCGACCACGGAACGGCCTACGAAATTGCCGGAAAGGGCATTGCGGACCACGGCAGTTTCAAGGAAGCGGTGTTCATGGCCCTGAAGATATTCAAGAACCGATCGGAATATACGGAGCTTACCCAGAACGTGCTCAAAAAACAAAGGCCCAAACGCTGATTTTCCAAACCGAGGCCCGTGCCCCGTGCCCTTGTGCATAATTCGTTGACAACTATTGTTGTTTATTAAAATAATCCTATCTTTGCACCCGCCTTTTCGGCGTGGAATTTAAATCCGTGTTTAAGCGATGGTACAAAAGGAGTTCAATATTCCTTTCTCTGGATTGAAGCAAGGAAGACACGATTTTAAGTTCCAGATCACCGCTGGGTTCTTTGATGCTTTTGGGTTCGATGAGTTCAACGACGCCAACATTGATTTGGCGCTTACCCTGAACAAGACCTCCACGATCATGGAGCTGTCCCTGATGGCCAAGGGCACGGTCAATGTAAACTGCGATGTGAGCAGCGAAGCCTATGACCAGCCGGTGGATGCGGAAATGGAACTGGTGGTGAAGTTTGGCGAGGCGTACAATGATGAGGACGATGAAATCCTGATTTTGCCCCACGGAGAGCACCAATTGAACATAGCGCAATACGCCTATGAAACCATCGTATTGGCCGTGCCGCAAAAGAGAGTGCACCCTGGGGTTTTGGATGGCACGCTGCAAACAGAGGCCCTGCAGCGGTTAAAGGCCCTTGAACCAAGGGAAGCCCGCACGGAGAAAGAAGAGAACGATCCCAGATGGGACGAATTGAAAAAACTATTAACGGACAAATAACGGTATAAATGGCACATCCCAAGAGAAAGATCTCCAAAACAAGGAGGGACAAAAGAAGAACGCATTACAAGGCCGTGGCCCCAACATTGGCCACCGACTCCACCACCGGTGAAATGCACCTCTACCACAGGGCCCATTGGCACGAAGGCAAACTGTACTACAGAGGCCAGGTTTTGGTGGACAAGACCGAGGATGCGGCAGAGGCCTAACCACCACCTATGGAACATGACAAGCTCCCTCTTGCAAAAGTAGGGAGCTTTTTTTCGCAGCTAGCGAAAAACACAGGCCCATAACCGATTCAAAATCGCGGGGAAATTCACAAAAACGTCCTTTTTGGGTCAAAAAGTCGATGAAAATCATTACTTTTCGTCACTTTTACGTGTCTTTTAAACACACACGATAGCATTCAAGGTATGACCAAAACAACCGCTGCCATTACCGCTGTGGGAGGCTATGTCCCTCAGTTTGTCCTTACCAACCAAATGTTGGAGGGCATGGTGGAGACCAATGACGAATGGATCACCAGCAGAACGGGAATAAAAGAAAGAAGGGTATTGAAGCCCGAAGAGGGTGAAGGCACCTCGTACATGGCCATAAAAGCGGCCCGGGAAGTCTTGGAAAAGCGCGGCATTGATGCCTCGGAACTGGACCTCATCATTGTGGCCACGGCCACCCCGGACAGCCTTGTGGCATCCACGGCGGCCTTTGTGGCCTCGGAGATAGGGGCCACCAATGCCTTTGGCTATGACCTGTTGGCCGCCTGCAGCAGTTTTCTCTTCGGCATGTCCACGGCCGCGTCCTACATTGTTTCCGGAACTTACAGAAAAGTATTGCTGATCGGGGCAGATAAGATGTCTTCCATCATCAATTACAAAGACCGCACCACCTGCATCATTTTTGGAGACGGGGCGGGCGCCGTGCTCTTTGAGCCCAACACCGAGGGCCTGGGGCTGCAGGACGAGTACCTAAGGGCAGACGGCAAGGGACGGCAATTTTTGGGCATGGAAGGCGGCGGCTCCCTGATGCCCGCCACGGAAGAATCCGTAAGGAACAACAAACACTTTATTTTTCAGGACGGCAAGACCGTCTTTAAATTTGCCGTCTCGAACATGGCAGACGTTGCCGCCCGAATTTTGGAGCGCAACCACCTGAAAGGTTCTGACGTGGCCTGGCTGGTGCCCCACCAGGCCAACAAGCGCATCATAGATGCCACGGCCAAGCGCATGGGGCTGGAAGGGGAAAAGGTCATGATGAACATACAGAAGTATGGCAACACCACCTCGGCCACCTTGCCCCTGTTGTTGCATGACTATGAGTCCCGGCTCAAAAAAGGGGACAAACTGGTTTTTGCCGCCTTTGGAGGTGGCTTCACTTGGGGATCGGCCTACCTGACATGGGCCTACGACTAACAACCAAAAAACACATTGAACACTATGGATATCAAAGAAATTCAAAGCCTCATAAAGTTCGTGGCCAAATCTGGCGCAAGCGAGGTGAAACTGGAAACGGACGACATTAAAATCACGATCCGCACGGGCAGTTTGGCCTCCAATGAGCCCACGTACGTGCAGTCCATTCCCCTGCCCCAGGCACCCATTGCACAAGCACCGGCCGCCCCAGCGGAAGCGCCGCCGGCCCCAACGGCGCCCGCCCAGGAGAAATCTGAGGACAAGGACAAGTACATCACCATAAAATCGCCCATCATAGGAACTTTTTACCGAAAGCCCTCACCGGACAAACCTGCCTTTGTGGAAGTGGGAGACACCATTGCCGCCGGCGACGTGCTCTGTGTCATTGAAGCCATGAAGCTCTTTAACGATATAGAGTCTGAGGTGTCTGGCACGATCGTGAAAGTCCTGGTGGACGATTCCTCCCCGGTGGAGTTTGATCAGCCGCTCTTCTTGGTAGACCCATCATAACCCAAACCCCAAGTGCGGCCCCTTGGCACCATGGCGAAAACCCAGGGTTCCTTTGGCCACATCTTAAAAAATTGCCAGCACTATGTTCAAAAAAATACTGATTGCAAACAGGGGCGAAATCGCATTGCGCGTGATCCGTACCTGCAAAGAGATGGGCATCAAGACCGTGGCGGTGTATTCCAAGGCAGATGAAGAAAGCCTGCACGTGCGCTTTGCGGACGAGGCGGTCTGCATAGGGCCCGCCCCAAGCAGCGAATCGTACCTAAAGATTCCGAATATTATAGCGGCCGCGGAGATCACCAACGCAGATGCCATACACCCCGGTTATGGTTTCTTGTCCGAGAATTCCAAATTCTCCAGGATCTGTGCGGAGCATGACATCAAGTTCATTGGTGCCTCCGGGGACCAAATAGACAAAATGGGGGACAAGGCCACGGCCAAGGCCACCATGAAAAAAGCGGGCGTGCCCTGTGTACCGGGTTCGGACGGCCTTTTAAAAGACGTGAAGGACGCCAAGAAAACCGCAAAAAAAATAGGTTATCCCGTGATGATAAAGGCCACGGCCGGCGGCGGCGGCAAAGGCATGCGCGCCGTTTGGTCCGAGGAGGAAATGGAAGCGCTTTTTGAGAGCGCGGTGCAAGAGGCCACCGCGGCCTTTGGCAACGGGGGCATGTACATGGAAAAATTGATAGAGGAGCCCAGGCACATAGAAATACAGATCG
This sequence comes from Maribacter aquimarinus, assembly GCF_047345505.1. Classification (NCBI taxonomy): domain Bacteria; kingdom Pseudomonadati; phylum Bacteroidota; class Flavobacteriia; order Flavobacteriales; family Flavobacteriaceae; genus Maribacter; species Maribacter aquimarinus. The sequence goes on along the minus strand of NZ_JBLFEO010000002.1, from coordinate 195,781 downwards.
TGGGAGACCAGTTTGGCAAGGCCTGCCACCTCTCCGAACGCGATTGCTCCGTACAGCGCAGGCACCAAAAACTAACGGAAGAGACGCCTTCTCCCTTCATGACGGACAAACTGCGCGATCAAATGGGAGAAGCCGCCGTAAGGGCCGCGGAGTTCATTAAGTACGAGGGCGCGGGCACGGTGGAATTTTTGGTGGACAAGCACCGAAAATTCTATTTTATGGAAATGAACACCCGGATCCAAGTGGAACACCCCATCACCGAACAGGTCATTGACTACGACCTTATCCGGGAGCAGATCTTGGTGGCCGCCGGGGTGCCCATTTCCGGAAAGAACTATACCCCAAAACTACATTCCATAGAATGCCGCATCAATGCCGAGGACCCCTATAACAACTTTAGGCCCTCCCCGGGAAGGATCACCACCCTCCACACCCCTGGCGGACACGGTGTAAGGATGGACACCCACGTGTACAGTGGCTATACCATACCGCCCAATTACGACTCCATGATCGCCAAGCTGATCACCACGGCACAGACCCGGGAAGAGGCAATCAATAAAATGAAGCGTGCCCTGGACGAGTTTGTCATTGAGGGCGTAAAGACCACCATCCCCTTCCATAGGCAGTTAATGGACCACCCCGATTATCTGGCAGGAAACTACACCACCGCCTTTATGGACGATTTTGAGATGAAGCCCGAAGCAACGGCATAGGCCCTCCGGGAATTTTGGGCCATAACCCCCGAGCACGGCCCACGGCGTTATGGCCCCTTCATTGTTCCGCTGTGGTGGGCAAGGAAAACCCAAAGACATCGCGTAAAATGGCACTGAGTTATTGGGAACACAAGACCTGGCTTTCCAGAATTGGCTTTACGGTGGTTGGCAGTGGCATTGTGGGCCTCAACTGCGCCCTTGCCCTTAAGCAGGCCCATCCCAAGGCCAAGGTGGTGGTCCTGGAACGGGGCGTGCTACCCAATGGTGCCAGTACCAAAAACGCGGGCTTTGCCTGTTTTGGCAGCGTATCGGAACTACTGAATGACCTGGAACACCACACAGAGGCCCAGGTGGTGCAACTGGTTAAAACAAGGGCAGAGGGCATCTTGGCCCTCAGGGAACTTTTGGGCGATACCGCGTTGGACTACCACCAATGGGGAGGCCATGACCTCTTTTTGAAAGCGGACACGGAACGGTTTGAGCACTGTCTGGGCCAGCTACAGTACCTTAACACCCTTTTGGCACCCATTTTTGGGAAAAAGACCTTTGTGCAAACCAAGAACATCTTTGGTCTTGAGGGCGTGCAAGACCACCTTATTACGCAGGTGCACGAAGGGCAGTTGAACACGGGCAAGATGATGCATGCCCTGTTGCACAAAGTACAACAATTGGGCATTGTGGTGCTCAATGGGGTCACGGTAACGGGCTTTGAGGCCAACCCCGGGCATGTAACGGTGGCCACCGACCATTTTGAGTACCGTACCCAACAACTGTACCTGGCCACCAACGGTTTTGCAAAGCAGCTGATCAAAACGGATGTACAACCGGCCAGGGCCCAAGCCTTGATCACCAAGCCCCTGCCCCTGCCGCCACCAAGGGGAACCTTTCATCTGGACCAAGGTTACTATTACTTTAGAAACGTGGATGGCCGAGTTCTCTTGGGCGGGGGCCGAAATTTGGATTTTGCCACCGAGACCACCTTTGAACAAGGAGAAACCGCATTGGTAAGAAAGGAGCTGGAGCGTTTGCTCAAAGAGGTCATTCTGCCTGGCGTTCCGTTTGAAGTAGATCGGTATTGGAGCGGCATCATGGGCGTGGGACATCAAAAAAAACCAATGGTGGAGGCACTGCACCCCAATGTGGCCTGTGGTGTGGGCCTGGGCGGTATGGGCGTGGCCATGGGTACGGCAGTGGGAAGAAGCCTCGCCGCTGCCTTGGATTAAGTAACTGAAGCCCTGTTCAATGACGCCCATCACCTTGATGCCCTTTCCCCTTTTTAAAAGTAAACTACGGGGTAAAGCCCAGGAGGCATTCATAAGAAACTGAATTTTAATTTCGAGGCAAGCCTCGGAGTATCCAACCCTTTGGCGGTGCCAATCAATGAAAGAAATTACGTTTTTTTTTCACTCCATAAAAGAAACAATTTATGGGCCATTTATCAATTGGGAAGGTGGTATTGGGTACAGCATCCGTATTTTCTTGTTATCTTGTGGTCTGTCCATTTGGTTTGGAACGGCCAAATTTCCAGATAAGGAGGCAGTACGGACACTATCTGAAAATGAAAACAAAGTGCACACGGCGCATACGGAACCCCCGCAGTGTTAAGATCATGAAAAAAGTGGCCTTGGCACTACTGCCCTTGTTGCTTCTGGGCTGCGGTCTTGCCCAGACCGACTATGAAAGAAATTACAATGCCCTATGGCGGCAGATCGTAAAAAGCAAGGCCTGGGAAGATGCCTTGCGTGCCTCCCGGGAAAACAGGCCCGATGTCCTTTACGCCGGCCTGGAAGAAAATGGGGCGCTTCCGGAAACACCAAGGGCAAGCCCCTCCCTTGTGGGTTTTTACAAAACCTATGACGCCTTGGTTTCCAGGGCCTATTTCAGGATTTTATCCGACGCCGAGAAGGCGGACGCCCGTTTGGAGGCCAACTACCTATTGACCCAAGACCGCCTCAAGGCCGCCGGTCCAAACAACAGAAAAGCCTTGAAAAAGGAACAGGAAACAGCCTCCCAACAATTCAAGGCCCACAGGGCCATGCTCAACGGGCTGAAATCTTGGAACCTGTTTGGTGGGCACCGTTCCGGCGACCTTGCCTATTTTAAGGCAGAAAACCAAGCGGCCATTGAAAAAATGATGCTGGCGGGAGCCTCCAACGAAAAAATGGTGCTCTTTCTCATCTATAAGCTGGCAGATCTTTACCACCTTGAAGAATAAGCCCGACTTTCTCCGTGAACAAAAAGCACGTGCCCACGCCCACTGCAAGGAAAGCGTGCGCACCCGTATGGAACGCATCCTAGGGCAATTGGAAGACATCAAGGCGGGGCTCACCGCAGAGACCAAGAGCAGTGCCGGGGACAAGCACGAGACCGCACGGGCCATGCTGCACCTGGAGCGGGAGAAGTTGGGACGCCAGTTGGTGCTCCTTGAAAAAGAAAACGAGCTGCTGAACAAACTGGCCAAACATCAGGGCAAGGCACAGGTTGGGGTGGGCAGTCTTGTAAAAACGTCCCAAGGGCTGTATTACATTGCCATCTCGGCAGGGGAATTCAAAGATGGGGAGGACCGTGTTCATTGTGTTTCGGCACCATCTCCCATTGGGCAGGCCCTATTGGGCGGCAAGCTGCACCAGACCCTGAGCTTTCGGGAACGGTCTTTTGAAATTCTTGGGCTGGCCTAGGCCCTAGTGCTCCGGCCGGGCACGATCTGCCTTTTTTTGGGCATTTCTTTTCTTGGCGCGCAGCCTTTTCTCCATGGCCGAACGTGAGGGTGCACTGGCCTTTCGTTTTTTGGGCACCCGCAGGGCTTGCTTGAGCAGGACAAAAAATCGTTTGATCACCTCCTCCTTGTTTTGATGCTGACTGCGATGCCTATCGCATTGCAGTGCCCATGTCCCGTCTTTGTTGAGCCTATTGGCCAACTTGGTCGCCAACCGTATTTTTTCGGCATCGGACAGTCCGGTGGAATGGGCAAGGTCAAAGACCAACACCACCTTGGAAGACACCTTGTTGGCGTGCTGCCCCCCGGGACCCCCACTTCTTATGGCCTTGAACTGTAGTTCTTGAAGCACTTTGGACTTGTCCATTTCCTGGTTTTTCACAAAAATAACAAAACCCCGCTTAGGCCCATGGGGCCTTTCGGACCAAACAAAACAGGGAGGGCAGGAGCGCGTAAACCCAGATCAAAGCCGGTTGCGCTCGCTTACCCTTTTGCGCTTGTAGTTGTCCCGTATGCCGGTATTGCCAAATTTATAGCGAAAACCGAAAGTGAACAGCCGGTTCTCCTGCCGGGTAAAGGTGGTGTTGTCCTGGTCCAGAAACTGGCGGCGGCTAAACACGTTGAGCCTGTTAAAGATGTCCGTGACCCCAATGGAGATGCTGCCCGCTTTGTTCCAGATGCTCTTGCGCAGCATAAGGTCCAGTCCGTGAATGGCATCAATGCGCTGGTTTCCCCGTATCATTGGAGAACCGTAGTAGAAGGAAAGGTCCAGCAACAAGCTTTGGTCTTCCAGAAAGGTAAAGGTCTGGTAGCTGCGGGCAATGAAAGTGTGAATGGAATTTTCTATGGGCAGGCCCGTGCCAAGGTCCGTGAACACATCGTTCTGAAAGAAATAGGCAAAGAGCACATAGCTGTTCCAAAATGGCGCAATGTCCTTGTCAAAGGTAAAGTCAAGGCCATAGCTGTAGTTCCGTTCCAAGTTCACGTTCACAAAGCGCAAGAGATTGGAGGCATTGTCCTGAAAGACCTGTTCCCGGAAGCGGTCCCTGTTGTGGTCATAGATAAATTCCAACGTATAGGTGTCATCAAAGGTATAGCCCAGGGAAAAGCGGGTGCTTATGGTGGGCAAAAGGGCCGGATTGCCCTCTGCCACGGTAAAGTTGTTCTGAAAGTACTGAAACGGGTTTATGGTATTGTACCTTGGCCGCTGGATGCGGCGGTAATACTGAAACACATAACTGTGCTGCTCGGATTTATTGTACTGCAGGGAAAGGGAGGGGAACCATTCCAGATAAGACCGCCGTATGGGCTCGGGGTCAATGTCCAGGTCGCCCAGGGTTTCCGTGTGCTCTGCCCTGAGCCCCGTTCGCAAGCGCCAGTGCTCCCATCTGTTGTCATAGCTCACATACCCGGCGTAAATATCCTCATCATAATTGAAGACGCCGGCCTCGGTGGGGTTAATGCCCGGTTGGTTTCGGTCAAAGCCCTCCTGCAAAATGGTGCTTTCCGAGGCAATGCCGGCATAGCGCAGGCCCGTTTCAAAACGGGCCTTGTCGCCCAGGGGCAGGGAATGGTCCACTTGGGCGGTAAAGAGATGTATGGTCTGCTGGGAGAGGGTGGTAAAATCGTTTTCCCCGGTAAGGGCGCCGTCCAGGTCCAAAAAATCGGTCTGCAGGTCCTGTGAGCTCTGATCGTCATAGTAGGTATAATGGGCATTAACGGACACCTCTGCCCCTTCCTTTTTCAGCTTGTGGACCCAGTCCCCGTAGAAGGAGGCGTTGGCCTGTTCCCGGAAAGAGGTGTTTGCCGTGGTAAAGCTGGAGAGCAAATCTGCGTTGGGGCCTGTGATCAAGGTCCTGGAATCGTCCAAGGTGTTCACCTTTGGGCTCAAGGCGTTAATGGTGGAAAAACTCAGGGTGTTGCGGTCGTTTATCTTATAGTCCAAAAAAGCGCTCACGTTATGCCGCTGTCTTCGCTGTGTGCGGTCCTGGTTGGCCGTCCACAGTTGGTCCTGCTGGTTGGCGGCGCCCATAAAATTGGTGTTGTCCGTGTAGCGGGTGAGCCATTTGTCCCGGGTAAAGCTGTAGTTCACGGAAAAATCCAGCTTCTTTCCCTTAAAAAATTGGTCCGTTCCCACGGTGTGTTTGGCAAAGACCCCTTGCCGGTACCTGTTGAACAAGGCCCCATTGTATCCGGCCACCACATTTTTGTCCATTTTTATATCAATGAGCACCCCGTCCTCGGCGCTGTACTTGGCCGGCGGATTGGTAATGACCTCAATGGCCGCCACGCTGCTGGCCGAGGTACCGGAGAGCAGGTTCTGTACGTCTTCCCTGGGCAGGTTAACGGGCCTACCGTTGATCATGACCCGTACGGCGGTGTTTCCCTTTACGCTCAGCATCCCCTTTACCTCCGTGACACTGGGGGTGGCCTTTAAAAGCTCCCAAAGGGTACCGTCCACAATGGCGGTATTGGCCACGTTAAACACCAGACGGTCCACTTTGCGCTCCAATTTGGGCTTTTTGTAGGTAACCGTAACCCCCTCCAGCTGCTGTGCGCTCTCTTGGATGATGAGGTTGCCGATCTGGGTGTCTTCCCGCACCTCCACTTCCCTGGCCCCAGAGGTGTTCCGTATGTAACTGGCCTGCAAAAGATAGCGGCCCGGTGCCAGGTTGTCAAAGATAAAATGGCCCCCGTCATCCGTTGCGGTTCCCGCCACGACAACGGAATCGGTTGTTTTTAGGAGCACATTGGCAAAGGGAAGGGGGTTTTGATCCCCGTCCAGCACCCTGCCCCCCAAGGAAAACTCCTGCGCCAGCCCTGCCGCCGCACAAAGGAACAAGAGCATAAGAACGGGGTACCTGCCCCTGGTTCCAATACTTGGTGCGCTTTGGCCGTGCCGGCCTTGCTTAATTGGGTCATGGTGTGTTTTCATTTGTTGTAATGCTATGTTATTGCCCAGTGCCCAGGCGGTCTCGCTCTTCCTTTTCCAATTCACGCTCGTTGTCGCGTAGCCTGAAATTGCCAAAGTTATAGGTGAAGCCAAAACGCACAAACTGGGTCTCGGGAACCACTAGGTACCCGTTGTCTTGATTTAAATAGCGTGAAAAAACAGCCCCGTTGGCACGCCCCAAAACATCGTTTGCGGCCACACTGATCTGGGCCCGGTCTTTCCAGAGCGCCTTTCGCAGGCCAAGGGTAAGGTTGGTGGTTTCCCGCTGTATGAAGCTTCCCTCCAAATAACCGGACAGATAGGCAATGCCGGCCTCGGCCTTGAGGCTTCCGTCCTTGCTCAGGGTAAGGTAATTGGTGAGGTCCACGTAGGCGCCGTTGAAGGAGTTGGTAAATTCTCGTTCGGGGCTCTCCAGGGCCAAAAAGGTCTCGTCTTCATGAAAGAAGGAGACATAGGCATAGAGATACCAATGGTTGGTCACGGAAGTGCCATAGTTAAAGTCCAGACCATAGGAGGTGCTTCCCAGCACATTTTGGGCAACGTCCCTGAGCACCCTGTTGCCGTTGTCCTGAAAGCTCAGGGTACTGATGTAGGCCCCGTTGTCCCTATAATAAAGGTCGAAAAAAAAGGATTGTTTCAGGGTGTAGCCAATGTTGAGGTTATGGCTGAAACTGGGAAGGAGGTTGGGGTTGCCCTCCACAAAATTGTTCTCGTTTATAAACGTCCTAAAAGGGTTGAGGTCGTTGTAACGGGGGCGCTGCAGCTTCCTGGAATAGTCAAGGGCCAGGCTGTGGTTCTCGTTGATGTTGTGCAGCACGTACACGCTGGGAAAAAGTTCAAAATACTCCAGTTCATTGATGGTGTTCAATACGGCCGAGGTTCCTGTGCTCACGGTATGCTCTGCCCGAAGCCCTGCCCTTATGCTCCACTTTTCCCAATCTTTTGTGGTGCTGGCATAGCCCGCATAGACCGCTTCATTGTAATTGAAATTGTCCGAAAGGCCCGGAACAAACACTGTGCCGTTGTTCTCGGAAAAATAGTCCAGTGCGCTGTTGGAGGCAATAAAGGAGCCCTTGGCGCCGAGGTCCAAGGTCCAGCCATTGAAGGAGTTGTTGTAATCTACCTGGGTCGTGGCAATGTCAATGTCCTGGCGGGCCTCCGTCAAGAAACGAAAGTCCCGGAAAAAAGCGCCTGTGGCCCCAAAATACTCGGACCTGGCCTCTTGGCTGCGCTGCAGGTCAAAATAGGTATAGTGGGCATTAAAGGAGAGGCTGCCACCTTTCTCAAAACGGTGCTTGTAAGAAAGGTCTGCGGCAATGTTGTTCTTGGCCTCGTCTTCCAGGCTATTGGTGGTAAAAGTGGAGTCCACTGCCCCCACGGCATTGGTGGCCACGGTGCGCTGGTCGTTCACGTATTGGCTAAACGGGGTGAGCTGGGCATTGGCCGTAAAGTTCAGTTCATTGCGCGCGTTAAAGGTGTAGTCCACCACCACCCCGCCGGCATGGGTTCGGGAGCGCTGCGTACGGTCAAAACCATAGTCCCACCGTGCAAATGGGCCGCCGTTGTCCATGAAGTTCACCTCCCCGCGGGTCTCGGTGAACTGTTTTTTGGGGGCATACCCATAATTGGCGCTGAGATTTAACTTTTTGCCCTTGTAAAAATGGTTGGTGCCAAAGTAATACTTGGGAAAAACACCTTGGGTGTAGCGGGTGGTAACATTGCCCTTGTAGCCCAGGGAAATGTTCTTGCTGGTAACAATGTTCAGCACCGCACCGCCCTCCGCATCGTACCGGGCCGGGGGGTTGTGGATCACCTCTATGGAGGCAATGTGCTGCCCTTGATGGTTTTCGAGCAGGTTTCTGATCTCCTCGCTGCTCAACTGAACCTTTCTGTCATTGATGTACACCGTGGCGGCTTGGTTCCTTATCTGTAGCTCATCTTGGGCAAGGATAACGCCCGGGGTCTGCTTTAAGATTTCCCAGGAACTGCCCTGGGAAAGTACGGTATTGGCCACCTTGAAGACCAGGCGGTCCACCTCCCGGACCACTTGTGGCCTGGAGGCCGTTACCGTAACGCCCTCCAGGGTCTCGTGGCCCTGATCTATGACCAAGGCGCCTATTTTCATATCGGTGCGCAGGTCCAGGGCCACCGGTTCCGAGTTTCGGCCCACATAACTGGCATTGAGAAAATAGAGGCCTTGGGGAAGGTCTTGCAGCAGAAAGGATCCGTCCTCATTGGCAGAAGTGCCCTTGACCAGTACCGAATCGCTAACGCGCGACAAGAACACCGAGGCAAAGGGCAAGGGAGCCCCATCCGTGTCCCTGACCTCCCCGGACAGGCTTACCTCTTGGGCCCGGACAAAGGGGAAAAGGCCCAAAACTAAAAACACAAAAAGATGGGGTCTCACGGTTAGGTTGGCTTAAAAATCAAAACTAACAAAAATATACGCCTTTTCGCACAAAAAATGAGGTTTGAGCATACAAACAATGGATACAACGCGCACAGCAATAAGCATAAAGGGCATCAACAACCCGGGTTAAATAAACTATATTTGCAGCAATATTGTGCCGGCCGGGCCATTGCTGGGCCAACGCACATCTTATATTCCTTTTGCTATGAAGAATATTCGAAATTTTTGCATCATTGCCCATATAGACCACGGAAAAAGCACCTTGGCGGATCGCCTTTTGGATTTTACGGGCGCGGTATCCGAAAGGGAAAAAAAAGAACAGCTTCTGGACAGTATGGACCTGGAGCGGGAGCGCGGCATCACCATTAAGAGCCACGCCATACAAATGGAATATACCCGCAATGGTGAGGAGTTTGTGCTCAATCTCATAGACACTCCTGGCCATGTGGACTTCTCCTACGAGGTGTCCCGATCCATTGCCGCCTGCGAGGGTGCCCTTTTGGTGGTGGATGCCGCACAGAGCATACAGGCACAGACCATAAGCAACCTGTATTTGGCCTTGGAGAACGATCTGGAGATCATTCCGGTGCTGAACAAAGTGGACCTGCCCAGCGCCAATCCGGAAGAGGTCACGGACGACATTGTGGACCTGCTGGGCTGCAAGGCAGAGGAAGTGATCCCCGCCAGCGCCAAGACCGGGATTGGCATAGAGGCCATCCTGGACGCCATCATAGACCGCGTTCCGGCCCCGAAGGGCAATTTGGACGAGCCACTGCAAGCCCTGGTGTTCGATTCCGTTTACAATCCCTTCCGCGGGGTGGAAACCTATTTCAGGGTCATCAACGGAGAAATAAAAAAGGGGCAAAAGATAAAGTTTGTGGCCACTGACAGGAACTACTTTGCCGATGAGGTGGGCACGCTAAAGCTTACCCAGCACCCCAAACAGAGCATTAAGGCCGGGGACGTGGGCTACCTGATCACCGGCATCAAGGACGCCCGGGAAGTAAAGGTGGGAGACACCATTACCGATGCCGCCAAGCCCACCCAGAACGCCATTGCCGGGTTTGAGGATGTAAAGCCCATGGTGTTTGCCGGAATCTACCCGGTGGATACGGAAGATTTTGAGGAGCTGCGCGCCTCCATGGAAAAATTACAGTTGAACGATGCCTCTTTGGTCTTTGCGCCCGAAAGCAGTGCGGCCTTGGGCTTTGGGTTCCGCTGTGGGTTCTTGGGAATGTTGCACATGGAGATCATACAAGAGCGCCTGGAGCGCGAATTCAACATGACCGTGATCACCACGGTGCCCAACGTGAGCTACCACGCCTTTACCCGAAAAGATCCGGAAACCCCGGTGGTGGTGAACAACCCCTCCGACCTACCGGATCCATCGAGCATAGACCGCGTGGAAGAGCCCTACATCAAGGCCACCATCATCACCAAATCGGATTATGTGGGCAACGTCATGTCCCTGTGCATTGAAAAAAGGGGGCAGATCACCAACCAGACCTACCTCACCACGGAGCGGGTGGAGCTTAACTTTGATATGCCCTTGGCAGAAATCGTGTTCGATTTTTACGATCGCCTCAAAACCGTTTCCCGTGGCTATGCCTCTTTTGACTATGCGCCCATTGGGATGCGCACTTCCAAACTGGTGCGGGTGGACATTTTGCTGAACGCCCAGCCCGTGGATGCGCTATCTGCCCTGATCCACGCGGACAACGCCGTGACCATAGGCAAGAAAATGTGCGAAAAATTAAAGGAGTTGATCCCCAGGCAGCAGTTTGACATCCCCATACAGGCCGCCATTGGTTCCAAGATCATTTCCAGGGAAACCACCAAGGCCCTTAGAAAGGACGTTACCGCCAAGTGTTACGGTGGCGATATCTCACGTAAGCGAAAACTGCTGGAAAAACAGAAAAAAGGGAAAAAGCGCATGCGCCAAGTGGGGAACGTTGAGGTGCCGCAAGAAGCCTTTATGGCCGTATTGAAACTGAACGACTAAGGTTTCGCCCTGTTCGTTGGTTGTTTTGGGCCATACGGAGCCTGGCGGTGTCAAGGCGCGGCAGGCAATGGTGGTTTTGCAATGGCCACTGAACTTTTTCTACCGGGCTGCTCCCAGTTTTGTGGAGACCTCAGCATATCATTCGCCGCAGCATCCATGAAAAGGATGCCAGAGGACGTTCGGGCCATGTTAGCCCGCAAACGGGATAAGCTGTTTTTGGGGCAACCCCTGAGGGTCGGGGCACCACCAAGGGAAGTAATGAAAAGGGAAAGTGCCCGCCCGACCCTTGGCGTGGAGGGCACTCCCAGTTGGTGCTTTTGTAAGGTGCCCTAGGTTCAATTGGTAAAGGTGTAGCAATTTTCTTCAATGTCCCGAACAAATTCTGCGGCCGTTGCGCCTTCGAGTTGTTCACTGGACAAGACTTGGGATTCGCCCAAGGTTGTGAGCGTTACCGTTCCGTCGCCATTGTCACAGGCCTCCGTGGTAATCTCCATACCCAAAAGCCCCACCTCACAAGAAGCGCATCTGTTGTCGTCATCATCGGAACATCCCGTAAGGGCCAAACTGGCCACGGCCAGGACACTTAGTACAACCTTTTTCATTTTAATTTGGCTTTATTGGTTTAATAAACCTACCCTTTTGGCCGCCAGCCCCAAAACAATTGTTGTGTAAACGGTAAAAGCAGTGGTAAGCCTCCAACCTGCCCCATTGGCCTCCCCGTGGTGTCCTTTTGTGTTCTTGGCTGCGAGAGGTTTTAAGATTAAACATTGGGTAAATGAAAGGCTTTATTGGGTCTTTTCCATTTGGCGCTTTCGGGACCATGAAGAAATCATCCCATTGGTTCTGGGATGAAGGTATGGATGACCTGACCCAGTGTGGGCAGACCGTTTTACCCCTGGACCTCTCCCATTGGGCCATTGGCAAGCTTTTTCCCAAGGTAGGCCAGCGTATGGCCTTCTGTGATATCGGTAAACTCCTGGCTGTAGGCCGGGATGATCTTGAGTTCCCCTTCCGGGGTTTTCAAGAACAGGGGGACAATGTAGGGATCGGCCTTGGTGATCTCTATGAGGCCCTGGTAATGTTCTGTGTCTTTCAGCGCAATTTCGTGGATCTCAGGGTTCTTCCTGGCAGCTTCGGTAAGTTTCACAAAATCGTCCGTATGGGAGAACAGCCCTTCCTTTGGGTTGTTCTCAGGGTCGTTCATCTCATCGGTGTCCACCAGTCTAAACGAGCCGTTTTCCCCAAAATCGCGCTGAAACTTTTTTATGGCATATTTGTTAATGTCCGAGTTGCCGGTAAGGGCCATTACATAACCCACATCACTAAGCTCCACATAATCACTGAGGGCATCGGAATAGATGTTTGCCTCAAAGGCGTCCAGGCCCAGTTGGTTGGCCTTGTTCACATTGGTCTCATTGTTGTCTATGACCACCACGTGCCGTTTGTTCTCTTGCAGGTAGGCCGCAATGAGCCTGGGCACCTGGGAGGCCCCAATGATCAAAATTCCCTCGCTTTTGGTCAGGAAGACCTTGACCAATTTGGCAAAGCGCCTGGCGGTGGTGGCATTGAGCAGCACGGTGCCCAGCACGATCATAAAGACCAATGGGGTAATGTACTCCGCTCCGGGAACGCCCCGTGCTATGAGCTTGGAGCCAAATAAGGAGGCAATGCCCGCCGCCACGATGCCCCGTGGGCCCACCCAACTGATGAAGAGCTTTTCCTTGAGCATGAGATTGGATCCGGAGGAGCTCAGAAAGACCCCCAGAGGCCTAATGACAAAAACAATGACGGCAAAGAGCGCCACGGTCTGCCAAGTGAGGATCAGTTGCAGGTCCTCTATGTCAATGTTGGCGGCAAGCAGAATGAACAAAATGGAAATGAGCAGCACGCTCAGGGATTCCTTGAAATAGAGCAGCTCCTTTCGGTTGGGAAGGTCCATGTTGCCCATGACCATGCCCATGACCACCACCGCCAAGAGTCCGGATTCGTGTGCAAAGACCTCGGACTCCACAAACACCAGCAGTACCACGGAAAGCGAGACCACATTCAACAAATAATGGGGAATAAAGTTCTTTTTTATGGCAAAGGCCAGCCCGTGCGCAAAGGTAAAGCCAAAGGTAAAGCCAAAGAGCAAGATCTTGCCAAACTCCATTAGCGCGGTAAAGGTATAGGCCTCCCCGCCCCCCACGCTGATAAACTCAAACACCAATACCGCCGCCAAGGCCCCTATGGGGTCTATGAGAATGCCCTCCCATTTTAAAATAGCGGATACGTCCTTCTTCAAGGGAATGTTTCTTAAAATGGGGGTGATCACCGTGGGGCCGGTAACAATGATCAAGGCAGAGAAAAGGAAGGAGATCTGCCAACTTAGCCCAAAAATGAAATGAGCGGCAAAACCCGCGGCCAAAAAAGTGACCAAGGACCCCAGGGTGATCAACTTGGTGATCACCGGCCCAACATTGCGTATCTCCGAACGTTTTAGGGTAAGGCCCCCTTCAAAAAGAATGATGCTAATGGCCAGGGAGACAAAATAGTAGAGTCCATCTCCCGGAAAGAGTCCTTTTTTTCCGTTCCAAATGGGTTCAATGAGCTTGCTGCCGTCCACGGTGTACAGGGTGGCGATCGGGCCCACGATCAACCCGATCAAGATCAGCGGCAATATGGCGGGCAATTTTAGGCGCCAAGCCACCCACTGGGCCACAATTCCCAAAATAATGATTCCGGCAAGCTCTATCATGCAAAACAAATTTGGTTAAAAATAGCAATTAACAAGAAGGGGGGCGGCAATCTTCCCTTTTGTTTTCAGCCTTTTGTCCATATGCGTCCAATATGGCCCCATCCTTTATCCCTTTTGGTGGGTTGCCCCCAGTATGGGAGAATCCTTAAAAAAAAGCTTTTTCCCGCACTGGCAATGGGTGCCTGTAGGACATCAATCCCCAATCCTGAAAGGACATAAAAATAGGGCGTTATGGCCAATTTTGTAAGAAATGTTACCTTTGTCCAATACCGTTGACCATCAACATTAAAACATATCAGGAAGGTTTCCCATATTTTCAAGGTTCTGGGCAGAGCCAATGAACGGATCGTATGTTTGCAATAAGGGGCAGGTTCTTTTCTAAAAATGCGCTGGGCGCAGGGCTGCTTGTTTTTTTGGCGGTACTGTCCTTGTCGCCAACGCTGTTTTATCAACCTTTTCCTTTACAAAAAAACAACGGGCAACAGCGGTTAAATGCGCATGCCCATTGGGGGCAAGAACAAGCCAAGGGCGCATTGGCCCAATTCCCTTCCCGTGCCAGAGCCTTATGGGAACAAAATGTGCTTTTTTCCGCAACGGAAAGTTTGGTCCCGGGCACTTGGACCAAGACTGTTGCCCTTGGCATGGGGGCTTGGCGGCCCCACCTGTTGCAGAACAAAGGGTGGGGAGGGCTTGCCTTGCTGCCCTACCTGGGCCTTGGGCTGTTGGTTTCCTTGATTTGCGGCCTGTTGCTCTGGCGAGTGACCAAACGGCACAGGGGTTCAACCCCCTCGGTGGGCAAGCGCAACAGGGAGCTCAGGGAAAGCCACCAACGGTACAAGACACTGGTAAACCAAGCTTCTGACGGAATTTTCATTACCTCTTCCGCCGGGGTTGTCCTGGAAGCCAACGTTATGGGGGCCCGTATGTTTGGATATTCCCAAAAGGCCATCAAGGGCCTTCACCTTAAAGACCTCTACGATGCAGCCCATTTAAAGGAAAACCCATTGAAGTTAAACCAGCTCATGCGCGGCAAGTCCGTCTTAAAGGAGCGAAAGCTTGTCCGAAAAGATGGGAGCACGTTCTACGGCGAGGTCAACGCCAAGCGCGTGGGCCCTGATACCATTCAAGGCATCTTGAGGGACACTACAGAAAGAAGGGAATCCAAGCAAAGGCTGGAGCAACAATACCAAGAACTGAAGAAGACCAATGCGGTACTGGATCAATTTGTGTACAGTGCCTCTCATGAACTGAGGGCGCCCCTAAGCTCCCTGTTGGGCCTTTTGGACCTAGTGGGACAGGAAGAGTCGGCAAATGCGCGGCTAAAGCCCAAGTTGAAGATGATGGAAAGTGCCATTAAGAACCTGGATGGTTTCATAGGGGACATCATTGCCTATTCCAAGAACAGGCATCTCCCCATAGGCACGGAGCCCATAGATTTCAAGGCCTTGACGGAAGCCTGCATTGAGCGCCTGTGGTACCTTGAGCACACGAAGGCCATGGACATTAGGCTGGAGTTGGAGACAAAAACCCATTTTGTCTCGGACAAAAGACGCATCTCCGTGCTGTTGAACAATTTTATCTCCAACGCCATAAAATATCACCGCATCGATCAAGAAAACCCGTGGATAAAAATTAAAATCGTAACTTATGCAGACCGGGCCCTCATTGAGGTGAGCGACAATGGAAAGGGCATTGGCAAAGCGCACCAAGACCGTGTTTTTGATATGTTCTACCGGGGGCCATCCGATGTCATGGGGTCCGGGATCGGGCTTTTCATTGTCAAAGAGATCGTGGAAAGCCTGCAAGGGACCCTAAGTTTAAAATCAAAAAAAGGAAAGGGCAGCACCTTCACCGCGCTTCTTCCCAATCGAATCCAAAAAACACAGGAAAGATGAGTGCAAAAAACATCTTATTGGTGGACGATTCCGAAATAGACAACTTCATCCACGAGACCTTGTTGAAAAAATTGGATGTGGTGGGCTCCATAACGGTAAAAATCTCTGGAGGGGCGGCGCTGGAGTATTTAAAGGAGCTCCGGGGAAATACCCCTCAATTTCCAGATATCATCTTTTTGGACATTCGCATGCCCGTAATGGACGGCTTTGCCTTTATGGATGCCTACCGCCAACTCTTCCCTGCCGCAACAAAACCCTGTAGGGTCTATATGCTGAGTTCTTCCCTGGATCCCGGCGATCGTGAACGGGCAGCTCAATACCATGAGGTCTGCGGCTTCCTCTCCAAGCCCTTGGCCCACCAACCCTATGAGGACATTATCGGGGGGGCCGCCCCTGCCCTGCGTTAAAAACTCTTAAATAGCACGGCCGTACCGCCTCATTTCACTATTTTTCCCACTAATTTATCAACGCCATAACCACCTTGCCCATTCCTTTAAATACAAGTCTGGAAAGGGAACGGCCCAAGCCGCCCGCTGCATGAACATCTATCCCGTGGAAACCGGAAATTTTAAATTGGATGGTGGTGCCATGTTCGGCGTGGTACCAAAATCCCTGTGGCAGCGCACCAACCCCGCAGATGCGAACAACATGATCGATATCGGGGCCCGGAGCCTGCTCGTTGAAGAGGGCAACCGCCTCATCTTGATAGACGCTGGCCTGGGCAACAAACAATCTGATAAATTCTTTGGGCACTACCACCGCTGGGGAGACCACGACCTGGGCCGTTCGCTCCGAAAAATCGGGGTGCAGGCTGATGACATCACGGACGTTTTCCTGACCCACCTCCACTTTGACCATTGTGGCGGATGCATACAGTGGAACAAGGACCGCAGCGGGTACGAACCGGCCTTTAAGAACGCCCGGTTCTGGACCAACAAAGACCACTGGGAATGGGCCACCCGGCCCAATGCCAGGGAAAAGGCCTCGTTTTTGGAGGAAAACCTGCTCCCCATGCAGCAAAGCGGTCAGCTTCAATTCATTTCCAAGGCCGATGGGCCCTTTGAAAACACCTCCGAACTGGGTTTTGGCATTCATTTTGTAAACGGCCATACCGAAAAGCAAATGCTGCCCCATATTGTCCATAAGGGCAAGACCATAGTCTTTGTGGCCGACCTTATACCCACTGTGGGCCACATTCCGCTCGTTTACGTGATGGGCTTTGACACCCGGCCCCTGTTGACCCTGGATGAAAAGGCCCGTTTTTTGGACGAGGCCGCGGAGAAGGAATACTATCTCTTCTTCCAGCATGATGCCCACCACCAGTTGTGCACCGTAAAAAAGACGGAAAAAGGGGTAAGATTGCACCAATTGCATACTTTTGAAACTGTTTTTAATTTTTAACGACCATTAACCACAACGTATAACCTTAATTTACACCAATGACAAAAATTCCCTTGAAATCAGCGAGCGCACTCTTCTTTGGCGCACTTCTAATGGGCTGTGGCAGTGCCGGTCCCGTGGGCGGACTTATTTTGACCCCAGTGGAGAACATAGACAGCACGCCCTTGAAAATAGAGGAGCTCACCAAAGCCGAAAAAGAGCAATGGGGCCACTTGGACCTAGTGGCGGACACCATTCCAGGAATGAGCGTGAACAAGGCCTATGAAGAGATCATCAAGGGCAATAAGGGCAAGAAGGTCATTGTGGCCGTCCTGGACGCGGGCGTGGACCTGGATCATGAAGACCTGGACGATGTGCTGTGGACCAACAAAAAGGAAAAGCCCGGCAACAACAAGGACGACGACAAAAATGGTTATGTGGATGACATTCACGGCTATAATTTTCTGGGCGATTCCTATCACGAGCAATTGGAGTTTACCAGGATGCTACGCCTTAACATAGGAGACCAGGCCACCCTGGCCAAGGCCCGGGAAAAACTGGAAAGCGAGCGCACCGAGGCACAACAGAACAAACAGCAATACGAACAGATCCTGCAAGCGGTAACCAACGCGGACAATGCCATGAAAAAGCATTTGGGCAAGGATTCCTACACCAAACAAGAGGTTGCCGCGGTTACCCCAAAAGATGAGGGCATGCAGCGCAACGTGGCCATCTTGACCCAGATGTTCGGCATCAAGGAAACCATTCCGGAGGTCTTGGAAGAGCTGGGAGATGGGGTAAAGTACTTTACGGAGCAATTGAACTATAACCTAAAGGAAGATTTTGACGGCCGTAACGTGGTGGGAGACGACCCCTACGACCTGAACGATACCGATTATGGGGACGGCAACCCGGACATTCGCACGGACGATGAAAGCCACGGCACGCACGTAGCGGGCATCATTGCCGCCGAGCGCAACAATGGCATTGGAATGAACGGGGTGGCCAACAATGTGGAGATCATGAGCATCAGGGCCGTGCCCAATGGCGATGAGTATGACAAGGACATTGCCCTGGGCATACGCTATGCCGTGGACAACGGGGCAAAGGTGATCAACGCCAGTTTTGGAAAATCGTTCTCCCCAAGGGCAGAGTGGGTCTATGATGCCCTGAAGTACGCCGCCGAAAAGGACGTGCTCTTTGTGCATGCCGCCGGGAACGACGGGGCCGACCTTGACGACCCCAACAATCCCAACTTTCCCAACGACCAGGTGAACAACGGCCCGGAGATGGTGAACAACGTGATCACAGTGGGCGCCCTGGACCCCAAATACGGATCGGAAATGTTGGCGTCCTACTCCAATTACGGTAAAGTGAACGTGGACATATTTGCCCCGGGCACCGACGTCTATTCGGCCTACCCCAACAACACCTACAAGTTTTCACCGGGCACCTCCATGGCCGCACCCAACGTGTCCGGCATTGCGGCCCTGCTCTTCTCACAGTATCCAAAATTGAGTGCCGCACAGGTCAAGGACATCATTCTCCGGTCCGGTGTGCCCGTGAACGCCACCGTGATCTTGGGTGGGGACAACACCAATACGGCCAGGTTGCGGGAAATTTCCACCACTGGAAAAATTGCCAATGCCTACAATGCCCTGATCATGGCGGACAAAGTGGTAAAAGGACAGTTGAAACTTTAAATCTTTTGTGGGATGCACTTGAAACTATTTTTCGTTTTTCCCTTGTACATCGTCGCCCTAGGCACCTTGGGAACCCATGCGCAGGGCAACAACAGCTACTGGCAGCAACATGTGGATTATACCATGGACGTGCAAATGGACGTGGAAAACTACCAGTACTCCGGGACACAGACCCTGGTCTATACCAACAATTCGCCAGATACGCTGCAAAGGGTGTTCTACCACATGTACTTCAACGCTTTCCAGCCGGGCAGTGAAATGGACATCAGGTTACAGACCATTGCAGACCCGGACGGCAGAATGCTCACGGAAGACAAAAAGAGCAGGATAGCCGCACTGTCGGAGAGCGAAATGGGCTACCTCCGCGCCCAGAGCCTTTCCCAAGACGGCGCGCCGGTGTCGTTTTCAGAGGAGGGCACCGTCCTGGTGGTTGATCTGGCCAAGCCCTTGGCCCCGAGATCGAGCACCACCTTGCAAATGGCCTTCAAGGGCCAGGTACCTTTGCAAATTCGCAGATCGGGCAGGAACAGTAAGGAAGGGGTGGCCCTTTCCATGGTGCAATGGTACCCCAAACTGGCCGAATACGACTTTGAGGGCTGGCACGCCCACCCCTATATTGCGCGTGAGTTCCACGGGGTTTGGGGAGACTTTGACGTAAAGATCACCCTGGACAAGGAGTATGTGGTGGGCGCCAGTGGCTATATCCAGAACCCCGATGAAGTTGGGCACGGATACGAGAGCGCCGGAACCAAGGTCAAGAAGCAACGGGGCAAGACCCTGACCTGGCATTTTGTGGCCCCGGACGTGCATGACTTTATGTGGGCCGCAGACCCGGAATACCTTCATGACACCGTGCAGATGGAAAATGGGCCCACCCTGCACTTTCTCTACAAGGACAATCCGGAGATTCTGGAAAATTGGAAAAACCTACAGCCCAAGACCGTTGCCGCCATGGAGTTCCTGAACAAGAACATAGGCGATTATCCGTATGACCAATACTCCGTTATCCAGGGCGGGGACGGGGGCATGGAATATGCCATGGGAACGCTGATCACGGGCAACCGCTCCTTTGGGAGCTTGGTGGGCGTGATGGTGCATGAACTGGCGCATACCTGGTTCCAAATGGTATTGGCCACCAATGAATCCAAGCATGAATGGATGGACGAGGGCTTTACCTCCTTCATCTCCAGCCTGTGCATGAACGAGATCATGGACCAAAACAAGGACAATCCTTTTGAGCGTACCTACAACAGCTATTACAACTTGGTGCGCTCGGGCAAGGAACAGCCACAGACCACCCATGCAGATCGCTACGCCTTCAATGCTGCCTACGGGGCATCTGCCTACAGCAAAGGGGCCATATTCCTATCACAATTGGGCTATGTGATAGGGCAGGACAAGCTCATGGAGAGCCTGCGCCAGTACTATGCCGATTTTAAGTTTAAGCACCCGGTTCCCAATGACATCAAAAGAACGGCCGAAAAGGTGTCCGGGATGGAACTGGACTGGTACCTAACGGACTGGACCCAGACCACCAACACCATTGACTACGGAATAAAGGAAGTGGCCTCCAAGGACGGAAAAACCCAAGTGACCCTGGAGCGTATTGGGCTCATGCCCATGCCCATGGACGTGCTGGTGGTCTATAACGATGGCAGTCAGGAAACCTTCTATGCCCCCTTGCGAATGATGCGGGGCGAAAAAGACAACCCCTATGGGCAATTAAAGCGCACCGTGCTTCCAGATTGGCCGTGGGCCTACCCCACCTACGGGTTTCAGATCGACCGCCCAATGGAAGACGTCCGCGCCGTGGTGCTGGACCCGTCCCAACTGATGGCCGATGTGAACCTGGAGAACAACGTTTGGCAGGCCCAACCATAGGGCGCCAAAACAAGCAGAAACGATACCAGGCGCACCCGCTCTTTCCGGGTGCGCTTTGTTTAACATCCCAGCAGCTTTCTTTTGCAAAAATTGATTTTCTTTGGAAAGGGGGGGCAAAACACCGGATAAAACCCAGCACCGTAACACCATGGAGGCATCGCCAGAAAAAACAAGGGCAAAGGACCCAAAGGCCCATGGCTTTGGCAAAAGGGAAAAACTGAAGTCGCAGGTTTTGATCTCCAAGGTGTTCTCGGAAGGAAAGCGCTTTGGCAGTGGCCCCTACAAGCTCATTTATCTGGCCACCAACACCTTTACGGAGGTGCCCATAAAGGTCGCCGTGACCGTGCCTAAGAAACGGGTGCGCAGTGCGGTGAAGCGCAATGCCATAAAAAGACGTCTCCGGGAAGCCTACAGGCGCCACAAAGCACCCGTTTTTAACAATACCAAAGGCAACTTTGCGTTTCTATTTTTATACCTTGGCCATGAGGTGCCGGCATCTGCCGAAGTGGAAAAACACATTCAGCGCCTTTTAAGAACATTCAACACCCGTATCAATGAAGAAAATACACCGTAAGCGACTTCTCATTCCCGTTTTTGCCCTGGTCTTCATGGTGGTGGGCAGTGGGTTCAAGAGCGATTTTTTTGAAATTGCCAAACAATTGGAAATCTTCACCACCCTGTTCAAGGAACTCAACATGAACTATGTGGACGAGACCAACCCGGCCGCGTTGATGGACACCGCCATTAAGCACATGCTGGAAGACCTGGACCCCTATACCAAATTCCTTAACGAGCAGGACGTGGAGGCCTACCGCATCAACAATGCCGGTGAATACTCGGGCATTGGCGCCCTGGTGCGCTCCTATGAGGACAAGCTGCTCATTGTGGAACCGCACCAAGGCTACCCGGCGGACAAGGCGGGGCTAAAGGCCGGCGATGAAATTGTCCAGATCGGCGACATCAAGGTGGCCGATTTTAAGGACAACGCCAGCGAATTGCTCAAAGGGGCCAATGGCACCAAGGTGAACGTGACCTACAAGCGCCAAGGGAAAACCTACACCACCGCCATTGAAAGAGGGGGCATAGAAGTGGATGCCGTGCCCTATTACGGAATGGCCAACGAAACAACCGGTTACATTGTGCTCTCCAAGTTCAATGCCAAGGCATCATCCCAGACCAAAGCCGCGCTGCTGGACCTGAAAGGCCAGGGCGCCGAAAAAATAATCTTGGACCTCAGGGGCAATCCGGGCGGACTATTGTCCGAGGCCATCAACGTAACCAATATTTTCGTGCCCAAGGGAGAGGTCATCGTGACCACCAAGGGCAAGGTAAAAAAGTTCAACCGGGAGTACAGGACAAAGGAAAATGCCGTGGATGCGGAAATTCCCTTGGTAGTGCTCGTTAACGGCCGCAGTGCATCGGCCAGTGAGATTGTTTCGGGCAGCCTGCAGGATCTGGACCGGGCCGTGGTGATGGGGGCAAGGAGCTTTGGCAAGGGCCTGGTGCAACGACCGTTGAAGCTTACCTATGGCACCCAGCTCAAGGTAACCATTTCCCGGTATTATACCAGCTCGGGGCGCTGCATCCAGGCCATGGACTACGACCACAGGGACGAGAACGGAAAAGCCGTTAGAAACACCAAATACAATGATTTTACCACCCGGAATGGCCGCAAGGTGCAAGACGGTGGCGGTGTGCTTCCGGATATTGAGGTAAGTGCCCTAAAAACCAATGACCTTACCAAGGCCCTTTTGGAGAACAACATCATTTTTGACTTTGCCACGCGCTACCACTACGCCAACAGCTTGGAACGTTTGGATGATTTTTCCTTTGGCAAAGAAGACTTCAACGCCTTTAAGGACTATGTGAAAGAACGTGGGTTCTCTTTTGAGACCGAGGCAGAGGCGGCCCTTAAAAAAGCAATGGACAGCGAAGCCAATGATTTCCTGGGAAAAGAAGTGGCCCAAAGCTACACCGACCTTCTGGATAAGATTGAAAAGGGAAAAGTGAACGCACTGGACAAATTTCAAGGCGAAATACAGAAAAACCTCGAGGACGAGATCGTGAAGCGCTATTTTTATAGAAAAGGCCTTTATGACTATTATCTGAATCACGACGAAGCCATCATGGCCGCGACGGAACTCTTGGGCAACAACGGCAAGTACGCCGGTATTTTGGCCGGAAGCTGAGGAAGTTTCGTTCTAGGCCCTATCGGCTCCACCCCCTGGGTCCATCCCTGGAACGGGCAAAAGGGGCCCATAGGGATTTTTCGTGCCCCACCACCCAAAAATTTTGGCTAATGGCGAACAGGGTCAAGGGATTGTCTTAAAATGAGTACCTTTCTGTTCCAAATAACCCATTTTTTTGGGTTGGGGCCCCTTTTTATGAAACCGCTGTTACATTCCAATTTATGCTTTCTCGTTGTCCTGCTCCTCTTTGGTTGTTCTTCCAAGGACGTGTTGGGAGAGGACGAAACAGGGCCCAACGAACAAAAAAAACCCTTTATTGAGTCACTGACCAGTGAAGCAAGGGCATCAGTGCTTTGGCACTCCAATTTTGAGGACCGCTCCTTTAAAAGTTGGGAAGACGAGGGCACGGGCCACGAGTATGCCGGCGGGGGCATTTTCAAGACGGACAACGCCAACAGCTCCCTGGAGATCACCCGAGAAATGGCACATTCGGGCCAATATGCCGCTTTGGCCACCATTCGTAACGTAGGGTCGCCCGGAGCACCAAAAGCGGTGCGTTTAATGCGGTGGACGGACCTGCCCTGGAACAAGGGCGGCACCTACTTCCCAAAAGAGGCCTATTACAGCGTCTTTTTGTACTTCCCAAAAGCATATGACCCCAAAAAACCCGAGGACAACAACCCCTTGAACGATGGTGGTTGGTGGAACATTTTTCAGTTCAAATCGGACAACAATGCGGGCAGCCAGCCCATGGCCGTTGTGGATGTTTACAACGAAGGCGGAAAAATGTACCTGGGCCTGGTGGTGAAAACCTATGCCAACCAGGACTCGGACACCCACAGTCTGTCCTATGTTGTACAGCAAGAACCGCTTCCCTTGCCCGTTGGGGAATGGGTGCATCTTGAGGCTTTTTATAAAAAGGCCACTGATGCCAGCGGTGCGCTTTCACTTTGGCAGAACGGTAACCCGATCTTGGAAAAAAAAGGCTTCCAAACCCAATTTTTTGAAGAGGGCGCCACCGTATGGGGCATTGGCAACTACAGTGATTACATCCATGGTGGCAAGGCCCTGGTCTATATGGACGATGCCATCGTCTCCACCTCCCGGATCGGCGCAATGATGACCCCTGGGGAAGGCCAATAAAACGCCTGCCACAACACCCGCCCCCACCACACGGCAAATGACAAGGTTTAGGCCCGGGCCAAGGGGCTTGCCAAGAAAGTTGTGGAACAAAGGGCCAAATGCCCCATCTTTGCTGGTTAAGACCGAAAGTATCTTTATATTTCAGGTTGGCAAAACACCTGGTGTTTTTAACCCAGATGATGCATTAAAAACACGGTTACGGCCGCAAATCCCTGCAAAAAAGGACGCTGTGCCGGTTTTGGCCCGATCACCGTTGCCATGGCTGTGCCTTAATCGCAAAAGCTCTGGTTTTATTGGATTTTGCCACCTCCTGGCAAAAGTCCAATACATCCTCTGGGATTACCTTTTTAAGCGGAAGGGCAAGACAGTGGCCCATGAACACCAATAGGGTGAATGAAAAAACAGTTCGGTGCCACGCTCAAAGTGGTGAACGACACGTTTAATGGATGGGGCTCTTTGCGCCCGTAGGATATGAAACAGGAAAAAAACAGACAAAGAAGACAGCGGCAGGCCAAGGTGCTCCGCATCACGAGAAAGGCACATCGCGTTACGGGAATATGCCTATTTGCCTTTTTTGTGTTCATTGCCACCACGGGAATGCTCTTGGGGTGGAAGAAAAATTCGGGAAACCTGATCTTGCCCAAGACCTACCAGGGAAGCAGCACGGAACTGGAAGAATGGCTGTCCCTGGACGAACTTAAAAAAAGGGCCGTGGCCGCCTACTCGGAAAAGTTTGGGCCCAATGACGAGCCCGTGGTGGACCGGATGGATGTGCGCGCCAACAAGGGCACCTTGAAGGTACGCTTTAAAAACCACTACCACGAAGTGCAACTGGATGGTGCCACCGGTGCGGTGCTCCATGCCGGCAAACGCCGCTCCGACCTCTTGGAACAGATTCATGACGGGTCTATCATAGACAAGTTGTTCGGTTTTGATCTGGGCGCCTTTAAGCTGGTGTACACCTCGGTCATGGGCACTGCCCTGCTCATCTTTACCGGCACGGGTTTCTGGCTGTGGTACGGGCCCAAGCGCATGCGCCGGGAACAAGGCTGAGCTCCCGGTCAGGGTCTTGCTTGGTGGCACCCTCTTGGAACAAAAAGGCCCACAGTGGCCTTGCTCTGTTGGGCGCAAGATGGATAAGGTCCCTTTCCGTTGGGTGCAGCCCCTCAAAGGAATGCCGGGCCGGCTTTATGCAACCGCCCCTTTAAAACCATCCTCATCATCTTTTTTAGTATTTTTAGAAAAACAACCCGTCATGAAAACGTTTCTGTCCTTTCTCGCCTGCTCCCTTTTGCTCTTTTCCTGTGCCCCTAAAAATGAAAGGAAAGGGGTGTTTGACCTGTTGCCCGCCGCAAAGGAATTTGATGTCCAGGGCATAAGTGCCCTGGAATCCGGCTCCCTTCGGTACTATCACCTAAAAGAAGGCGCGGCGCTTCCCGTGATGGGGGCCGGACTGGAAACCTTGGAAGCAACGGCATCGGAAAAAGATGCGGACCTTGTGCTTGCGGTGGACAGTGGGCTGGATGTGCCGGCGGAAGGTTACCACCTCAACATATCCAACGAGACCATAACCATTGTCGGCAAAGATGATGCCGGCCTGTTCTACGGCCTAAAGACCTTGGAGCAGCTCTTAACGGATGCCCGGGAACAAGACGTTAACCTTCCCCTGTGCAACATCAGGGACTACCCACTGTTGGCCTACCGCGCCGTACACCTGGACGTAAAGCACCATTTGGAAAAAACCGAGTATTATTTTGACCTGATGGATAAACTGGCCCACTATAAAGTAAACGCCATTATTGTGGAAATGGAAGACAAATTGGGGTATGTGCGCCAACCCACCGTGGCCTCGGCCGATGCCCTTTCCATTGACACTTGGCGCGAGCTGAGCAATTATGCCAAGGAAAGACACATTGAGATAAGCCCCCTGATCCAAGGATTGGGCCACGCCTCGTTCATCTTGAAGCATCCGGAATATGAAAACCTAAGGGACGACCCGGAGAGCGACTGGGCCTTTAACCCTTTGGACCCCAAGACCTACGAGGTTCAATTTGATCTCTATTTGGATGCGCTCGAGGCCACGCCCCACGGAAAGTACCTTCATGTGGGCGGAGACGAGGTGAACACCACGGGAAGGAACAGTGGCCAATCTGCCCTGGAACTGCAATTGATATGGCTGAACAAAGTGAGCCAGTTTGCCGAAAAACACAATCGCATCCCCATCTTTTGGGATGACATGCCCTTAAAACAGGCCGGGGTGTACGACCCGATGTTCAGGCCGGAAATGGGCCAACGGGAGGTGGACAGCGTATGGGCCCAAAATGAGGAAAAGCTGTTGGCCTTTCTGGACCAATTCCCCAAAAATTGCATTTATATGCGCTGGAACTACAGCGACCCGGAATCTTACGGGAACACCAAGGCCATGGAATGGTTTCGTGGAAACGGGCTTCAGGTCATGGGCGCCACGGCTGGGCAGACCCGTTGGGTACTGATGCCCCAAGAAGAAAGCAATATGGACAATATAAGAACATTTGCCGTAAACAGCATAAACAGTGGGCTCAACGGACTGCTGCTGACCCTTTGGGACGATGACTCCCCCCATTTTGAGCTCTATACCCGGGGCATCTTGGCTTTTGCCGAAAACACCTGGGCGGGGGCACAACGGGAAAAGAGCGCCCTTAAGGCCGCCTACAGGCACCGGGAGTTTTCCCACGCCCTCAGGGATGCTTCCCTGGCCTTTGTGGACGAGCTGGAAACGCCCGTGGCCTTCTGGAAAAATGCCCTGCTCCAGGGAAACAGGAGAAATTACTTGGCCACAATGGAGGCACCCTTGGCAGATGGGGTCATTGACCTTCCCAGCACGGAAAGCCCGGGCAATTGGTCCCAAAAGCACCAAGAACGCCTGGCCCAAGCGGAAACCATAAAAAAGCAGACCGATGTCATTTCCCAGAAAATTGACAGCATGCAGGCCCTGGCACAACGCAACACCTATGCCCTGGACGTTTACGAGCAGGTAAACCTTATGGCCGGTTTTGCGCCCCAGGTGCTCTTAGCACTGGGCGAACTGGACAGTGCCAAGACCCCGGAAGCAAGGCAGGCGGCCTTGGAGCAACTCAGCGGGCTAAAGGAACGTTTTGCCACCTTGAGGAACAATTTAGAAACCGTTTATGCCAAGACCCGCATCCTGGAAAAACCCGCAGACTATATCCTGGACCAGGACCACCACGTGCACCTGGCCAACCAATCCCTGAACTTCGATTGGCAGTTTAGGGCAGAAATGCTGTTTTTTGAAAAGCTGGACCAGGAATTGTTAAACGGGGCCCACTCGAAAAACGCAGACCCCACAAAGAAATAAGGGCCGCCGGCAAACCCCTGTTCTGAAATGGGATGAAACCAAAGTCATGATGGGTGCAGACCCCTTTGCGTAAGACCTACAACCTGGGTGGTTTGCCCCGTGGTTCAACATTTGTGTGAGACCTTGAAGTGCCCGTTCCGCTTGTCCGGCTCATGGGTCAGGGACCAAAAAAGAACAGGGTAATCCGGAATTTTAACAAAAGGGTGCCTTCCTTCCACGAGGGTGTTCCCTGGAACCATCCGGTGTCCCACAACAGGTGGAAGTCCCTAAACGGCAAACGGCCGGCCAGCAGGGGAAACAAGTGGATAACCATGGAATTGGTGCCCACCACCGCAAAAATGGGCAACCCTTTTTTTGTGCCCCCTTACATCAATGGTCCCGTGCAACACGACCCCCGAGCAGGAAGGGCAAGGCCCATGTAAATGAAGCCCCTCGGCCAAACCTGCGAACGCGGTGTGCACCCTTTCAGATGCTGCAAAGAGCAAGAACATCACCAAGCTACGAAAGACATCCAAGGAGCACAAATATTGGGAACGAACCGCAATGGGTGTAGGGATATAACGGTCTAACGGGTTTTAAGGCAACAACGTTTTGATTAATTGTCTATCTTCATCAACAACAACAAATGACTGCGCGCCCCAAACATCCGGTTACCGGCCGTGTTTCCTTGACCACCATGCTAGGGTGCATGAAATATGTGGGGCAGCGGCCCTTGGGCGCAAAGCAATGGCATCCCCAAATAGGAACCCTATGGCACACCTTGAGAACACTGCAAAACAATGGCGAATGAAAATGAGGGGTATCCTGCTGGCACTGTTGTTCATCACGGCGCACAACTTGGCGCAAGACACCGCGCCACAAGGGGTCTCCCTGCTGGTGCTGGGAACGGCCCAAGATGCTGGCGTGCCCCAAATGGGCTGTGAAAAGGAATGTTGTGCCCCCTTCTTCAATGGTAACGGCACCGGGCACCGGGTGGTGTCCCTGGGCGTGGTGGACGCGACCACGGAACAAAGCTTTCTGTTTGAGGCCACTCCGGACATTGCCGGACAGCTGCGGGAACTGCGAAACTTCTCGGGATTCCAAACCACGGATGTCCCCAACGGCATCTTTCTTACCCATGCCCATATGGGCCATTATGCCGGACTCGTGCATTTGGGCAAGGAAGCGGCCAACACGGAGCAGGTACCCGTGTATGCCATGCCCAAAATGAGGGCTTTTTTGGAAAACAACGGCCCGTGGAGCCAGCTGGTCTCCAATGGAAACATTGCACTACGGCCCTTAAGGCACCAACAGGAAACCCGGCTCACCCCTCACTTGAAGGTGGTGCCGTTCAGGGTGCCGCACCGGGACGAGTACTCAGAAACGGTGGGCTACAAGATCAAGGGACCAAAAAAAAGCGCCCTCTTCATTCCAGATATCGATAAATGGGAAAAGTGGAAAACTTCCATCATCACGGAGATCGGCAAGGTGGACTATGCTTTCTTGGACGCCACCTTTTACGATGCGGAAGAAATAAACAACCGGGACATCTCCCAGATTCCACATCCTTTTGTCGTGGAGAGCATGGCCCTGTTTGCCCAGCTGCCATCCGCCGAAAAAAAGAAAATCCATTTTATACATTTTAACCACACCAACCCTTTGTTGCGCTCGGGTGGGGCCGCTTCCAAAAGTGTCCGGGCAAAGGGGTTTGCAATTGCCCCCAAAGGTCAAGTTTTTGAACTTTGAACGCTATGGACAAATCGCTGAGGGCCCACTTGGAATACGTGCTGTGCATCAGGGTGGAAAGTGCCCTCCCTGTTCACGGAGGAGACATCTCACAGGCCTTCCTGGTGAAAACAGCTACGGAACGGTTTTTCTGTAAGGTGAACCAAAACCCCAATGCCCTGGCCATGTTCCAGGCAGAAAAAATGGGCCTGAAAGCCCTTGCAGAGACCAGGACCATTGCCGTGCCCAAGGTATTGCTCTGCGAAGAATGGGAGTCTGGAGGTTTTTTGCTGATGGAATACATTGAACCCAAAAACGGCGCCGCAAAAGATATGGAACTGTTGGGACACCAGCTGGCGGGCCTGCACCAGTTTTCCTCCTCCGACACGTTTGGCCTTGCCACCAACAATTACATAGGAAGCCTTGGCCAAAGCAACACCCCACATCCCGACTGGTCCGTTTTTTACGTGTCCCAACGCTTGCTGCCCTTGTTGAAAATGGCCCAAAACGCCAAATTGCTCTCCCCCGGGGACATTCCAACGGAAACAACCCTATTGCATACCTGTGGCGAACTTCTTTCCGGGGCAACACCCTCCCTTTTGCACGGGGACTTTTGGTGCGGCAATTACCTTATTTCCAGCAAGGGAACCCCGTACCTCATCGATCCCGCGGTCTATTTTGGGCATTATGAGGTAGATTTGGCCATGTCCCGTCTTTTTGGTGGTTTTGATGCCTCTTTTTACGGTGCACATTCCGAACATTTTCCAGGGACGCCGGGGGAAAGGGAACGCCGCGACATCTATCAGTTGTACTATTTGCTGGTGCACCTTAATCTTTTTGGGGGCAGTTATCGCGCTTCCTGCAAAAAGATCCTTCAGCGTTATTTTTATTAGGCGTCCCTAACCAAAATTTCTCTGGCATCCCTCCCCCTTTTTTTCTATTTTTAGAAAAAACAGCTTTGCAAACCCATCCCTTGCTCCGCCCAGGCCTTCCCGTTTATGCCCTTGTGCTCCTTTCCCTAACGCTGTTTTCGTGCACGGGCGAAAAAGAAATCAGGGACACCAAAAAAGCCTATACCACCTGGTCTTCCTATTTGGGCGATCCGGGCAGAAGTCATTACTCTAGCCTATCCCAAATCACCAAAGCCAACGTCAAAGACTTAAAACTTGCTTGGAGCTACGAGGCGGCCGATTGGGGACAGATGCAAATGAACCCCCTGGTGGTGGACTCTATCCTATACGGGGTTACGGCGGCACTACGGGCCGTGGCGCTGCATGCGGCAACCGGGGAGGAACTTTGGACCTTTGGAGATTCCTTGCAGTCTGCCGGAGCATCCAGCCGGGGGGTTGCGTATTGGCAACACGAAAACGATAGGCGTGTTTTGTACGTCGCAGGATCTCATTTATACGCCCTCAATGCCCTAACCGGAAAACCGATCATATCTTTCGGGGATGGCGGAAAAATAGACCTGCGTTCCGGAATGCCCGCGTCGGCAAAGGACAAGTTCGTTAGCTCCAACACGCCTGGCACAATTTACAAGAACCTCATTGTCATGCCGCTACGCTTGTCCGAAGGGGAAGATGCCGCTCCCGGCGATGTCATGGCCTTTAATGTGCTTAGCGGCGCCTTGGAATGGGTGTTCCATACCATTCCGCACCCCGGGGAAAAAGGATACGAAACTTGGGAAGATTCCACCGCCTACAGGAGTCCCGTTGTAGGGGCCGCCAACAATTGGGCCGGAATGGCGGTAGATGAGGAAGCGGGGATTCTCTATGTGCCCACGGGTTCCGCCGCCCCCGATTTTTACGGGGGAGACCGCTTGGGGAGCAACCTGTACGCCAACAGCTTACTGGCTTTGGATGCGGAGACGGGCAAGTATCTATGGCATTTTCAATTCACCCATCACGATCTTTGGGACCGAGATCCGCCCGCACCCCCAAATCTGTTGTTAGTGGAGCGAGAGGGCAAAAAAATACCCGCCGTGGCACAGGTAACCAAACAAGGTTATGTGTATGTTTTTGATAGGCTCACGGGCAAACCTTTGTTCGAAATGGAAGAAGTGCCCGTACCGCCCTCCACCATTCCGGGGGAAGCGGCATGGCCCACCCAGCCTATTCCCTTAAAACCGAAACCCTTTGCGCGGATGTCCCAAGACCTAACAGAGGAAGACATGAGTCCGTTCGCAGAAGACCGAGATTCCTTGTTGCGCTATTTTAAAACGGCGGACAAACGCCAGTACGCGCCACCGGCCCTGACATCTACCTTGCTCTTGCCCGGCTATGATGGGGCGGCGGAATGGGGCGGGGCGGCCACCGATCCAGAGGATGGCATCCTTTACGTGAATTCCAACGAAATGCCCTGGGTGTTGCAGCTTCGGGAGGAAAATGCCATCCCCAGAAACACACCTTTGGGTGCGGCCACCTACCAGAAGTACTGTGTAAGCTGCCACCAGACCGATAGAAAAGGGGTGGCGGCGAGTGGTTTTCCCTCCTTGGTGAACCTAAAACTCCGCCAAAGCAAAGCGGAAGTTACCACCATCATTGCCCAAGGAAAAGGCATGATGACGGGGTTTCCGCAACTAAAGGATGCTGAAATAAAAGCGCTGTTGCGTTTTTTATGGGAGGAGGAATCCCATGATCAAATCGTAAACAATTCCGGAAAAAACGAAATTACAGGTGCCTCGGGCATGGCTTCGGGCACCACAAAGTACAGGCACACCGGCTACACCAAGTTTGTGGACAACCAAGGTTTGCCAGCCATTGCGCCACCTTGGGGCACTTTGCATGCCATAGACCTGAACAGCGGAGAATATATTTGGTCCATTCCTTTGGGCAACACCCCGGAACTGGGCGAGAAAGGTATTGGCACTGGCACCGAAAACTATGGTGGGCCCGTTGTTACCGAGAACGGATTACTGTTCATTGGCGCTACGCGCGATGGCTACTTCCGTGCTTTTGACAAGCATACGGGCCAGAAGCTCTGGGAATACAAACTACCGGCCGCGGCCTTTGCCACCCCCGCCATGTACGAAGTAAACGGCAAACAGTACATTGCCATTGCCTGTGGCGGGGAGAAACTGGGAACGGAGAAGGGGAACCAAATACTGGCGTTTGCGCTACCCAGCCCCTGAGGGGTGGTTGTTATGTGGATGCCCCATCTTTTGCGGGGATACGGCCACCCCACTTTTAATCGTTACAGGGCATTTCCCGGAATGTTCCCCTATGGGGCAGTTGCATCCGGTAGGCCTTGGTCTTGGCCTCCAAATCGAAATTTTCAGTGTCGTAATCGGGGGTGTACAAGACCTTGTCCCAATAGTCGGTTTTAGGGTCGGTGGCCCTGAGGTCCCCGGTGGCGGACATCCACGCCTCTAGGTCCTTTCTCAACCTGGACAACACCATTGCATGTTCCGGGTTGGCCAACTCATTGTTGATGTTGTAAGGGTCATTTGCCAATACATAAAGCTCCTCGGCGGGCCGCTTGCCAAAAGCCAACTGAAAATAGTCTTTGTCCGTGGGCCGTCCCTCCATCTGCATGATCTGGAATTTGGTAATGGAATTGTCCACATCCCCGTACTGGCCCACGCTTTGGTGCGCGTTGGGGTCTCCGGCGGGCCAACGATCGGGCTCAAAATTTCGGATGTACAGAAAATCTTTGGTGCGCACCGCCCTGGCGGGATAACTGAGGTCTCCCATGCGCACATTGGCGTGGCGTTCGCGCTCCAAGAACACCTTGTCCCTGCCCGATTTGCTGCCTTCTTCCGTAAATAGTTCCAACAAACTGTTCCCGCTGAATCCGGAGGGAATTTCCAAGCTGGCCGCTTCCAAAAAAGTTGGGGCAAAATCGACAAAGTTCATAAATTCTGAAATGCGTTTTCCGCCTTCTATACGGCCTTTCCAGTAGATGGCCAAGGGCATTCTGGTGCCGTAATCATAAAGGTTGGCCTTGGCCCTGGGGAAGGGCATACCGTTGTCACTGGTCATGACGATGATGGTGTTCTCCAAAAGGCCCTCTTTTTTGAGCGTGGCGATAAGGTTGCCACATTCCCGGTCAAACCGTTCCACTTCATAGTAGTAGTCCAGTAAATCGTTGCGCACACAGGGCGTGTCCGGAAAGAAAGCGGGCACGGTGACCCTGTCAGGGTCCATTCCGGTCCGTACCCCCGTATTGGTCTCATAAATGCGGTGGGGATCAGCGCTGCCAAACCAAAACGTGAAAGGCTGTCCTTCCTTTCTTTCCTCCAAAAAGGTGTTGAAACTGTCATAATCCTTTCCGGACGGATTGTGCTGGTATCCACCGGCCTCGAAATCGCCCGGTCCCCACCCCTTTCTGGTCTTTCCGGTGTGGTAGCCCGCGGCCTTCAGCAAGCTTACCCAATTGGGAAACTTATCCGGAATAACGGACCAAAGATTTCCCGCACTTTCCATTTGGTGCGGATATTTTCCCAGCAAAATACTGGCCCGTGACGGAGAACAGGAGGGCGCCGCACAATAGGCATTTTCAAACAAAGCGCCCTCACTGGCCAACCAGTCAAAGGTGGGAGTGCGCACCAGGGAGTCGCCATAGGCTCCGGCGTGGGGGCTGGACCAGTCGTCCGCGATCATGAACAATACATTGGGCCTCGAAGTCGGTAATGGTTCCAACTCATGCTTTGGCGCTGTAAATGCCACAGTGAACAGGGCAAGGGCCAAGCAGGCTGCAACCCCGATAACGGTGCCTTGTGATGGTGTTGGTGGTGTCATGCGTTTTGTTTACTTTTCATTAAATATAACGAACCCATTGCAATTAGTAAGGACGTTGTATGGTTTAAGCGTAACCCCTTATGAAAAAAACACGTGTTTTAGTCGTCGGCTGCGGCAATATGGGCAGCTCCCACGCCCGTGCCTACAACCGTTTGGACGGTTTTGACTTGGTTGGACTGGTAAGCCGTACCCCAGAAAGTCGTGAGAAGCTCGCTGCCGATCTCGGGGGCTGTCCCACGTATGCGGACTACGAAACGGCCTTGGCCCTAACGAAACCGGATGCCGTCTCCATAAACACCTACCCGGACACCCACGCAGCTTATGTCCGAGCGGCCTTGAACGCCAATGCCCACGTGTTTGTGGAAAAGCCCTTGGCGCTTACCGTTGAAAGTGCAGCGTCCCTGGTGGCCCTGGCAAAGCAAAGAAATAAAAAAATGGTGGTGGGCTATATCTTGCGGGTGCACCCCGCCTGGGCCAAATTTGTGGAGGTGGCCCGCAGTTTGGGCAAGCCCCTGGTCATGCGCATGAACCTGAACCAGCAAAGCTCCGGGGCCGCTTGGCACACACACAAACAGCTGATGCGCTCCATGTCCCCCATTGTGGACTGTGGGGTGCACTATGTGGACATCATGTGCCTCATGACCCAGTCCGAACCGGTGAGCGTGAGCGCCATTGGTGCCCGACTATCGGATGACATTGACCCTGAAATGTACAATTACGGGCAGCTCCAAGTGCGGTTCAAGGATGGTTCCGTGGGCTGGTACGAGGCCGGTTGGGGACCCATGATGAGCGAAACGGCCTTTTTTGTAAAGGACGTGATCGGGCCCAAAGGCGCTGTTTCCATAACGGACGAGGCCAAGGGCGATTCTGACAGTGTGGACGACCACTCCAGGACCGGTGGCTTAAAGCTGCACCACAGCGCCCTGGATGCCAAGGGAAACTTTACCCGGACCGACGATTATCTGGATACCTCTGACGAACCCGACCATGACGGACTCTGCCAGTTGGAACAAGAATTTTTTTTAAGGGCGATAAGGAAAAACCTGGATGTGGAAGACCATTTGCGCGATGCAGTGAACAGCCTGAGGATCGTACTGGCCGCGGACGAGTCCTTTAAAACCGGGAAAACCGTGGTTTTGTAGCGTTTATGGAAGCTTGGATGAAAATAGGTTATCCCTTTCTCTTGAGAGATCCCCTCCAACACGGATAAAGGAACGAAGCCATCATCTTAGATGCGGCGCTTCAACTACCGGAACAAAGGCACCTTTCTAAGATCAAGCAGGTCTTTGTCCTCTTTTCGCAACAACCTTTTGCTGCGAAGGTACCGGTCCACGTTATGTTCGTCATAATTGGGGGCGGTTTTGTCCACACTGCCAATACGGACCATATCGGAGGCGTGAATGAACTCATTGTTGCCGATCCACATCCCCACGTGCACCACTTTTTCTGGAGTGTCCGCCGTGGCTTCCGTTCCAAAAAAGAGGAGGTCCCCTTCTTCCAGGGCATCAAAGTTGCCTTTTTCATCGACCATTTCGCCAGTGTGCACCTGTTGTGAGGCATCTCGGGGGATGACCATGCCGTTCAGGAAGAAAATGGTCTTGGTGAACCCACTGCAGTCCATTCCTTTGGCAGAGGTGCCGCCCCATAGGTAGGGCACTCCCATAAAACGCTTGGAGGTGGCCACCAAGGCAGCGGAACTTTGGTCCAGGTTGGCCAACCAGTCCTCGTATTTCATGGCCTCATCATGGGAAATATAGGCGTTTCTACCATCGGGAAAACGGACAATATAAAAGGAATCGGCATATTTAATGACCTCTAAAATGTTGCCGGCCACGAGGTCGGACACAACCTCTTTCCGCTCCGGACCAAGGTAGGCGTGACCGTAGGTTTTGGTGTACACCATCTTTTCTGCACTTTCCCAATTTTTGATTTCTTGTTCCGTAAGAAGCACAATGCCCCCATCATCCACCCATGCCAAATAATGGTCCGGTGTCTGTATGTAGTACCAATCCCCCTCCTTTTTCAAAACCTTTACCGGGGTGCCCAAAGTGGCCTGGGTGGCCAGTTCCGCACTGTGCTTGGGCCGGCTTCTGAGGTTGGCCACGGAAATGTTGATGAGGGCCCTGGTTTTCTCCCCGAGCTCTGCCCGGGGCAAGAGGGACACGCTATCGGTAAAGGAAATGGCATTAGCGGCCAGGGAATCATACAGTCTTTGCAGGGCGTTGTGGTCATTGGTCTCTCCCTTTAATACATATCCATTGCCCTGTTGTTGCGCGGCTATGTTAAAAACGGCCACCCTCTTGTCCGGTGCCACCTTACCCTTTAGGTTGTCTATGATTTCTTGGGCCTTGTTTTGGGGCTGGCCCGTGGGATCACAGCCCAGGGCGATGATAAAAATGATGCATAGAATGGCATAGCTGTGGTTCATCGTCTTTCCTTTTCCGTAAAAATACACAATCGGCCATACATCCTGTGGTCCGCGGCCCTTTCCTACCTTAAACCTAGATTAAGCAATAGAAATTCCCCGCCTGAAAGGAACGGGCAGGTATTACGGCTGCAAATCCCTGCAAAATCAATCGTTGCACTGACTTTTGCTCACTCACCGTAGCGATGGCTACCCGCCCGTACCGAAGGGCACATTCGGGCGGGCCTGCCCGACTGAGTCATTGAGGCGGGCGCCTCAATCGCAAAAGTCTTTTTTTTATTGGGCTTTACACCCTCATCGCGAAAGTCTACTATATAACACTCAAGCAACCAAGTTATCCTTTGAAAAATTATGAAGCCATTCATCAGGGGACTAGTGCATAATCTGGGTTAAAAAATCCTTACTTTAGCCCCTAATGAAAAAAGTGACGGTCATTGAGCTTTTTGCCGGGGTGGGCGGTTTTAGACTGGGTCTGGAAGCTGGCCAAGACTATGAGGTGGTCTGGAGCAACCAATGGGAGCCCAGCACCAAAAAACAGCATGCTTCCCTGGTGTACGAAGCCCGCTTTGGAACCAAGAACCACAGCAACGCGGACATTTCCGAAGTGCCCACCGCAGACATCCCGGATGCCGATATGTTGGTGGGCGGCTTTCCGTGTCAGGATTATTCCGTGGCATCCACCCTACAGAACGCCAAGGGGCTGATCGGTAAAAAGGGCGTGCTTTGGTGGAGCATCCATAGAATTTTATCAGAAAAGAAACACCCACCAAAATATTTGTTCCTAGAGAACGTAGATCGTTTACTAAAATCGCCTTCCGGCCAACGGGGGCGCGATTTTGCCATTATGCTCAAAAGCCTTGAAGGTTTGGGCTATGCGGTGGAATGGCGGGTGATCAACGCGGCAGATTACGGCATGCCCCAGCGGCGGCGGCGCATTTTTTTCATTGGCTACCACAAGAGTACCCCGGCCCATGCCGCCCTATTAAAAACCGGGGGCAAGGACTGGCTGCACACAACAGGGGTTTTTGCACGGGCCTTTCCGGTACTGGAAATAAGCACAAAAACAAAGGCTTTTTCCATTGCGCAAGATTTGGTAGGTCTTTCCGAAAACTTCAATTTGGGCCAGCAAGCCTCCCCTTTTGAAAATAGTGGCGTATTTGTTGGGGGCCACGTGCACACTGAGAAAACCCAAGCGGACCATCAAGGGGAGCGCACTGTATTGGGAGACATCTTGGAAACAGGGAACGTACCCGAAGCGTTTTTTGTTTCCCCGGACGATTATCCAAAATGGGACTACCTAAAGGGCGCCAAGAAAGAGGTGCGCACAGCAAAGAACGGCTTTGAATACCATTACACCGAAGGCGCCATGGTTTTTCCGGACGCCCTGGACAAGCCGTCCCGCACCATCATTACCGGGGAGGGCGGCAAATCCCCATCGCGTTTTAAACATGTGGTGGCCCACAAAAAAAGATTGCGCAGGCTAACACCGGTGGAATTGGAACGCCTGAACATGTTCCCCGACAACCACACCCAACTTCAGGGCATCAGCAACGCCAAACGGGCCTTTTTCATGGGCAACGCCCTAGTGGTGGGCGTGGTGGCGCGCACGGCAAAGGCCTTGTACGATCTTATGCAGCGGTACTCCTGAAAAGCAAACACCCTCGGGGCAAGCCCATCAGGCATTACTAAGAAACTGAATTTTAGTTTCCAGGCAAGCTTCGGGGTATCAAACCCTTTGGCGGTGCCAATGAATGTAAACACCGATAATGAATCAGCCTTTTGCAAGGAGAATACAACCTCCAGTATAAATAGATGGAGGTCAGTAGATAAATACGTATTCATTGAACAAGGTAATGGTTTGATTACTTTATGATCAATGATTTTTTCTGTTGTCAGTTCGAACGTCCGCCAGGCAGGCAGTCTAGAACCATTCGCCAGAGAAAATAGGCTATGACAGGCTGCCTCGACTACAATTCAGGCGGGCGCCCGGCCCGACATTTTGGCTATCAACTCGATTTAATATAGATAACCATCTACTACCCTCTAAAAATAGATTTTTGCCATTGATTTTGCAGGGATTTGCCCCCGTAATGGAATTTCCATTGCTTCATCTGGGTGAAACCCCTTTTTTACGGTCCTTTTTTAACTTTTTGGGTTTTGGAGGGCCCAACCGTAAAAACCATACTTTTAGACCGATGGGTCGGTCGTGAAAAAACCACCCTCCAACATGGGTTGAAATGGTGCCGATGGACCCATATTTTTAGCACTATGTCCCAACCAAAGATGCCCTTGCCCAAGGTTGCCCCTTACCAAAACCGACCGATGGGTCTAAAAGTGCCATGCACAACCATATCATGCCCCACCGCCAAGGAAACACAGGGGTGCCCTTGAAAATCCTTACAAAAATTTGCGTTTCTCCCTTTTTTTGCTATCTTATAGGGTATGATATCACAAGACAAGACAGAGAACATTGCTTTTTTAGAGAAATCCATTCACCATTTGGAGGCCACTGGATTTGAAAACATCAAGGCCGATATGGAAGGTTATGAAACCCCAAAATCCTATACCAGAAAAGGGGCGGATGCCAAAGTGACCCCGGACATCGTGGCGATGAAAAATGGGCGCAAGTATTTTTTTGACATCAGTCTAAAATCGGAAAAGCCCAGGTTGCTCAAGTCCAAGTGGCTTTTCTTGGACACTTTGAGCCGTATGAAATCCAACAGGTTCAGAATCATTACCACAAGGGGCCACTACAAGTTCACGGACATGATGTTGGAAGACATTAACCTGAGCAATAAGACCCCCATTAAGATTTGAGCGAGCGCCATACGCTTGTGTTATACCATATCTCGTTTGAAATGCAGCCATAGAAATTGAATTGTTTTTTTGCTGCGCGACAAAGAAAAATCAGGTATGCCCCGGCTAAGGCTCATTTTCATGTTGAAGTAGGGCGTAAAAAGAAACCATTTATCGGATTGTTTTCTATTGGGAAATGGTATTGGAAAGCCTTGGGGAATATGGGTATCCCCACGGTTCCTAAATCACTTGCCTGCAAAAAAGATATGCCACAAGGCATATGGGCAAAATGGGCAGGTATCACGATCTGAGCATCCCAATGTGGGGAATGCCATCTTCCAGATACCCCTCCCCAACTTGCTCAAAGCCCAGTTCTTGGTAAAATTTTTTGAGATGGGTCTGGGCAGATATTTTAATGGCCCTTTCCTTGAACCTTTCTTCAATGGCCGCAATGGAGGCCTTCATGATCACTTTACCGTAACCATGCTTTCTTTGGGTCCCCTGCACCACTACCCGGCCTATGGCGGCCTCTTTAAAATAGAGCCCAGGTTGAAAAATTCGGGTATAGGCCACCAATTCCCCATTTTTTATGCCCAACACGTGCAGGGCCCGATCATCCTTTCCGTCCAAATCCTGGTACACACAATCCTGTTCCACCACAAACACCTGGGTGCGCAGTCGCAAAAGCTCGTAAAGTGTATGAACATCAAGTTCCCCAAAGGTCTTGGTAACAATTTCCATTTTCAATCCTGTACTATGATCTGTTTGCTGTCGCACTTTCCAAATTCGGGCTGTATGTTCACGTGGTTTATGCCGTATTGGTGATACAGTTCGGCTTCGATCTCCATTAAAATGACATCAAATTCAGACAGGCGAATGTCTTCCTTAAAATCTATGTGTGCCTCCAAATGTACTTCATCCTCATTTAACTGCCATACGTGCACATGGTGCACATTTTTCACTTGCTCCCATTTTTTTATGGCATCTACCAGCTGTTGTACCTGAATGCTGTTCGGGGTAAAGAGCATGAGCACCCTAGTAGCGTTCTTCAGCAGGTCATATCCCATGAATATAAGGTAAATGGCTATGGCCAGGGTAAGCAGGGGATCTACCCAATACCACTGAAAAAAACGCATCAGCAGACCGCCTATGAGCACGGCCACCGACGCCATCATATCCGTGAACAAATGGAGGTAGGCAGACTGCATGTTCATGTTGTCCTTGGAATCTTTCCGGAGCAACAGCACACTGAAACCATTGCCCGCAATGGCCACCAAAGAAAGCCAAATGACCAGGTTGGAGGTAATTTCCTGGGGGTCCATAAAACGTTCCACCGCCTCTTTTATCAAAATAATGGAAACGATCATGAGCGAGGCCGCATTTACAAATGCCGCAATGATCTCTGCCCGCTTGTAACCAAAGGTCTTGTTCACCGAAGCGCGCTTTTTGGACAGTTTGGTGGCCACATAACTGATGACCAGGGAAAGTACATCGCTAAAATTGTGAAGTGCATCGGATAAAAGGGCCAGGCTTCCCGAAACAATGCCACCCACCACCTGCGCCAAGGTAATGACAATGTTCAAAAAAATGGAAATGATAAGGTTTCTCCCCTTTAGATCTGGATGTGCATGATCATGACCAATGTGTGCGTGTCCCATAATATCTTGCAAAAGTACGCCCATGGGCATGCAAACTACTTGCATTCATTGCATACCCCGCCAAAGCTAAGGTACACATCTTCCACTTGTGAGCCATCCTTAAGGTAAGGTACCGGCATGGGATGGCCTGGCAAACAAAATAATTTCCGGCAATGTTGACATGAAAAGTGGGGGTGCCGATCCAAATGCCCTTTTTCCGTGCAATCTTTCTGGCAAAGGGTATACTTACGTTCCCCGTCCGGGGTCACCACTGTGTGCAACACCCCTTTATGGACAAAGAGCCGCAAGGTTCTGAAAACAGTGGAGGAATCCGAAAAGTAGAGCTGGTCACAGACATTTGCCAAAGAAAGCCCGGTACGCTGGCTTAAAAAAAGGCGCAGCACCATTACCCTTGTTGGCGTGGCCGCAATGTCCTTTCGCTTTAAAAAAAAGGGTGCACCATGGTCTTCCATACGTTTAGGTACAGGGAATTTTTTCTATACGTCTTTCATGGCGGCCTCCCTCAAAAGAAGTGCTTAGAAAAACATTGACCATTTCCAAGGCCTGCGGCAAAGAAACATATCTGGCCGGGATACTGAGAATGTTGGCATCATTGTGCTCACGGGCCAATTGGGTGATTTCCTTGTTCCAACAAAGGGCGGCACGCACCTTTTGATGTTTGTTGGCCGTCATGGAAGCTCCGTTTCCACTGCCACAGATAATGATGCCCAGAGCCACCCGGGCCTGTTCCACGTCTTCTGCCACCGGATGTACAAAATCAGGATAATCCACACTGTCCGTACCGTCCGTGCCGTAATTGATCACTTCCATTTCCTTGGACTTTAAAAGTCCAACAATGGCCAACTTATATTCTGTTCCGGCATGATCGTTGCCAATGGCTATTCTCATTTTAGGTGGTTTATGCGTTTGTGCTCATAACTTTAAAAATAGTGGGGCTTCCTTTGGTCCACAAAAATACAATAAACCTATGTTCACCACAATAAAAGCTGTTTTCACAACAAATTAAAGGAACATGAAAAAAAGTAGCTGTTAATTGCAAAGGAATAAAAAGGTATTTCCCTTTAAGAAGATGTTCATAACTACTGACGTTTATTTTAAGGGAATGAACTCTTAAAATTGTACTGCAAAAAATAATCGAGTTCTCCTAATTTATCTTTTCCAAAATAGTTGTCCTCTTTTCAAATGGTAGGTATGGGTTATTCCCAATGACCCATGTAAAAAGTTATGAAAAATAGCTGTTGACATAAGTTGTTAACCGCCAACCATAACTTTTTTAAAACGATGGTTTTCAACGTACTCTTCAGTTAATGGATTGTTCACAAAAAACCATAAGCTCGCGTGTCAAGACATGATCCAAAAAGTTATACGGCTTATCAACATCCTATCATAGACACCATTTTTTCTTTAAAATTTTAAAACAAAAAAAATATGGGTGTTATAATTGTTGATAACCCAAGGGATACAATGAAAAGTATTGAAGGCGAAGGCGCAACAGATTATAATTCGTAATTTTCGCACAAATTAAAGATTGAATGTCAAATAGAAACAAAAAGACGAGAAACCACAGGAAGAACGAGATTACAAAGGGAATTTTCAACGTATTGGAAAAAGAGCCCAATAAAGATTTCAATTATAAACAAATCGCTGGAAAACTAAGCATAACAGATGCCCATGACCGCAATACATTGATCAAGCGCCTGAACCAGCTCAAAGAGAGCAAGCGCATACAGGAGCGCGATCGTGGAAGGTACCAAGCCCTGGAAGATGCCAGGGACCATTATGAGGGTGTGGTGGACCTTACCAGCAATGGCAATGCCTACATCATCGTGGAAGATCTGGATGATGACATTTTTGTCCCCAACCATAAACTGAACAAGGCCTTTCACAAGGACAGGGTAACCGTATTGGTGAACCAGGGAAGAAAGGGAAAGAAAAAGGAAGGGGCGGTAAAGGAAGTTCTGGAGCGCCACAAGACGGCATTTGTGGGGGTCGTGGACATGCAAAAATCCTTTGCCTTTGTTAGGCCAACGGACGGCAAGATGTACACCGATATCTTTGTCTCCAAAGATAAATTGGGAAAGGCAGAGGATGGTGACAAGGTGATTGTGGAAATAACGGACTGGCCAGACCGTGTGGACTCCCCTTACGGTAAGGTGGTAGAGGTGCTGGGGAAACCTGGTGAGCACCATACGGAGATCCATTCCATATTGGCAGAGTACGGTCTGCCCCACGAGTTTCCGGTGGAGGTACAGCGCTTTGCAGACGAGCTGGATACGGAGATCAAGGAAAGTGAGATCAAAAAGCGCAGGGACATGCGCGATGTGCTGACCTTTACCATTGATCCCAAGGATGCCAAGGATTTTGACGATGCCCTTTCCTTTAGGGTATTGGACAACGGAAGCTATGAAATAGGGGTGCACATTGCAGATGTGTCGCATTACCTAAGGGAAGGAACTGTTCTGGATGATGAGGCCTATGAACGGGCCACTTCGGTCTATTTGGTGGATCGGGTGGTACCCATGCTACCGGAGATATTGAGCAACAACGCCTGTTCATTAAGGCCCAATGAGGAAAAATATACCTTTTCTGCGGTGTTTACCATGAACGATAAGGCCCAGGTAACGGACCAATGGTTTGGAAGAACAGTTACCAATTCCAACGAACGTTTTGCTTACGAAGAGGCCCAATACATCATAGAGCATGAGAATGGAAACATCCCTGCGGAGGTATCCATAAGGGATGGGGCCTACCAAGTGTCCGGGGAAGTGGTGCAGGCCACCCTCACCATGCAACGTTTGGCCAAGATCATGCGAAGGTCGCGTATGCAAAAGGGCGCCATTTCCTTTGACAAGGTAGAAGTCCGCTTTAATCTAAATGAGGAGAACCAGCCCATAGGGGTGTACTTCAAGGAAAGTAAGGACGCCAATAAACTCATTGAAGAGTTCATGTTGCTGGCCAATAGAAAGGTGGCGGAGTACATAGGAAAGCAGAAAAGCAAAAAAACATTTGTGTACAGGGTGCATGACGATCCCAATGAAGACAAATTAATGGCACTGAACGGTATTGTTTCAAGATTTGGGCACAAGCTCAATTTCAAGGACAAAAAGAGCATCAGCGCTTCCCTGAACCAGCTGTTGGAGGACGTAAAGGGAAAAAAAGAGCAGAATTTGGTGGATACCCTGGCCATTAGAAGTATGAGCAAGGCCATATACACCACGGACAATATAGGGCACTATGGCCTGGCCTTT
Organism: Maribacter aquimarinus; assembly: GCF_047345505.1. Classification (NCBI taxonomy): domain Bacteria; kingdom Pseudomonadati; phylum Bacteroidota; class Flavobacteriia; order Flavobacteriales; family Flavobacteriaceae; genus Maribacter; species Maribacter aquimarinus. The sequence continues at coordinate 152,134 of NZ_JBLFEO010000002.1, read as the reverse complement.
GATCATTATACCCATTTTACATCGCCCATACGGCGTTATCCGGATGTCATGGTACATAGGTTGCTGCAGCACTATTTGGATGGGGGCAATAGTGCCAAGGAAGCGGAATATGAGGTGAAGTGCAAGCACGCATCGGACATGGAATACCTGGCCGTAAGTGCAGAGCGCGATTCCATAAAGTACATGCAGATCAAGTTCATGCAAGACCACCAAGACCAGGAGTTTGTTGGGGTGATCAGCGGGGTAACCGAGTGGGGCATCTATGTGGAGATCATTGAGAACAAGTGCGAGGGCATGGTTCGCATTCGGGACATAAAGGGAGATTATTATATCTTTGATGAAAAGGAGTATGCCATTGTGGGAGAACGGACCAAAAAGACCTATCAGTTGGGAGATGAGGTCGTGGTGATGGTGAAGAACACGGATCTGGTAAAGCGTCATTTGGATTTCTCCCTGCTCGGAAAGAACGGGTAGCCCCCTTTTTTGGAATGGAATTTGCCCTAAGGCCTTTACTTTACGTGTGTTAAAACCTATGAAATGAAGCATATCATAGTGCTACTGTTCCTTATGGGCACTTTTGTGGTGTCTGCGCAGGGCGGGTCCGAAACCAGGAGCTTAACGGCATTTACCGAGCTCAAGGTCTTCGATGGGCTTTCCGTGAATCTGGTGCCTTCCACAGAGAACAAGGCCGTGCTCACCGGTGAAGATCTGGACAAAGTGGTCATCGTGAACAATGATGGGATCTTGAAGATACGGATGCAGATCACCAAGTTCTTTAGTGGTTACAAGACCTTTATAGACCTACATTACAGTGCGCCCTTGGTCATTATAGATGTGAACGAGGATGCGCTCATACAGGGGGATACCGAGATGGAGCAGGATATCCTGGAGTTAAGGGCCCAGGAAGGTGGTGAAGTCAAGGTGCAGGCCAAGGTTAGTCAAATGTTGATCAAATCCGTTACCGGGGGCATCATCACGGCAAACGGCACGGCAGAGGCCCAGGATGTGCAGATCAATACCGGGGGAAAGTATTTGGGCAGTAAACTACTGACCAAAATATCTACAGTGAACGTCAATGCCGGCAGTAAGGCGGAAGTATTTGCCACCGATTATGTGAAGGCCAGTGTTAAGGCCGGTGGGGAAGTGCTGATCTATGGAAACCCCAAGTCCCTGGATGAGAAGACGGTCTTTGGGGGCGTGATCACCAAAATGTAGGGGCATGATGGAAGATGTACAGGCAGCCATACCGTTGGGCTTTTTATTGAGCTTTATGATCGGCCCTGTATTCTTTGTGTTGTTGGAAACCAGTGCTTTCAGGGGATTTAGGGCGGCCTTGGCTTTTGACGTGGGGGTGTTTGTGGCAGACATACTATTTATTGCCATTGCCTATTTCAGTAGTTTTCAATTGTTGGAGAACTTGAGCAACCAGCCAGGGCTCTATGTTTTTGGTGGCGTGATATTGGTGGTGTACGGGGCCACCATTTTCTTTAAAAGGGGAATGCCCAAAGGAGCGCACAAGACCCGTATCAAAACCACCAAGAGTGGTTATCTGGGGCTGTTGCTAAAAGGTTTTTTGCTCAATTTCATAAACATAGGGGTGCTGGTGTTTTGGTTGGGGGTCATTATCGTGGTGGGTCCCAGCTTGGACAATGACAGTGACCGCATTTTGGTATTCTTCGGCGCCATGTTGCTCACTTATTTTATAACCGATCTGGTCAAGATTTTGTTGGCCAAACAGCTACAGAGAAAATTGACCTCGAATAGGATCGTGATGATAAAGAAGACCATAGGTTTGGTGCTTATCATTTGCGGGATGGTTTTGATAACCAATGGTTTTTTGCCCAGGGACACCTTTGATCTGGAAAGGGAGCTCGAAGACATTGGGGGTCCAGACAAAGACAAAAGCGGCCCGGAGGCCCCTTTTCAATGGGAATAGGGTAGGATTACAAGCCCTTGTGTTAAAGTAATTACCGGGTAAAAAAAGGATTAGTTGGCCTTGTAGTCGTCGTTAAGGAGTTTTACGATGGCATCGGTAAGGTCATGGGCTTCCTTACCGTAGAGTACGCTGCCACCGTCCCCACCACCGAGAATATAGCTGTATCCATTGGCCTTACCGTAAGCTTTGATTTGTTCTTTTACCTTGCTTACGATACTGTCCATTTCAGTTTGGCCCTCCGCCTGTAGGGCGGCATCTTGTTGTTGCAGTTGTTGTCCCAACACTTGGCCGCGTTGCTGAAACTGTGCATATTCTTCCTGGGCCTTTTGCTGGGACATGCTTTGGGCTTTTACCTGAAAGGCCTGTGCTTCCATTTGGAAAGCCTGCGAAATACTGTCTCGCTTTTTGGCCAGGGCATCCGCCTTTTCTTTAAAAGCGGCTTCTACGTCAATTTTTTCTTGGTAAGCATCCATAAGGGCAACGTTGTCCACAAAGCCAATTTTTTCCTGCTGGCAGGATAGAAGGATGAGGGTACTAAGGGCAAACAATAAATTCTTCATGTTTTTTAATTTGATTCGCGCAAAAGTAAGAAAGCTTTTGTAACTGTGACGTGGTGGGGTCGCGAATTAATAGAATTGATAAATCTTATATAAAAACCTTCTTAGATAGAAGAAGTATATTATAAAGAGTCTATTTTAAGGGTGTTTGAGGAATTTTCATCGAAATGGAATAGTTAGGGTAAAATGACACAAAGAAACTCCAGGAGAGGAACTGAAAAGAAGTTTTTATGTTTTTCGAAGGACATAAATGCGGGAAGAATGTTCTTTTGATTGTATTGCTTGAATGTTTGATAGTAAAGCTATTATAAACGCAGAGAAGTAACGATGATGTCCGTTTTTATATTTTTCGGATAAAAGGCTGACATAAAAGGCATCCAGGGGCATGCCCTTGGTCGTTTCAATTTTCATGCGGTGCTTCCTAAAGATGGCTTCAATGCTGTTTCTGGAAAAGTGCCAGAGATGTCTTGGGGTGTCATAGGCGGCCCAGTAGTGTTTATAGTATTGGGCGTCATAGGATTTATAGTTGGGTACCGCAACAAGGAGCTTGCCATTGGCTTCCAGGAGCGATGTAATGTTGGAAATGCTCTGGTCAAGGTCAGGTAGATGCTCCAGTACGTGCCAGAGGGTAATCATATCGAATTGCTGTCGGGGAAGTTGACCCAGATGTTCACAAACGGAAATTCCTTTGTTTGTTGCTGTTGTTCTCGCTTTTTCATTGGGCTCCGTGCCATAGACCTCAAAACCCTTTTCCTGGAGATAATGGAGAAAGTCGCCCGTACCTGTACCAATGTCACAGATGGTTTTGGCGGTGGGGTGTAGTTTTTTGATAAGGTTGTATTTGGATCGGAGGTTTAAGGATTTTGCCCAGCTGTATAGAACTGTAAAAAATGTTTTTTTGGAAGTGCCGTGCGAAATGTAGTCATCAGATTGGTAATATTTTTCAATGTGCTCCGGTACGGGGCGCGTTTCCAGATAGTCCATTTCGGGATGATGCCATAGTTCAAAACGTTCCTGCGTAAGGAAATGATCTTTTGTGGTGAGATAGTGTTTCATGGCATCAAGAGTGAAAGAAAAGAATGGGGATAAGGGCAAGACCTGTCTTGACCTGATCGTTCCACGTGGAACATAATGGCTAGTTATCTACCCAAATGAACAAGCAGCACACTGATATCACTGGGAGTAACACCACTGATGCGCGAGGCTTGTGAAATTGTGGTGGGCTGTATGTCGTTCAGTTTTTCCCGGGCTTCATAGGAGATGGATTGGATGTTACTGTAGTTGAATTGGGCAGGAATTTTTACGTTTTCCAGGCGTTGCAATTTATCGGCATTCGTTTTTTCTTTGGCAATGTAGCCTGCGTATTTCACTTGTACCTCAGTTTGTTCCAGCACGTCAGGGCTTAGGTCTTCCTCAAGGATAAAGCGGGAGACCGGCTCCAACTGTCGCATATGGTGCATGGTAAGCTCGGGACGTGAAAAGAGCTTGTACATTTTATCCGATTGTTTGATCGGAGCCGATTGCACCCTTTCCAGTATGGGATTGATGGCTTCGGGCAAGACGCTGGTTTTCTTGAAAAAATCCACAAAAGCCTTGGATTTGGCTTCCTTTTCTTCCATTTTGCGCAGGCGTTCGTCAGAGGCAAGTCCCAAATCGTGGCTTTTTGGGGTAAGTCGTAGATCGGCGTTGTCCTGTCTCAAGAGGGTGCGGTACTCCGCCCGGGAAGTGAACATGCGGTACGGTTCCTCGGTGCCCTTTGTAATGAGGTCGTCTATGAGCACGCCGATGTAGGCTTCGTCCCTTTGTAGAACAAAGGGGTCTTTTTCATTTATTTTCAAATGGGCGTTTATGCCGGCCATCAGGCCTTGTGATGCCGCTTCCTCGTAGCCGGTGGTGCCATTGATTTGGCCGGCAAAATAGAGGTTGTCGATCAATTTTGTCTCTAGGGTGTGCTTTAATTGGGTGGGCGGAAAGAAATCGTACTCAATGGCATAACCAGGTCTAAAAAACTTCACATGTTCAAAACCGGCCACCGATCGCAACGCCTTGAACTGGACATCTTCGGGAAGGGAAGTCGAGAACCCGTTCACATACACCTCTACCGTATGCCACCCTTCGGGCTCAATGAACATCTGGTGGCGGTCCTTATCGGCAAAACGATGGATCTTATCCTCAATGGAGGGACAATATCGGGGGCCAATGCTCTTTATACGGCCGTTGAACATGGGCGAACGATCAAAGCCTTCCCTTAAAAGGTCGTGTACTTGGGGACTGGTATATGTCATGTGGCAGGCCCGTTGTTCTGTAAGGATAGGGGTATCGGTATAGGAAAATTTATCGGGTTGTTCATCTCCGGGCTGTAAGCTCATCTTGGAATAGTCAAGGGATCGGCCGTCCACCCTAGGGGGCGTACCTGTTTTCATCCGTCCACTTTTAAAACCGAGGTCCGTAAGTTGGGCCGTGATACCGGTGGCGGCGCGCTCCCCTGCCCTACCGCCACCAAATTGTTTTTCCCCAATATGGATGAGTCCGTTAAGGAAGGTGCCGTTGGTGAGCACCACGGACTTGGCATAAATGGCAATGCCCAAGGAGGTGGTGACCCCCACCACGGTGCTTCCTTCCACGATGAGTCCGGAGACCATTTCCTGGTAAAAGTCAACGTTCGGGGTTTTTTCCAGGGCCCAACGCCACTCCTCTGCAAAGCGCATGCGATCGTTCTGGGTGCGTGGGCTCCACATGGCCGGACCCTTGGATTTGTTGAGCATCTTGTACTGTATGGCCGATTTATCGGAAACGATACCGCTATACCCGCCCAGGGCATCAATTTCCCGCACGATCTGGCCTTTGGCAATGCCGCCCATGGCTGGGTTGCATGACATTTGGCCAATGGTCTGCAGGTTCATGGTGATCAACAGGGTCTTGGAACCAAGGTTTGCGGCCGCCGCTGCGGCCTCCGCGCCGGCATGGCCGCCCCCCACTACAATAACATCGTATTTTTCTCCAAACATAACTCAGCGTTCCACGTGGAACATGTTTATTTTCTCTTCTTCTTTTGCTCTCATCAGGACACCATCCTGTTCAGATTTGTCCTTATAGCCCATAAGGTGCAGCAGGCCGTGCACCATGACCCTGCACATTTCCTTTTCAAAAGTTACCTGGTAATGTTGGGCATTGTCGGCCACGCGTTCCACAGAAATAAAAATATCTGCGGACAGTGTGTTTCCCATCACATAATCAAAGGTGATGATATCCGTAAAGGAATCGTGATTTAGATACTCCTTGTTTATTTGTAGCAGGCGTTGGTCGTCACAAAAGACATATGCAATGTCCCCAATGGAAAAACCCTCACTGGCCGCACAGGCCACCAACCACTTTTTGAAACTGGATTCCTTTTCCAACCCAAATCCGGTCTCATAATGAAAATGGATCATTGCTCTTTGAAATAGGCCTTTACCCGGTTTTTGAAATTTTGGCGCAAAGGTAATGCTTGTCTGTTTAAAACTTCCACCTCGTTTTTATAATTCTGTAGTAATGAGGGTTTCGTGATAATGGGATTGCTAAAGTCGCGCAGATTGGTGTTGCTTTCCCTTTCCTTTTTTTCCCCTTGCTTCAATGTGGCATTTTCCAACTGCATCAGTTGGTGGCTAATGGTGTTCATTTTGTTCCGGGTACGTTCGGTAATGCCGTTTTCCAGAAGATCGTTTTCAAAATCTTCCATTTGCTGCAAGAGCTTTTCGCCCAAGTTGCGGTCTTCGGCATTGATCAGGTCCTTTAACTGCTCCTCCAGGGCCTGCCGGATGCGCTGTTGCTCTTGATAGATCTCATAAAGCTCCTGCAGGGCCAATTCCCCCGATCCCGCTGAGCCTTGTCCCTTGCCTTCGCCATCGGCCCCCTCGCCGTTTTGGCCCTGTTCTCCTTCAGAACCCTCCCCGCTTTGGCCATCACCTCTTTTCTTACCGTCTGCTCCGGACATCCCGTCTTGGCCCTTTTGTCCTTCTGACGCTCCTTCGCCCTCTTTTCCTTGGCTCCCTTCCTGCCCAGCTTTTCCCTGTTGGCCTTGTTGCCCCATTTTTTCCTTTAATTGGCCTTGGCTAATGATAATGTCCGGAAGTTTGAAGCCCCCTCCGGAACCTTGCCCCATTTGCATGCTCTGCTGCATGTTTTCAAGAACGTCCGCCAAAAAATCGGCCAGGCCGTTGGAGGCGTTCAACACATATTTTTGGTGAGATACCCCTTGGTACATCTGCCCATCGGCCATACTTTCCAAGGATTTGTCAATGTTGTAATAGACTTCGGTGACCTGTTCGTTCACAAATTCCGAAAGCTCGGCTTGTCTCAGGGAAAGGGCAAAAAGACTGTCGTCCACGTGTTCAAAGAGATTTCGGAGCTCATTTTGGTCGCGAACGGTTCGGGAGTACTGGTTCAGGTCCTGTTCTTCCCGCTGGCTCAAGGCATCGAACAACGCTTCTTGCTTAAAGGAAAAGAGGATGAGGTTGTCTAAGATCTGTCTCAGCATTTCGGCATCTTCCGCAACGGAGGACCCACTGGCGCCCCCGGCCGAAGAGCTGGAGAGGGCCTCGCTCATTTCTTTCATTTTTTGGGCGGCAGACTGTTGTTTCTTTTTCGCCTTGTCCTTTGGGTCGTCCGGACTGCCGCCTTGGGCGTCCTCTTGTTTTTTAAGGGCGTCAAGGGCCTCCTGTTGGTCTTGCTGTACGCCCTCTTTCGTATCCTTGTCAATTTTTAAACCAATTGGTTTTTTAAGTGCCCCGTCATCTTTCTTCAATTCGTCCAAGTCTTTTGAAATCTTGTCAAACGCCTTGTTCAGCTCTTGTTGGGCCTCCGTGCCGTTCTCGTTTTGCTGCTGGGGCAGTTGTTCTTGTTCCTGGGACAGTTTTTCCAGTTCCCGTGACAACTGCGCCGCTTTTTCGGTAACGTAGTAACGCTTGGTCAGTTCCAGGATCTGCTCCAGGCTGCGCTTGCTGTTCTGCTGCTGTTTGGCCAGCTCTTCCAAACGTTTGCCCAGCTCGTCCTTGTTGATCTTGTCTGCCAATTTGTTCAGTTCCTCCAAGAGTTTTTGGTTCTTTTTTGCTTCCATTTCCTGCCGTTCCAGCCGTTCTTGCAGCAATTCGTTCAAGGCATTGGATCGCTCTTCCTTGCTCAGGTTGTCCTTGAGCTCTTTGCTGAACTTTTCCATCATGGCCTCCTGTTGCTCTTGCTTTTGGAGGAAGTCCCGCACTTGACTTTTATCGCTAAAGTTAAGGCTGCTTTTTTCCTTTTGTTCTTTGGTGAGTTTTTCAAGGCGTTCCTCTTGTTCCTTTGCCCTTTCCAAACTGCGGTCCAGGTTTTGTATGAGCGATTCCTGGGTCTCCAGGTCACGGTTCTTTAGGGCATCCCCGTCCAGTATGGTATGGGTATAGCGTGCGCTCTTGGTGGTTTTGCCCCCACGGATGCCATCGTTGTCCGTTACCTCAAAATAAAATTCATAATCCCGGCCCGGAACAATGGTAAGCCCGGAAGGATAGGTATAGTAAAAAGGGGCGAAATTCCCGTTGGGGGAAAGCAGGGAAATGCGCTCTGCCGCCGCCTCATCCCCTTGTGGATAATGCACCAGGTCTATTTTGGCCACGCCGTGGTCATCACTGGCCTCGCCCTGATAATAGGAAACATTGGGATTTAGCGAATCCAAGACCTGGGTGGCCGCAATGACCGGGTAGGCATCCTTAACCACACTGAAGCCATAATCCAAACGTTCGTGGTCCCTCACCTCCGCGCTCGATGTGCTAATGGTGTAGTCCAGGTTGGAATACACCGAGCGCTCAAGGGAAAAGGCATCTCCCGTTTTCTGAAACGATTCCGTAGTGTCCTTGGTGATCAGGTCAATGTCTTCCGCATCTTTGCCCAAAATATTCCAGCGCACCTTGGTGCCCTCGGGCAAGATGGCGTTTCCAGTGCTGTTGATCACCTCCTGGGGCTTGTTCAGGTAGGAGGGGTAGGTAAGGGTCAAGGCAAAGTCCAAGATGGCCGGTGGCTTCAATGCCGTGAGCACATACTCCCGCGAGCGAACATCATTTCCCCTGAACCGGAAGGTGGTGGAACGTATGGGGGGCGAAAGGGTATGGCGGTACACCCCATTTTCCTCTGCCAGCAAGAGCTCTTTGCCATGGATCGACAAAAACACATTTTCTGGGCGCAGTTCACCTTCCGTGCGCACTTCCAGGGTGTAGGGTTCGCTCTCCAAGGTTTTCAAGTCTGCGGAGAGCAATTGAAAGGAAAACGGAGCGGGACGTTCATAGGCCACGTCATAATTCACCACCCGTTCATAGCTCCCCATGAAGGAAGACCATTGCCCACTTGCCCACACCAGCCCCGCCACCAAAAGGGGCAGCACCAAATATTTTGCATTACCCAAGGCCGCCCGGTAGTCTATGGCCTTGGAGAAGGGAATGGGGCGCAGCTGTTGGGAACGTTGCTCCATACTGGCCAAGAGCAGCTCCGATCGTTCCTTGTTTTCCGCAAGGTCCAACAGGTTAAAGAGTTTGTCTCCCACTTCCGGGAAATGGGTGCCGATCATTTTGGCCGCATCCTTGGGGCCTATGCCCCGGCGCAATCGAAACAACTGAAACAAGGGCACTAGGATGTGCACCACCGTGAGCAGCCCCAGCATCAACACAAAGAAGAGAAAAAGCAAAAGCCTGCCCGTGCCACTCAACCAGAGCGCATACTCCACGCCCAGCGTGATCAAAAAGAAAAGACCGCCCAGGGCCAGGAACAGCAGCACCCCTTTCAACAATTTTTGGGTATAGTACTTTTTTATGAATTGATTGAGCTTCCGAAGAATGTGATGATAAACGACCAAAATCCAGTATATTTAATACCAAGATAAGCCGAATACCATCTTTTGACTTAGAAAATACTGTTAAAAGCGACAAAATGAAAGATTTAAAATACGTTGCGGCCTTGAGCCTGCCCGCTTCCGCCCTGCTTGCTTTCCTTTTGGAGGGCCCTTGGAGCTATGCCACTCCCCTCTATGCTTTTGTGGCCATTCCCATTTTGGAGTTGCTGCTTCCCCATGACACCAGCAATTATGGTCCGGAGGAAAGGGAGGAAAAAAACAACAGAAAACTGTTCGATTGGATGCTCTACGTCAATGTGCCCATCGTGTTCGGACTGCTATGGATGCTCTTGCAGAAAACCCAGAACAGTGTGCTCGAAACATATGAATGGGTGGGCCTGGTACTGAGCATGGGCATTGTCTTGGGCACCAACGGCATCAATGTGGCCCATGAGCTGGGCCACCGAAAGAGCCGTTTGCACAGGAGCTTGGCCAAATTGTTGCTGCTCCCCTCCCACTACATGCACTTTTACATTGAACATAATTTTGGCCACCACGCCCACGCCGCCACCAAAGAGGACCCCGCCACGGCCCGGCTCAACCAAAGTGTGTACTCTTTTTGGTTCACCTCGGTCTTTAGGCAGTACGCCAATGCCTGGCGCATTCAGCGCAAGCTCTTGGCCAATGCCAAAGCGGGATTTTTCAGCATCAAGAACGACATGCTCTGGTACACCCTCTTCCAAGTGAGCTATGTATGCGCCATTGCCTATTTCTTTGGCGCCCTTGGGCTTTCCGTGGCCTTTTTCTCCGGGGTGGTGGGCATTCTCATGTTGGAGAGCGTAAACTACATTGAACATTACGGCCTGCTCCGCAAAAAAACGGCTTCCGGGCGCTATGAGCGGGTGCGGGAGGTGCATTCCTGGAACAGCAACCACGTCATGGGGCGCATTGTACTCTATGAGCTAACACGGCACAGCGACCACCATTACAAGGCCTCCAAGAAGTACCAAATACTGGATTATCATGACATATCGCCCCAAATGCCCTTTGGCTACCCCACTTCCATGGTGCTTTCCTTTGTTCCCCCGCTCTGGTTCTCCATTATGAACAAACGCATCCCGAAAGAAATGAGGCTGTCCCCGGCACCATAGGGCAGCAACCCGCTTGGATGTTCCGCAGGGAAAGGGAAACGGGACAAAACAAGGCACATCAACCTAACTGACACCGCAAAACGAGCAAAATTTATGGAAATGGACGGTATTGAAAAGGCCATACAGGAGGCTATGGCAGCGCAAAACAACCGGAAAGTGCCAGACTTTGAAGGCTACTCTCCCGCCGAGATGCATTATTTGCTCCACGACTCCTTTCACAAAGAGAGTCCGCTCACCCTGAAAAGTGCAAAACCCCAACACTTTATGAAAGTTCCCATTTTCAATTTGGTGGGTCATCTCATGGAACATTTGGAAAACCAGGGAGGGATAAAGCTCACACAAAAAGGACATTTGCCCGTTAGATTGGTGGCCGATCTCTATGCCCAGGGCTTTTATGAGGAGGAAGACATCACGAGCGGCATCACAAAACTGTACAAGGAAGAAGACGCAATGTCCATCACCTTGGCCCGCCTGCTTCCCGAATTGGCCGGATGGACCAAAAAGAGAAAGGGCAGGCTGAGCCTTACAAGCCGGGGAAAACGGGCACTGCATGATGATCGGGAGCGCTTTGAAACCTTGTTCAAGGTTTTTGGCACAGCGTTCAATTGGGCATATTTTGACAGGTATGAGAGCGAGGAGATCGGCCAGTTTGGCCTGGGGTTTTCCTTACTCCTCCTTTGTAAGTACGGCAATGAGAAAAGGAGCACCACCTTTTATGCCGAAAAGTATTTCAAAGCCTTTCCCCAACTGCTGCAAGACCTTCAAGAGCCCTGGTTCACGGACCTTCACTCCCAGGTGGCAAGTTGCTATGCCCTCCGATTGTTCAGCCGTTTCCTGAGCTATTTTGGTGTCATCTCCCTGGAAAAGGAAGGGAAGGGCTTTAACGCCCCACTTTTTGTTAAAAAAACCCCGCTTTTCGACACCTTTTTCCACTTGTCCCCGCACCGTTCCCTTTGAGCTTGGAACGACCAGGCCAAAAACCGCAAAAAAACAGAGGCGGCAAAGGGGCATACGGGTATTTTTCAAGAATGCGGCCCGTGAAGAAATGGGCTTGAGTTCATTGGCACCGCCAAGGGTTTTGATGCTGCGAGGCTTGCCTCGAAATTAAAATTCAGTTTCTTATGAATGCCTCGGGGCAAGGCCATGAGGCAGTTTACTATCTTTGGGCCTCAAAAAAAGGTAGTATGGCCAAAAAAGTTCGCGTTCGTTTTGCGCCCAGTCCCACTGGGCCGCTCCATATAGGTGGTGTGCGCACCGCCCTGTTCAATTATCTATTTGCCAAAAAACACGGAGGCGATTTTGTGCTCCGAATAGAGGACACCGATCAAAACCGCTATGTGGAGGGTGCGGAGGCGTATATCGTGGACGCCCTGGAATGGTGTGGCATGGTCATTGACGAAGGGCCAAACACAAAAGGTTCCGCTGCACTGGGGGGCAGCTACGGCCCCTACCGCCAGAGCGAGCGCAGGGACCTGTACCGCCAGTATGCCCTGGAGCTGGTGGAAAAAGGGCACGCCTACTATGCCTTTGATACCCCGGAGCGTTTGGACCATCACAGGAAAAACCACGAGGAAAAGGGAAAAACCTTTATCTACAATTGGCACAATAGGCTAAAACTGGACAATTCCCTCTCCATGCTGCCCCAGGAAGTGGAAGAGCGCCTGGCCAGTGGAGCAGACCACGTTATTCGGTTTCTGACGCCCCCCGACCAAAAGCTTCAGCTGGAAGACAGCATTCGGGGCAGCATTGAAATAGACACCAATGTCCTGGATGACAAGGTGCTCTTTAAAAGTGACGGCATGCCCACCTACCATTTGGCCAATATCGTGGACGATCACCTTATGGACATTACCCATGTGATTCGGGGCGAGGAATGGTTGCCCTCCCTGGCCCTGCACCACCAATTGTACGCCGCCTTTGGGTGGACACCGCCCACATTTGCCCACCTGCCCTTGATCATGAAGCCCACGGGAAAGGGAAAACTGAGCAAGCGCGATGGTGAAAAAGGGGGCTTTCCCGTGTTTCCGCTTTCCTGGAAAGAGTCCCAAGGTTACCGCGAGGCCGGATATTTCCCCGAGGCTGTGGTAAATTTTTTGGCCCTGTTGGGGTGGAACCCCGGTACGGAACAGGAGCTGTTCTCCATGGAGGAGCTGATCGGTGCCTTTGGCCTGGACCGCGTGCACAAGGGCGGGGCCCGTTTTGACCCGGACAAGACCAAATGGTACAACCACCAATACCTACAGCGGAAAAAGACCGCAGCGCTCTTGCCCGCCTTCCAAGAAGTGCTTTCGGCCCACGGCGTACCGGCGGAAAAGCAGGAGACGGCCTTTCTAACCACAGTGGTGGACTTGATCAAGGAGCGGGCCAATTTTGTCTCGGATTTCTGGGAACTGGGCCATTACTTTTTTGTTTCCCCCGAGGCCTATAACGACAAAGCGGTCAAAAAACAGTGGAAACCGGACACCGCGGAACATTTAAGGAAGGTCTCCGAAGTCTTGCGGGCAACGGAGCCCTTTGCCCCCGAGGCCGCCGAGAGGGCCGTAAAGGAATACATCACCGATAACGGGCTTTCCTTTGGCAAGATCATGGGCCCCCTGCGCCTATGTGTTGTGGGCGACCTAAAAGGCCCCCACCTGTTCCATATCCTCTCCTTGATCGGAAAGGAGGAGAGCGTGGCCCGAATTGGGAAAGCCATGGAAAAACTGGCCTAAACCACGGCACAACAAAAAGGTGCAATCATTATATTTTTGGGTACAACCCTTGATGCATAGGTTGGCTTAGGACTGGAGGACATAAGACATAGCATTTTATATGTGGAGTCCCATGAATTATGGCCACTTACTTTATGGGTGTTTGTATTGGGACCTATTTTTGATCTTATGTTCCACGTCCTGGAGTCGCAAGTCGGGCCAAAACCATTTCCGTCACCACAACATCGGTGGTGGAACCAACAAAAAAAAAGTTCCAACCAAATAAAGTGAAACACGTTTTTAAATACCCTATATTTAGAGGATGAATCACAATTTTTCCCTAGTGGGCATTGCCGTCTTTCTGGCCGCTGCGCCGTTTGGTTTTGCCCAAACAAAAGACCACAAGGATTATGTGCAGTCCATCTCGGGCACGGAGTTGGCCATGGACATGGTGGCCATTCCCGAAGGCACGTACACCATGGGAAGTGCGCCGGCAGAAAAAGGAAGAAAGGCGGACGAGGGGCCACGGCACACCGTCATCGTGGATGCCTTTTGGATGGCAAAGCACGAGGTCACCTGGGAACTCTACAATCTGTTCGTCAATAGGAACACGGATACCGAGCACAGCCCCGACAAAGGAAATGAGGTTGATTTGGAGATCGACGCCATTGCCGGCGCCACAGTGCCCTATGTGGACATGAGCTTGGGAATGGGCACTGGGGCAGGACTGCCCGTGGGCAATGTTACCCAACACGCCGCTTTGGCCTTTTGCAAATGGCTCTCTGCCAAGACCGGACATTTTTATCGGCTGCCCACCGAGGCAGAATGGGAATATGCCGCACGGGCGGGCACCCAGACCGCGTATTCCTTTGGGGATGACCCCGCCCTTTTGGACGACCATGCCTGGCACTACCAAAACAGTGGGGGAAGTTACCAGCCCGTAGGACAAAAAAAACCCAATCCCTGGGGTCTGTACGACATGCACGGGAATGTGGCCGAGTGGACGCTGGACCAATACCGGCCAACCGCCTACAAGGACAGGGGCAAGGATGTGCGCAACCCATGGGAAAGGCCCAAAACGGAATACCCCAAGGTGGTGCGCGGCGGATCTTATGACGATGATCCGGAGTACCTGAGAAGCGCTGCACGAACAGCATCTGCCGAAAAGTGGAAAATGCGCGACCCCCAATTTCCAAAGAGCAAATGGTGGAACACGGATGCCCCCTATGTGGGCTTTAGGGTGGTACGCCAAAAAGAAGTGCCCAGCCCCCAAGAAATGGAAGCGTATTGGAACCAAGATATTTAAACAATGGAAATCATGAAAGGAAGCAAAAAAGTAGCTCGGACACAGGATAAGGCAATGAAATCCTCAAGAAGGGGCTTTTGCAAGAACACGGCCCTTTTGACGGCAGGGATGGTCTTGCCCACCATGGAAATGGGTGCCATGGTGAACGTATTGAACGACAAAAAGCTCAAGATTGCGGTGGTGGGCTGCGGCGGGCGCGGCACCGGGGCGGCCAACCAAGCCTTGAAAGCAGATGACAATGTGGAGCTGGTGGCCATGGCAGACGCCTTTAAAGACCGGTTGGACGGCAGCTATGCCAATTTGGAAAAGGCCTATGCCGGCACCAATAAGGTGAACGTGAAGGACAAACACAAATACGTGGGCTTTGACGGCTATAAAAAGGCCATTGACCAGGCCGATGTGGTGATCTTGGCCACCCCGCCCGGCTTTAGGCCCCATCATTTTGAATACGCCGTGAACAATGGCAAGCACGTGTTCATGGAAAAACCCCTTGCCACCGATGTCCCGGGCATCCGCAAGGTCTTGGAAATGGCCAAGGTGGCCAAGGAAAAGAAACTCAATGTGGTGGTGGGCCTACAGCGGCACTACCAGAACAATTATCTGGCCATAGCAGAGCGCATCAAGGCCGGCGATGCGGGCAAGATCGTTTCCGGGCAGGTGTACTGGAACAGTGCCGGGGTCTGGGTGAGGGAAAGAACCCCAGGCCAGACCGAAATGGAATACCAAATGCGCAATTGGTATTACTTCAATTGGCTGTGCGGGGACCATATTCTGGAACAGCACATCCATAACATAGACGTGGCCAACTGGTTCTTGGGGGAATACCCCGTGTCTGCCCAGGGCATGGGAGGCCGCGAGGTGCGCAACGGCAAGGACCACGGGGAGATTTTTGACCATCATTTTGTGGAGTTCACTTATCCCAGTGGGGCCGTGATCTCCAGCCAATGCAGGCATCAGCCCGGCACCTGGTCCAAGGTGGGAGAGGTGTTCCAGGGCACCAAGGGCCTAGTGGACATGAAGGACGCCGGCCGTGCCAGTATTGTGGATTTTGAGGGAAACACCATATTTGAACATCGCGGAAAGAACGACCCCAACCCTTATCAGGTGGAGCATGACAAGCTTTTTGCGTCCATACGCAACAAAGGGGTGATCAGCGATACCGAAAATGGTGCCAAGAGCACCATGAGCGCCATCTTGGGCCGTATGGCCACTTACACGGGAAAGGTGGTGACCTGGGAGGAAGCAATGAAATCAGAGGAACTGTTGGTGCCCGCCGAAATGGACTGGAACAGCACCCCGCCCACCCTGCCGGACGCCAATGGAAACTACCCTGTTCCCGTACCGGGAAAAGCCTAAAGCGCCCTCTTGGTTCGGCCCCTTTCCTTCGGAAACAGGTTGGGGGCGGCGAATCTCTTTTGCAGCCCACTTAAAGGCAATGCGGCCAGGGCGCCCCAACCCCCATCACCACGGGGCCCAACACTTCCTTGCCTGTGCACGGGGAATGGACCTGCGTACACAATCCTTTTTTTTGGAGCCATTGTCCCAGAGCCAAAGGAATGTAAACCCAGATGATGTGTTGGATTTTTGCAATGACGGAGCAATCCCCAATAAAATCAAGACTTTTCCGATTTTGGGGACTCGCCTGAATCTCTCGGTCGGTCCGGCCCTAATGTGCCATTCGGTACGGGCGGGAAGCCATCACCGTGGTGGCGGGACAAACATTGGCGCAGGGATCGGCTTTGCAGGGATGTGCAAGCGTGGGTGAAACCATCAGGATAATCACCGTGGTTCTGGAGCCACCGCAATGAAGCCATGACATACGCAGACGTCTTGCCATCCTATGGAAAAGGACACGGATGGTTTGGCAAGGCGGGCAAAAGACCATCGCCCAAGCACAAACAACAAACCGTTGTTCCCTGCACAACACAGCTTGCGGCATTGCCCATCCCAAAACTACGGGTCAAAACAAGGATGTTCTAAAGGCCAAAACAAAAGGGAGCTTCAAGGGAACCAAAAAGGGCCCCTTGTGGAGTGGATCACAGATAGGAGTGCGAGGTGCTGGTCTTGTCCTCTTCATCATTGTCGTTGAACTTTTTCAACTGGATCATCCAATAAACGAAGGCAACGCTGCCCACGATCACAAAAAGCCAGTTAAAGCCATTTGCGGCCAACCAACTGTCACGTTCCATAAACCTCAAAAAATCAAAAGGGGCAAAAAGTACATTGACGAACAAATCTTCTATGGCTTCAAATAATGACCTCATCTTATTCCTATATTTACAGTACAAAAGTAGGAAAATTGCAGATGATTTCAAGCATTTTTGGGAAAACAAAGCCCATTAACTTCATAATTCTGGCGGCTTTTTTATTGTCTTTTTATGTTTTTGTACAGTGGGGCGTTCTTGTGCAGGGCACGGGCTCGTGGTCTTTTTTCATTGTAGCCCTCTCCTTGGCCCTCCTTCTTTTTTCGCTCTTTGTGGTAGATTTTATAGTGAAGCGCAACAAGCTCACGGAGAACAACTCCTACGCCATTCTTTTTTTTTGCCTGCTCATTGTGCTGGCCCCGGAAGTGCTTGCCAGCCCCAACAACGTATTCTGCCATCTTTTTTTGCTTTTTGCCCTTAGGCGCATCATAAGCCTCAGGTCCTTGAAGGAAGTGAAGCTCAAGGTGTTCGATGCCACTTTTTGGGTGTTGGTGTCCAGTCTTTTTAATCCATTGTCCTTGGTGTTTTTGCTGTTGGTGCTTGTTTCCATTGCCATCTTTGAGCCCAAGAACATTCGCAATTGGCTCAGTATGCTTCCGGCTTTTGTTTCTTTTTTGCTCATGCTCCTGGCCGCGACCTACTTTTTCGGGAGTCCCGGGTTCGTTGGGGAGCATTATCATTTTGGCCATTTGTTGGAGCTGGAGTTCAACTGGGGCATGGGCAGATTTGTAAAGCTGGGGCTGTTTGTGGCGGTGGCCGTCTTCCTGGTGCTTTTCTCCTTTTTGCGAAACGCACGCACAGGGGTGGGCAAGATCCTTTCGTATAGGTTGCTCACCATGGTGGTCATGTTGGGGCTCTTTATGGTGCTGTTGGCTCCCAGTGAAGGGAACGGTGCGCTGTTGATCACGTTTTTTCCCATCACCGTGTTCGCCACCAATGCCATAGAGGCCATAAAACGCGAAAAAATGCGGGAAGCCGTGTTGGTGGGCTGCGTGCTGGGCTCCTTTCTCACCTTTGTGATCACGGCAATACTTGTTTAATTGGGTATCTTTGTAAAAAACTACCTTTATGTTCAGCGCATTTGCATTTAACATCTTCGAGGAAAGCATTGCCAAATACCACATTGAAGACGATGTTTCCCAACCTTTTGAAAACCCGTACCCGAAAGGGGAGGTGGGCCATTTGCTCTATCGCAAGAACTGGATAGACACCGTGCAGTGGCACTATGAGGACATTATTCGCGATCCCGCCATAGACCCCGTTGCCGCACTGCAGTTAAAACGAAAAATAGACGCCAGCAATCAGGACAGGACGGATTTGGTGGAATACATAGACAGTTATTTTTTACAGAAGCACCGGGACGTGACCGTTCTTGAAGACGCCACCATAAACACGGAGAGCCCGGCCTGGGCCTTGGACCGGCTGTCCATCTTGGCCCTGAAGATCTACCATATGCAGGAAGAGGCGCACCGCAAGGACGCCTCGCAGGAACACCTGGCAAAGTGCCAAGAAAAGTTGGGGGTGCTCCTGGAACAGAAAAAGGACCTTTCCACGGCCATAGATCAACTGCTGGACGATATTGCCGCGGGCCGAAAATACATGAAGGTGTACAAGCAAATGAAGATGTACAACGATGATGAACTGAACCCCGTACTGCGCAAAAAATCCGGGCACTGAGCCCAACCACGTCATTTTGCCGGGCCAAGGCGTGGCTTGGGTCGGGCAATGCGGCGGTTTAGGCGTGGTCAGGGAAGGCGGCAAGACCCCAAAAAAACGGAAATGGAAAAGGAGCACTTGTTGGTCGTACGGCTGTCTGCCATGGGGGACGTGGCCATGACGGTGCCCGTGCTCATCGCCCTGCGCCGCAGCCATCCCAGGGTATCTGTTTCCGTGCTCACCAAGCCGGGGTTTGCACCCATTTTTTCCCAATTGTCCTGGATCACGGTGCATACGGCCAAGGTAAAGGCAGAGCACAAAGGGGTGCTCGGTCTTTGGCGACTTTACAAAAGCCTTGGGCAAACAGATGTCACGGCGGTGGCAGACCTGCACCATGTGCTGCGCAGCCGCATCTTAAAGCTCTTTTTTAAGCTTGGCGGGGTTCCCGTGGCGCAACTGGACAAGGGACGTTCTGAGAAAAAGGCCCTTACCGCGCCAAAAAACAAGGTGTTCCGGCCCCTGCGCTCCACCCACCTGCGCTATGCCGATGTGTTTGCCCGTTTGGGCCTCCCCTTGGAGTTAACGCCCAAAGATGTTTTGCCAAAGGCCCAGCTGCCCCAGAATGTTTTGGAAATGCTTCCCAAAGAACAGCGGAAATGGGTGGGCATAGCGCCCTTTGCCGCTTTCCCGGGCAAATGTTATCCAACGGAATTGATGAAAGAGGTGCTCAAAGAGCAAAGCGGAACAGGTGACCGTATGGTTTTATTGTTTGGGGGCGGGGACAAGGAGGAGGCGCTGTTGGCGGAATGGGAGGCCGAGTTTGACCATTGTTTTTCCATGGCCGGCAAGGTATCCTTTGTCGAAGAGCTCAAGGTGATCTCCAATCTGGACCTGATGCTGGCCATGGACAGTGGCAATGCCCATTTGGCGGCCATGTACGGGGTGCCCACCATTACCCTCTGGGGCGTTACCCACCCCTATGCCGGTTTTGCCCCTTTTGCCCAGCCCCCGCAGAACGCTTTGCTCAGCGATGTGGAGCGGTACCCTATGGTGCCCACCTCGGTGTATGGCAACCGTTGTCCGCCCGGATATGGGCGGGTCATGGAGACCATTCCGCCCGCACTGGTTTTGAAGCGCATGGGAGAATTGCTCTTGCCCTAGGCTCAAAGCACGGTCTCCTTGGAGGCAATTGTTCTAAAATAATGTTTTAACTGCTCCATGAACCGATACTTTCGGGTGCTGGGCCTGGAGGTGCCTGCCATTAGGGTGCGTATGCCAAAATAGGCGCTGATCACGTAGGTGGCCACAGCCTCGGTGTCCACGTGCCGGTCCAGATATCCGCTGGCCTTGCCTTTCTGCAAGCTGGTGATCAAATGAACTTCCCACACATTGAGAACGTCCCTGAGGTGTTCCATGATGTTCTCGTTGCGCCCGTTGAATTCGCACAAGAAACCGCTCAGCATACAGCCTACATCCGCTTGGTCGTTGATGGCCGCGTTCAGGGCACTTTCAAAACAGGTCATGATCTGCATGAGGGGGTTGTCCTGGCCCTGTACCGGAGCTATGAGCTTGGTGTACATGGCGTGGGCCAAATGGGTCTGTACGATCTGAACAAAAAAATCTTCCTTGCTCTTAAAATGGTAATAAAAGGCGCCCTTGCTCATATCCAGCTCTTCCAGCACATCGTCCACGCTGGTGTTATAATAGCCCTTGCTGTGAAAAAGGGCCAGGCCGGTTTGCTGCATGCGTTGGGCGGTGGCCATTCGTTTTAGGTGTCTGTCCATAATGTCAAGATTTGGGTTTTAGACCGTTGGGTCTGTACAAAGAACTGCCAACCCTTTCGTGGGCTTGTGAAAATTGGACGTAGCGCATACATTGATCGGCCAGTGCCAAAAAAAACGATGAACAGCACCACCGGCAAGGAACAAAACAGACTGCCCGGTCGGTTAAGGGGTGCTTTTTTTGGGATGAACACCCCCCTAGCGCACAAGAAAATGTGGGCGAGACATCCCATTGCCACACAAAAAGCGTTGGCAAGGGTCTTTTGGAAACCCTCTGGCAGGGCAAAACAATTCTCGTAAGGCAAAAAAATGTCATTTTGTCAGTTTTGAAAAGGCGAAGCGCTATCCGTGAATCCAGGATTTTGGATCAAGGGGCCCAAGGACTAAACCGTGGGGCTCGTTGTGGGCGGAACGGTGAAGAGGTCATTGCGCAAAAGGGAATTTGGGGAGAAAAACAGCATAACTTCAAAAAAGATGTTAAAACAGGCGGTTGTTTTAGTTAATCTTTAGCATTTTATGGCCATGTTGCGGCATAAAAATTGTCTTACTTTGATTGAATTTAAAATAGAGATAAGATGAGCATACTGGGAGCAACCCTATTGTTTTTAATTGTGTCGGCCATTCTTTTATTTGGAGTGAGCAGTCTCTTGGCCCGGGACAACACCAAGCACACCCCATTGAGAATAAGGGTTTGGCCCTTTGGCAGTGACCAAAGACCTCGGGGCCCCAAACGGACCAACTGATCGGGGGCAACCTCCCCCGTACAATAACTATGGGAAGACCTTAAAGGATGTATAAACCACGCGAACAAAACATAGAACAAACCATGGAAAGAGAGAAACAAACAAACAGCACTTGGAAAATCTATTTGTTCTCCGCCCTCATCGCATTGGGCGTGAGCGCATTGGTCCTGGGCATTGACCGGGCCACCGAAAAGGAAGCCCCCACTACGGTGCAGGTAGAGACGGTTTCGGGAAAAAATGTCCTGTACACCAAGGACGATGACGGAAACATAAAACCCTTGGACTTCACGGACACGGCCAAAGAGGTCTTGGATGCGGTGGTGCACATTAAATCGGTACAGTCCGATCCCCACGCCAATATGGACACCGACCAGATGCCGGACGCGTTCCGGGAGTTTTTTGGCGATATGTTCCGCGGACAGACACCGCAGTCACGTCCCCGGGTGGGTACGGGTTCTGGCGTGATCATCAGCGACAAAGGCTATATTGTTACCAACAACCACGTCATTGACAAGGCCGAGGAGGTAGAGGTGACCCTGTACAACAACGAATCTTACAAGGCCACGGTGATCGGAACGGACCCCACCACGGACTTGGCGCTGTTGCAGATCAAGGCCAAGAACCTAAAGACCATGGCCCTTGTGAACTCAGACAATGTGGAGGTGGGCGAATGGGTGCTGGCCGTGGGCAACCCCATGGGCCTCAACAGCACCGTGACCGCGGGCATTGTCTCTGCCAAGGCCAGGAGCATCAACATTAATCCGGACCGTTTTGCCGTGGAGAGTTTTATACAGACAGATGCGGCCATAAACCCAGGAAACAGTGGCGGGGCGCTGGTGAACCTGGACGGCAACCTGGTGGGCATCAACACCGCCATAGCCTCCAGGACCGGAAGTTATACCGGATATGGTTTTGCCGTACCCAGCAATATTGTGACCAAAGTGGTGGAAGACCTCTTGCAGTACGGAGACGTGCAGCGCGGCATGCTGGGCGTTACCATCAGGACCATGGACGGTGCCTTGGCAAAACAAAAAGATGTGGATTTCGTGAAAGGCGTATGGGTAGAGCAAGTGGGAGAGGATAGTGCCGCGGACAAGGCGGGCATGGAGTCCGGTGACATTATCTTGGAAGTGGACGGCAAAAAGACCAATACCTCCCCGCTCTTGCAGGAAATGATCGCCAGAAAACGTCCCGGGGACGAGGTAGAACTGCTGGTGAACAGGGACGGCAAGGAGCGCACCATTACGGTGGTGCTACAAAACGCTCAGGGCAGCACGGCCATTTCACGGGTGGAGAAAAAAGAGATCCTGAACCTGCTCGGCGCCGATTTTGAGACGGTGGACAAGGAGCTGGCAGAAAAGCTGGACATTGACGGAGGTGTGCGGGTAAACAAGTTGTATCCGGGCAAGATCAGGCAAGAGACCCAAATGAGGGAAGGCTTCATCATTACCCATATAGACGGCAAACGCGTTAGGGAAATTGAAGATGTGGCCGCTGCCCTGGAGAACAAAAAGGGAGGCGTCATGCTGGAGGGCATGTACGAGGACGGCAAGAAATATTATTACGCCTTCGGACTGGATTCTTAAATTGGGGTTGCCTACATTTACAGAAATGGAGGTAGATCAAAGTATGGGAGCCAAGGGAATGTGGATTGGCAGTGATGCCTGCCCACACCCCTTGGCTCTTTGTTTTTTTCCAAAGTTACGAGCGCTATGAGACATAAGGCGAGCCTTAGGGAGCTGCAACAGTGCAAATTGGGCTTGGTGCTGTCCGGTGGCGGTGTCCGGGGCATGGCCCACATTGGTGTCATAAAGGCCATGGAAGAGTTTGGGCTGGAGGCCCAGGTGGTGGCGGGCAGCAGTGCCGGGGCCTTGGTGGGCGCCCTATACGCCAAAGGGCACTCCGTGGACCATATGCTCCGATTTTTTAGGGAAACACCCTTGTTCAAATACACCTATTTTGCCCTGGGGAAACCAGGGCTCATCAACACGGAACGTTTTAGTGCAGACTTTGGCGCGCACTTTCCCGAGAACGATTTCAAAGCACTGCAACGGGAGCTCTTTGTGGTGGCCACCAACTTGGAGCAGGGCAGGGAAGAGGTCATTGACCACGGGGAGCTTATTTTGCCCCTGCTCGCCTCCGCCGCCCTTCCGCCCGTTTTCAGCCCGGTGAATTACCGGGGAAACCTCTACGCCGATGGCGGCATCATGAACAATTTTCCTTTGGAGCCGGTAGTGGACAAAGTGGATTGTGTGCTGGGCAGCAACGTGTCCATCGTGGTCCCCGCGGAAAAGAAGCACTTGGCCAACTCCCTGCAGCTTACCGGCCGTACCACCAACCTGATGATCTACGCCATAAACAAGGCCAAACTAAAGGAGTGCCACGTCCTCATTGAGCCCAAGGCCCTGGCCCATATCGGGATACTGGATCGGAAGGGCATTGAAAAAGCCTACGCCATTGGCTACGAGGCCGCGGTGCAGGAGTTTAACAAACTAAGGTAAGGCAAGGAAAGACACGCTGCTCGGGCGGGCCAACGGGAAGCTTAAATTCAGCCTACCGGGCCAACCCCACGGGCTTTTGCGAACTGTTTTATCTTCTGCAAAAGGTAGGGAACCCGCCCACGGCCCGGTTAAACATCATCGTAATCGATCTTCAGGGTAGGGCTTTTGGCGTGGGCCTGGCAAGTGAGGATCAGCCCCTCCTCAATCTCTCCGTCGGTTAAGATCTGGTTTTTTACCATCTCGGCACTTCCCTCCGTCACGCGGGCAATGCAACTGCTGCAAACGCCCCCTTGGCAGGAGTAGGGGGCATCTATGTTCTCCTTGAGCACGGCGTCCAGCACCAACATTTTTTGATCCATGGTAAACGAGAACTCCTCATCGTCCACCACCACCTGTATCTGGGTCTTACCGTCCAGAACGGCCCCGGCTTCCGGTGTTGGCGCGGCAGCGGTGAACAGTTCAAAATGGATTCGGTCTTCCGCGATCCCATTTTCTTTCAGGGTGTCGCTCACGGTATTGATCATGGTCTCAGGACCACAGAGGTAAAACGCATCAAAATCCAGGTGCTTGTAGCGGTTCTTGGTCACCAAGTTCACCGTGGAACGTTCTATGCGCCCAAAAAGGCAATCGGGCTCATTGGCACGGCTGTACAGCCATTGTACAAAGAACCGTTGCGGATATTGGCTTTGCAGGGCCAACAACTCGTCCCGGTACATGGTTTCGGCCGGGTTTTGGTTGCCGTAAACCAGCACAAAGGTACTGTTGTCATCATCTTCCAGCACGGTATGTGCAATGCTCATGATGGGGGTAATGCCACTTCCGGCGGCAAAGGCGCCCACGGTTTTGGCCCCAGCTCCCTTTTCAAAGGTAAAGCGGCCTTCCGGGGGCATGACGTCCAGGGTGTCGCCTGGTTTCAGCACGTCATTGGCGTAGGCCGAAAAAAGACCGTCTTCCACTTTTTTGATGCCCACGGTGAGCTTGCCCGAGGCGGGTGCCGAGGAAATGGAATAGGCCCGGCGCACCTCCATGCCCTTGATGGTGGCCTTGAGGGTAATGTACTGCCCCGCGACGTAGGCAAAAGTATCCTTGAGGGTTTCTGGCAGGTCAAAACTAATCGCCACCGACTTTGGGGTGAGTCGGTCTATGGAAGCAATGGTCAAGGCGTGGAAATCGGACATAGGTGAAATTTTTGTGCAAAACTAAGGATTGCGGGGTTTATGGAGCGCTTCCTTGACAAATTTTTATACCTAGAGCTCTTATGCATAAGAATTTTATGTATATTTGAAGGTCGATGGTTGGTTCATGGAACCCTTTTGGACCCTATTCAAGGACAAGGCACGGCACCGAATTCCACGGGAAATTGAGTTTGTTTTTGGGATATGGAAGGTCGATGCCCATAGCTTTGTTCAACGCCCCTTGGCCACCTGGGCGTCCTACAAAAGAGGAACACAAGGGCAAGGAGATTTTTGTCCTGAACGGGATATTCATTGGCACCGCCAAAGGGTTTGATGCTCCGAGGCTTGCCTCGAAACTAAGATTCAGTTTCTTATGAATGCCTCGTGGGCTTGCCCCGAGGTAGTTTACTTTAACTTGAATTGAAACTTGGGCAGCGTGCCCGGGCATCATTCCAGAAAACAAAAAAAGACAGATGGCCAATTCAAAACTGTACAAGGGCAGCCTGGGCACCATCATCCTAAAATTGTTGGAACAAGAGGGAAAGATGTACGGCTATGAGATCACCCAAAAAGTGAAGGCGCTTACCAAGGGCGAGCTAAAGATCACCGAGGGCGCCCTATACCCTGCCCTGCACAAACTGGAGGCCGAGGGCCTGTTGGACGTGGAAGTGGCCAGGGTGGACAACAGGCTCCGAAAGTACTACAAGCTCACGGAGCAGGGACAGAGGGAAACCGTGGACCGCTTGGCCCAACTGGAAGACTTTATCCGGAGCATGCAGCAATTGGTAAACCCCAAATGGAGCATTGACTAAGACCTGCCCTATGAAATTGGATAAAGCACAACTGCAACAAATACAAAGGTTCCTGGACCGAATGGAACTGCATCAAGAAGATTTAAAAAATGAGGTGCTGGACCACATGGCACTCAGTATTGAAGGCCATTTGGACCGGGGAACCCCTTTTAATGAGGCCTTTGCCCTGGTGCGCAACACCTGGCAGGGAGAATTGAAACTGCACCAAAGCTTTTGGTTGGGACTGCTGTGGACAGGACCAAAAATCTTGATGGACAAGTGTGCACAACTCACCAAGAGGGCCTACTTAAGATCGGCCATCTGGGCCCTTTTGCCCATGGGGGTTATATATGTGTTTGGAAAAGGACTGCCCATGGCTCTTTGGGAAGCCGCCAACACGGCCGTGGGCGGTATGTATCTTCTCTTTTTTTCTTGGCTTCTCTACGCCAATGTGAGGATAAGGGCCACCAAAAGGAAGAGCAGTTATCGCTTCTTGTTCAAGGTGCACGCCATTGCGTTCGGGTTTTTATTGGTCCTTTACAATCCCTTGTTCTCGGATATCTTTGGCCTTGTCCAAGATGGGGCAATGAGCATGCCCGCATTGGCAGTGCATGCCTTTACCTTGGCCTTTTGTTATTCCCTGGTGCGGTTTTACCAGCTGCACATGCAAATTAAATGGAAGCCGGTATGAGCACCATGAACAAAGACCATATACGTTTTATCCATACTTATTTGGAGAAGTCAGGGGTGCGCTTCATTGATGTTCGCATGGAGATGGTGGATCATGTGGCCACAGCGGTCCAGGAAGGGATGCAGGTGCAAGCGCTACCTTTTTACGACGCTTTTAAGTGGTATATGGTGGCGCACAAAAAAGAACTGTTACAGGGATACGAGCGGTTAAGGAAGGATATGCAGAGACAGTCGCTTTATGCTTTGGGAGTTAGGATGACAAGGCCCCTTTTTTTGCTTTTGTTTGTTTTGGCCGTTTTGGTTATCGGGCTTTTTGAGAAGCTAACCCAGGCAGGGTTTCCGTTTCTTCATTTTATAATGGGCCTATCGTTGACCATTGGTGTTGTATATTTTGTGGGTCTTTTTCCCAAACCCAGCAAGTATCGTTTTTCTAGTTTGGAAACTTTGATCACAGGGGTGTTGTTGCCCCTTAACCTTTGTTTTACGTTCATCAGGTTATTCTGGGGCGATTACATTTTTGGAACGCCATCATCTATTGGAACCATACTCTTCACGGCGTTGTTTTTTACCGCTACCATCGCTTTTCTTTTCCTGTTCTTTGAAAAAAGGGCGGCTGTGCGGCGAACCTTGGGCCTATGAAATGCGCTGTGACCAACCTTGAGGCCCGCCAAGAAGTTTATTGGCGAAACCGAAGGTGCATAAACACCATGGAGAAAACAATTGATACGGGGACGTGAACAACGACACCCGCCGGAACCAAATAGGGCAGGTCCTACCCATAAGAACCCATAGAAACAACAGATGAAACTTACGGAAGAACATATCCACGAACTTTACCGCTTTACCCGGGCGCATTATGTGGAGCATTATGACCTGCAAACGGAGCTGGTAGATCATTTGGCAAACGGCATCTGTGCCCAATGGGAAGAAAACCCGGAACGTTCCTTTGAAGCGGCGCGGGACATCGAGTTCAAAAAATTTGGGGTCTTTGGGTTTATGGATATCGTTGACCAGCGGAAGCGGGCCCTGCAAAAACGGTATCTTAAAATTGTCTGGGGGTTTTTTAGGGAGTGGTTCAGCCTGCCAAAGGTCATGGCCACCTTGGCGGCCATCCTTGTCATTTTTACTGTCTTGAACGCCTTGCCCCCCATGGTGCCCAAAAATGAGGGCCTCACCGTTCTGTTTATGGGTCTTGCCCTTTTCTATTTGTTCAGGGTTTTTCAGTTGCAGCGAAGGAACAACCAAGGGCAATGGCGAAAATGGTTGCTCAAAGACATTATTCATCAACAAGGGCTGCTACTACAGACCATTTTGGTAATGGGCAATATATTCAATTTTGGCACCAATTTGGAATGGCCGCACACCATTTTGGGCCTGGGATTTCTCTCGTTGCTTGTCGTGACCTTTCTGTTGCTCACTTATATCTGTGGTTACGTCATTCCCGCCAAGACCGAACATTTTCTCCGGGAAACCTATCCGGAGTATCAAACAGCGGCATAGTTTGGCCTCTGCACCCAGGCACCATATGGGCTTTTTTTGCCCTAGTGTTGCACAAAAGGGGAGTACAAAGCAATAATGTACCTTCCTTTACCGTCCTGGACCTTCAAATAGGGTAAACTGGTGTCCTTTTGGTGTTTTCACCACAGGCGTTCTTCGGAAGATGTTTGCGGCAAACGGCACCGCCGTACGTTGCCCTCCATCCACAAAAAAACCCTCCTAAAGGGGAGGGTTGTTGAGGCATCGAGCGGATTCGAACCGCTGTACAAGCTTTTGCAGAGCTGTGCCTAGCCACTCGGCCACGATGCCATTGCATTAAGGGTGTAAAATTAGCACCTTATTCCATCCTATCAAAATAATACCATCATCTTTTGGCTTTGAGTACAATGGTCACTTTTTCAACATCCCCGTTTATGGGCGGGTTTACCTTGGAAACGAGCAGTTGGGCTTTCTTTACCGTGGGCAGCTCCCCCAAGATGCGATCCAATATTCTTTTGGCCACGTGCTCCAGCAATTTGGCGGGGATGGCCATTTCTTCCTTCACTATGGCGTTGAGGTGCACATAGTCCACCGTATCTTTCAGTCGATCGCTTTTGGCCGCTTTTTTCAGCGGGGCCCAAACGGTCACGGAGACCAAATAATCACTGCCAATGACGGTCTCTTCCGGCAGGCAGCCGTGGTGGGCATAAACCCTAATGTTTTCAACGAGCACTTTTCCCATATCAACCCAAATTGCACATTACGCTGCAAACATAGAAAATGCAATGGAAACCCGAGGGTGTTTGTATCCAAAATAAGGTTGAGCCAAGGCGTTTGCCCCGATCAATAGGTACACCTACAGTTACTGATGCCCTGGAAGAGGTCTACCCCAAGGGTAACCACATGGGTACCGGCGCTGTACCCCAAAATTTCATTGAGGATCACCTGGTAGGAATATCCGAAGTAAAAATTATTCTTTTTGAGGCCCACTATGGGCGCAATGTAGAGGGGATCGCCCACTTGATCGTTCAAAAACCGGTAGGTGACCCCTGCGTAGTAATAGTCCTCAAAATCATACCAGCGGAATTTAACGTTCAAATCCGTCACGGACCTGCCATCACTTTCAAACAACTGGAAGAACACGGAGGGCTCTATTTCCAAATTGCTGTTTTTGTCCTTGCTGTAGCGGTACCCTGTGTACAGATAATAGTTTCTCAGGGTATTGGGCTCAAAGACCGGATTAAAACGTTCCAGGTTTTTTGGGAGCAGGTTGGAGGCATTGGCACTCAGGTAAAACTTGTCGTAACGATATAGAAAGCCAACATCAAAGTTATGGTTGGTGGTGGCCCGGTCATCGGTAACACTGGGATCCAGCGCATCAAAGTTTTCAATGTCTATGCGAAACTGGTTAAAGTTGTAGGAGATGCCAAAGGAAAGGAACTCATCCTCATAGCGATCCAGGGTAAGGTGGTGGGCAAAGGACATTCTTGCCCCGCGCTGGCGGGTCTGTCCGTTGCTGTCATTGTACAGGAGCACGCCCAAGCCCGACTTTTCCCCGACCCGCATGTCCGCGGCAAGGGACTGGGTGTCCGGAGCGTCCTTGATGCCCACCCATTGGGTAAGGCCGTTGACCCGTATTTTCACATGATCGCCTATGCCCGCATAGGTCGGTGCCATGACAAAGGGGTTGTCTGCCAAGTACTGTGACAATTGCGGTATGGTAAGCTCTTGTGCTTTGAGGGAAAGGACAAAGCTTAAAAAGGCCATTACCAGAATTCTATTGCGCATAATCTCTAGCGAGTTAAATTATTATCTATAAAGGGTAAAATGACCAACAAACTCCCGCTCATCTGCTTCACCATTCAGTTTGATCACGTACCAATAATCTCCCGTGGGGAGCTCGTTGCCCCGATATTTGCCGTCCCAGCCCTGGGCCTCGATGACCTGTTCGGAAACCACTCTACCATAACGGTCAAATACTTTTATTAGTATTTCCGGGAACTGTTCAATGTTTTGTGGCATCCACACATCGTTCTGTCCGTCGCCGTCCGGGGTAAAGAAATTGGGGATTTCAATATCTATGAACTCCATAAAAATGTTGGCAATGGCCTCGCAACCGTTCTCGTCCACCACCCGGACCTCATAAGTGTCCGTGGCGGTGATGTAGAACGTGGCATCTGCACCATTCTCCACCCCATTGAAATAATAGGTGTATTCCGGATTGCCGCCCAGGGCCGTGGCCGTGATCTCATTTAGGCTCCCTTGCTCCAAGGTAAGGGTCAAGGGCTCAAAAGGCGCTATGGAGAAATCCACGGTCTGCACGCAGCCATTGGAGTGCGCTATGGCTATGAAATGGTCTCCTGGCGCAATGTTCCTGAAATCAGGGTTCAGTTGCATGGCAGCGGGATCGGTGGTGTCCAGGGCATAGAGCACGTCGCCGATCACTGTGGGGTCCTCCAGGGTGATGTTCACATAATTGTCCGGGGTGTCCGTGGTACATTCATAGACAGGTGTTACCGTGGCATTGAGGTTCACGCCGGCCGCCACATTGATCACAGTGTTGGTCTCACAACCATTGGCATCCCTCACAAAGATGAGGTAGTCTCCAGTGGCCAGATCGGCAAAGGAGGTTCGGTCCTGTACAAAATCTGCGTCGTCATTGCTGTTCATTGCGGTACTGTAGGGCGCTGTTCCGCCAGAGATGTTTATGGATATGGTCCCGTCCGCACTGTCCACACAAAGCTCGGGTGTGCTCGTCGCTTGCATTTCAAGGGTGTCCGGCTCCGTAATGGTATATTCCAGATACTCAAAACAACCGTTTTGGTCCTGGGCAATGATCGTATAGTTGCCCGCGGCCAGTTCGGTAAAGGTGTTCACCGTGTCAAACTGGTTCAAGTTGGGAGAAATGGCATAACGGTAGCCTCCGGCACCCCCGGCGAGGGTCACCGTGATACTGCCATCGCTTTCCCCGGCACAGGAAATGGGCGAAATGGCCTCGGTGTAGGTCAATGGTGCCGGCTCCGTGATCACCACCCTTTCTGCGGGCACGGTACAATCTTCGCTGGTCACCGAAACATAATAGGTGCCGGCGGGAAGGTTTTCAAAAGCACCGTCTGCCTGGGGTCCCGCAATGCGCGAGGCCGGGGCAAGGGAAGCATCGGTGAAGAGTTCAAAGACGTAGTTGCCCAGCCCCCCGAAGGCTTCCACAAAAATGGCCGCCGTACTTTCCCCGGTACAGTTGATAAAACTGGCCGAGGTATCCACCAACAGGGTCAACGGGTCAATGGGGTCTTCGGTAACGGCGTTGGATAGGGCGGCATCACAACCATTTACGGCATCCCTTACAAAGTACCGATAGGTGCCGGCGTTGAACACTCCGGTCTGCGGCAAGCTTATGGAGTTTCCGGCCATGGGCAAAAAGGTAAGATTGTCCGTACTGTATTCATAGGTGCCACTGCCGCCGCTGGCGATCAGCTCAAAAGTCACCCCTGTGGTACAGGTAAGTGGATCGGTACGCAACAAGAGGGCGGTCACGGGATCCGGTGCTGTGATGAGCACGGTATTGGTCTCCACGTCACAGTTCCAACCGTCCACAACGGTAATGCTGTAGGTCCCTGCCCCCAAATCGTTGAAATCTGGACTTGCTTGAAGCCCTGAGCTCTGAACAATGGCGGTTCCCGCAGCGTCATAGTAGTTCAGTTGGTAGGAATAGGCCCCGCTTCCACCACCGGAGACCAGGGCAGAAACAGTGGCTCCGTTGTCGCCAAAACAAGCCAGGTCGGTAACCAGCGGGGTGGCACTGGCCACAATGGGCGTTGCCGGGGCAAGGGCCGCGGTATCGGTAAGGACACAGCCGCCATCATCTGTTATGGTGATGGTAAAGGCACCTGAGGGCAATCCTTCAAAAGCAATGGACTGCACGTTGTTCGCGGTATAGTCCGTTCCTGTCGCCGTATGGGTCATGACAATGTCGTACGGGGCATATCCGCCGTTGGGAACAATGCTGATCTGGCCCAAGTCATCGGTACAGGTGGCGTCCGCGAGCAGGCTTATGTTCGCCGTGAGCGGCATGTCCGGGGAGGCAATGGTCACCGTATTGGTCAATGCACTGCAACGGGTACTTGCGGGGTCGGTCTCATTGATCTGTACATAATAGTTTCCACCAGAAATACCGGGAACGGAGAGGGTGTGCGGATCTGCCGTGGCCGTTCCGCTTCCTGTACCCACCGAGACACCGGCGGCGGTGAACACCTCATAGTCGAACGTGCCTGTATATCCCGTTATGGTCACGTCCAGGCTGCCATTGGAGTCCCCAAAGCACACCGATGCCGCACTGGCAACGGCCGTGGCCTCGATCAGTTCATAGGGAGCAATGGTATAGGGGGCCGTGTCCACATAGCAGTTGGTGGTGGTATTGGTAACGCGGAAGGTGTAGCTCCCCACATTGGCCAGATCAAAAGTGGCCGAGGTGTCCGTGGCCGAGACCAAGGTTCCGTTGCCGTTGGGCACAGGAAGCAAGACAATGTCGTACACATCTCCCGGTGCCCCTGTTTCGGTAACGTTCACGGTGACCCTTTCAGGGTTCTGGCAGCTAATGGCCAGGTCTTGGCCCACATTGGCCGTGAAGGTGTTCAACGGGTCTATGGTGATCGTATCGGTCACTGCACATCCCGCCCCATCGGTCACATATACCGTAAGGTTTTGTTGGGCCCCGGTGTCCAGCACCGTGAAGGTGTTCGCCGTTTGGAAGTTCACATTGTCAAGGCTGTACAGATAGGGAGGCGTTCCAGAAGGGGTTCCCGGAGTTCCGGTTCCGTCCAGGATGTCCACGGTAATGATCGCATTTTGCTCGCTATTGTCCGGTGCACAAGCAAAGGCCGTAGCCGTGGCATTGATGCGCAGCTCGGTGGGCTCGGCAATGGTCTCGTCCCTAAAGGCATCGCAGGCCTTGCTGGAAATGATGCGCACCCTGTAGTCTCCCGCAATGAGGTTATCGAACAGCGGACTCGTCTGTGGCCCTGCCACCGGAGTGGTCAGGTTGGCCATTTCATAGAGTTCGTACTCATAGACCGGATCGGTATTGGTCGTTGGATCCAGTTGTACCGTAATGCTGCCGTCGTTTCCACCAAAGCAGGAAACGTTGGACAGGGCGGAGGGCAAGAGGATCGGCACTATGGGTGCATCCAATTCCGCGGTGATGGTTTTTTCGCAGACCGGGGCCGTGGTGTCCAGGTCGGTGACCCTGAACGAGTAGGTTCCCGCTTGGTCCAGGCCGGCAAATACACCATTGGTGTTGGTTAAGGTGGTGCTACCGTCGGGGAAGGTGACCTCAAAACTCAAATTGGACGAGCCGCCGGCCACAGCGATGGTAATTTGTCCCTCAGGGGTAGGGCTACAATCGATCAACTTGATCACATTGGCGGTCAGGTTCATTTCCTCGTACAACAGTTCCGCTGCCGTGGTAAACGTACAGCCCCATTGATCGGTGATCGTTACCTCGTAACTGCCCGCGCCAAGTCCGCTAAAGGTTCTGGTGGTCTGTGGCGCACGGAAATCGGCACCGTTCAACCGCAATTGATAGGTATAGTTGCTGCCTTGACCACCCGTGGGGAGCGAAACTTCCAGGGCGCCCTGCAGATTGGTGCAATTTTCTTGGGTTATGGTGAGCACGGCGTTTATGGGCAGGGGATCGGCCAAGACCAGGTTGTCTTGTATCAACGCTTCGCAGCCCTGGCTGTCGCGTACCCAAGCCTGGTAGGTGCCCGGTCCCAAAGTGTCAAATCTAGGGGTGGGCAGGTAATCTGTTGGAGCCGTTGGGGCCGTGGAGCCCACATAATACTGGTAACCGCCCCAACCTCCGTTAACATTGGTCAGCTCAATGGCGCCGTCGTTGCCCACACAAGTAATCTCGTCCAGTGCTACAGTTCCGCTAATATCTGTTGATGGGCCGTTGATGGTAAACGCCTCGATATTGGCGCAGAACGGATTGTTGTCTTGGGTAACGCGCACATAATAGCTGCCAGCGGGCAGGTTGATATCTGCCGTTGGCCCATTGCTGGCCTCGGTATTGGCGGCCACGGAGATGTCGTCCCCAGTGTTCGTGGGAGTGCCATTGGTGTCAAAAACCTCCCAAGTGAAGCCTCCTGGATAGGTGGCATCCACCAGGGCAAAGTTCACCGCGCCGGTAGCGGTTCCAAAGCACACCACATCACTGGTCTTGATCACGTTGATGCCAAAGGTATTGGGTTGGTCCAGGGTGGCGCTGGCAGACACCATACAGCCGGTATCCAAATGCCTGGCCAAGATGGTATGGGCACCTGCGGCAAGCCCGCCAAACACATTGGAGGCTTGGTAGGTGGTTCCGTTGTCAATGCTATATTCAAAACGGCTTGGATCTCCGAGGGAAGACACCACGTTCATTGTGAGCTCCCCATCGCTTCCCGGGGTACAGGTAACGGTATTGGTAATGCTCACATTGGCAGATGAAATGGCGTCATACGGTGCGATAAGGGCCGTGGTGCTGCCCAAACAGCCATTGCTGTCATAGACGTTGATGGTGTAGCTGCCACCGGCCACATCGGTTGAAATGAACACGGGGTTGCTGCCGGACTGCACCACTGCAGGGATTTCCACCACCGCGGTATTGGGATCGTCCTCTTCCACAAATTCAAAGCGTACATAACTGCCCGAACCACCGGAAATGGCCGTGGCATCGATGCTGATGGAGGCATTGCCGTTATTGTTGCCCAGGGCACAAAGGAACTCGGTCACGGTTGGGGCTGGGACACTCAAGATTTCGGGCTCTACAATGGTCTGTGAGACCGTGTCCGTACAGCCATTGGCCGCCGTGACCTGGACGGTATAGTCCACTCCCGGGGCAAGCGCTCCCTCCAGACCGGTGAACGTGGCCGTGGTGGCCGTGGCCGAACTGGGTGCAAGCGGGAAGGACATGCCACTCCCGGGCCCCGAAATGATCTCAAAGACATAGGGTCCCGTGCCCACATCTGGCACGGAAACACGGAGGGTGCCGTCATCTGCGCCACTACAGCTGGCATCCGTGGCGCTTACCACACTGATGTTGGGCGTGATCGCCGGGGGCACGTTCACCAAGATGCTGCCCAAGCAATTGGGCACGGAAGTGCTGGTATCATACACCGTAACGGTATAGTCACCGGCAACACTGGCACCGGTCCAGGTAAGGTTGCTTCCGCCCATGGCCGTTCTTGCCTGATCCACGGCGCCGGGCCCATCGATCTCATAGTCATAGCTTCCGGAACCGGAAACGACATCAATGGTAATCTCCGCGTTACCGGCCGTACCCACCTCACAATCCAACAAAGTGGTAAGGGAGGCGTTGAACTGAAGTGGGGGCCATATATCGAAATTCTCCGTGTCCCCACAACCGTTCAAATCCCTTACCGTGACGCTTTGGGCCAAACCAGAGGACAGTCCTGAGACCGTAACCGTGTTGCTGGCATTGAAGGTGACGTTCTGGAAAGCACTTCCGTTTACACTGATCTGGAAGGGGGCCGATGCCAACGCAGGGTTGTCCAGTGCAACACGGAGTTGAAACAGACCTTCGTCCGCACATTCATCCACAATGCTCACGCTTATTTCCGGGCTGGGATCTTCGTTCACGGTAATGGCCCGGTTCTGGATACAGCCATGGGCATCCAGGACATAGACCACATAGTCTCCCGCTTCCACATTGGCAGTGGCGGCACTCGTCCATCCCGGGCTCAAGGCCGTGGGCGGGGTGGCCGTGTCCGGCAGGTACTGGTACTGGTAGGGTGCCGTACCAAAGCGGCCGGTAGCGGCAATGACGCCGGCATCAGGGTTACAATTATCGTTTTGGGGCGAGCTCACGTCCAAGTCCAGGAGATTGGCAGATTGCCTAATGGTAAATTCACCTCCATTTACGGAACAACCATTGTTGGGTCCGCCAACTTCAGTGAGCAAGAGGTAGTATTCCCCTGGGGGCAGGGTGGCAAAATTATTGACGGACACCGAGGTAGGAGGGTTAACGCTGGCCGTGCCCGAGTGCCCGGTGGTGACATTGCTCTGTCGGTTAAAAACCTCATACTGCACCTCCGTGGCCGCGGTATCAAACCCAGAAAACGTAAAGCTAATGTCGCCATCGGCGGCACCGGTACAGCTTACATTGTTCACTTCGTCCAAGGTGGCCGTCATTGCCGAAGGAGTATTTATGGGCGCTGCGGCCTCTTCAAAATAGTGGCAATTTGTGGTGGCATCAAAGACCACAAAGGTATAGGTGATACCAGGGGTCAATCCCGTGAAAGTGGCGGTGTCGCCGCCTGCAACATCGGGCGATTGATAGCTTAAGGAGTACGGAGCCGTATAGGTCTCCAAAATGGCAAATTGATAGTTGCCACTGCCCACGGCAGCACCCACGGTGACCACGGCCGTACCGCCCACCAAACAATCGGACGTGGCGGTGGACACATCAATGTCCAGGTCATTGGGTGGAGAGGCGATGATTTCCGTGGTAAAAGACGAACATCCATTGGCATCCACCACATCCACTTGATAAATACCAAATTCCAGTACGGTGAACGTATGGTCTCGGGCCAGGGGAGTGGTCGTATAGGTCTGCGTGGGGATACCATTGTTTCCAGAAAGGATATAGGTGTATTCCCCTGTACCCCCGGACACCCCGGAGATGGTGATCTCACCAGGGTTGGTGACCCCTGCACCGCTGGTGTCACAGGTAATGGGTACATCTGCCGTGGTATAGACAATGGAGTTGGGCTCGGTTATGGAAACCGGGAAGGGATTGGACACACAGCCCTTGGCATCGGTGATGGTCACTTCATAGTTTCCGGCCGGTAGGCCCGTGGTCTGGGTGCCATAATTTGTGGGTCCACTGGTCTCCACTACGTCAATGGTGTAGGGAGGCGCTCCTATGGCCGTGCTGATCTGTACATCCAGGGCACCTGTCTGTTCACCACTACATAAAATATTGGTGGGCAGCACATTGGAGATGACCGGGGTCTGGGCCTCGTTGATGGTCACGGGGGCCGTGACCACGGTACAGGCCGTGGGCGCAGTGGTGTCCGTAACCCTGAAAACAAAGGTGCCAAAGGTGTTCGTTGTAAACACATTGGCCGTAAAACCGGTGTTGGAATACGTGGTTCCCCCATCATTGGACCACTCGTAGGTATAGCTCCCGGAACCTCCGTTGGCCGTGAGGGTCACGGAAGCATCTGCCAAACAGCTCAGGTCATTGGTGAGCAGGGCATTGGCCGTAAGTTGGGGCGCAATCACCACCGTCTGGATGATCGGTGCCACGGGGCATCCCAAGACATCCCTTACCTCAATGTCATAACTGCCCTCAGAAAGGTTTTGAAAGGTGTAGCTGGTGGCCGTTGCGGGAACCGGGCTCAACCAGGGCCCTCCATCACGTCTAAATTGGTAGCCTCCGTTGCCACTGGTCACGTTCACCACGATCTCCCCGGTGTTGCCACCGTCATAACAGGTGGTGGGCGTGGCCGTGAACACGATCGGGTTGGTGGGGGCAATGGTCACGGGAGTGTCGATCACATCCTCACAACCGTTGGTGTCCCTGGCCCTAACAAGGTAGTCGCCGGGCGCCAGGGAAGAAAACACGGTGTTGTTTCCGTTGGTGGCAAAGTCGTACCCGGCAATGGCAACGCCCGAGGTGTCTTCCAGTTGATACACATAGGTGGGTGTTCCGCCCGTGGCGTTGGCCGTGATGGCACCGCCATCGTTGCAGCTTGCGGGCTGTACATTCACCACCGTGGCCACAACGGGTGCGGGTTCCCCTACGGTCTGGGCAATGGTCACGGCACAGCTGGCATCGTCCGCATCCCGGATATCAATGGTGTAATTTCCGGCCACAAGTCCCGAAAGTACAACGGGCCCGGAGGCCAGCGGGGCAGTGTAGCCACCGCCGTTCACTTGGTACTCAAAACCACTGGCACCAAAATTAGTGGCATCAAACGTAATGCTTCCATCATTGGCACCGGCGCAGGAGGCATCTGAAAAAGCCGTTATTTGGGCTCCCAGTTCGTTGCCAGGCTCAATGATGACATCCATGGTAACGCTTTGAGCACACTGCTCCGGCAGTTGAAAGGCCTCGATATCATCAATGGCGATGTCATTTCCCATGATTACGGCAGAATTGGTTCTGATCACAATGTCCAGATTGGTATTCGTGCCAGGATTGAGGGTCACGTTGTAATTGTGCCAGTCGTTCGCATCGTTGTTCTTGGGTACATTGCCCGTTACCGTACTGGCAATTAGGTTGTTGGAGGGGTCTACCAGTTGTATCTCAATGGAGGGATCGCCCCCTGTGGTGCCCGCTCTGAGCAAGTTGTATGCCCAAAGGGAAATGGTGATGTCCCTATTGGGAACCACTTCAATGCCTCGCTTGGCATATACAATACCGCCCACACCGGCCACACCGCCCACATTAATGGCCAAAAACCGACCATTGGGAAGTGCCGTGCGATCATTGGGGCTGCGCCAAGTACCAAATGGGCTCGCAATGACCTGCGTCACGGAGTATTCCCCATCGTTCACTCTTCCGGGAACGCCGGGTTCGCAGGGACGCATGCTTCCATCTTGGGGCTCATAACAATAGACCGGATCGATCTGTGAAATGCTGGTATTGGCACCGGTTCCAAAATTTTCTGACAAAAGAGTGCTTGGTGTGGGAGCGGCACTGTTCACGTAATCCACGGTAATGGTCTGTGTGCCCACCGGAACATCGGTAAAGACGTTGGAGTTGGGCGGGGTGTTCGGGGTACCGTTCAGGCTATAGGTATAGTCCAAAGAGGTGTTGTCCGGAAGCACCGTTACAATGCCCAGGCCGTTGCAACCATAGTCCACCACAGGGGTAAGGCTAACGTTGGGCGGTGTGGGAACCGCATCAATGGTTACGGACATGGGGAACGTACAACCGTTGGCATCCCTGATCAGGAGCGTGTGGGAGCCAGGCAACAGGAACCCTATGGGATTTGGGTCGTAGTTGAGCCCGGCATCAAAGCTATAGCTGTAGGGCGCCGTGCCCCCTTGGCCGTTGGTGATGCGCACCTCTGCCCCTGTTCCCGGGTTGCACTCGGCCAGTTGGGTCACAGCGGCCGATGCAGATAAGGTAAAGGGTTCCTCAATGTTGTAGATCTGCGCCACTTCACAGTTGTTGGCATCGCGCACCCGAACGTTGTAAGACCCTGCGCCCAGGTTTGCAAAGGTGTTGCTGGTCTGGTAGGTGGTGCCATTGTCCAAACTGTACCGGTAGGGCGCCGTGCCGCCGGTGGCCAGGACGGTAAGCGTGGCCTGGTTTTCGCCGCTGCACAAAATGGGGCTGTTGGTTATGGAAAGCGCCAAGGGGGCGTCTTGAACAATGGTAATGTCACTACCGGCCTCACAGAACGGGGATGTTCCGGAGGCGTCCCTTACATAGATGTCATAGTCTCCCGCGGCACTGACGGTTACCGTATTGTTGGTTCCGAAATCCGTTGGAGAGGGAGGCACGCCGTCGTCCATCACGGCATAGACATAGTTGCCATCGCCTCCGGCCGCTGTAATGGTGATGTCCGTACCACTGCCACAGGCCGTGATGGGGGCGGCGCTTGCCGTTACGGTGAGTTCGGCATCCACGGAGATACTGGCGCTGTCCGTACAATCATTGCCATCGCGCACGGTTATGGTATGTGTGCCCGGGGCCAGTCCCGTAAAGGTGTTGGTGGTACCGAACACCCCACCGTTGAGGCTAAATTCATAACTGCCGTTGCCTCCGGAAATGACATTTGCCGTCAGGGAG
This sequence comes from Maribacter aquimarinus, assembly GCF_047345505.1. Lineage (NCBI taxonomy): Bacteria > Pseudomonadati > Bacteroidota > Flavobacteriia > Flavobacteriales > Flavobacteriaceae > Maribacter > Maribacter aquimarinus. Next base: position 112,839 of record NZ_JBLFEO010000002.1, on the reverse strand, counting down.
AGACCGTTTGTGGCATCATAGCAAAGGGCATTGGGCACTATTTCCAATACGGGGGCCACGGCCGGATCGAGCACAAAGGTGGTATTGGCCACGCAGCCATTGGCATCGGTAACCGTGGCGGTGTAAGTGCCCGTTTGGACCAAGCCATTGAAATTACCGCTGGTGTTGCTTCCAAATGGGGAACCGTCTGGATTGGCAACCGTGTAGTTATAGCCTCCCCAGCCGCCGGTGGCACTGAGGCGCACGTTCCCATCATCAAGACAGGTGGGCTGTGTGGCATTGGCGGTCAGAGCCAAGGGAGCCAAGGGTTCGGCTATGGTGATATTGGCCGTTGCCGTACAATTGGTGCCATTGTCCGTTACGGTGATGGTGTAGGTGCCAGCACCCAATCCCGTAAGGGGGATGTTGGTGGCCGTTTGGCCCGTTTGGGCAGCTCCGGCGTACGATGCCGGGCCTGTAATATTGTAATCGTAGGTGGTGGAAATGTTGCCCACGGTAAAAGTCAGGGCACCGTCCAGGCCTCCCAAGCAACTCACATTGCTGTCCAGAACACCGTTTGCAGTGATTCGCTCCACGGGCAAGATGGTTAGGTCTTCCTCAATGGAGCAGCCCAGGGCATCCGTGGCCCTGAACGTATAGGTTCCGGGCGCCAGATCGGCGAACACGGGACTGTTGGCATTGTTCACCGCAGCTGGCAGTGGCGCAATGATCTCATAGGTAAATATGGGGTTGCCATCCGTTACACTGACGGTGACCTCCGAGGTTTCGGTGGGACAGTTGGGTGCGGTCACCGAAAAATTCAGGTCGGTGGGCTCGTTCAGGGCATTGATCGTAATGGGGTCCGTGGTAATGGTGCAGCCCGCGGCATCACGAACCGAGACCACATAGGTGCCATTGGTCAGATTTTCAAACCTATTGGCGTTGGGTACCGTATCCGGCACAAAGGTAATGCCGTCCAGGCTGTAGGAGTAGGGAGCCGTTCCCCCTGTTACGTTGTTGGCCTCAATAATGGCCTCCTGTGTACAGGTGTAATCCTGGACCAATAGGGAGGTTGCCGCCAGGGGATCTGTTGGCCCTGCTATGGTAAAGCTGTCCGTAATGTCGCAAATGACCCCGCCAAACCTCTGGTTCACCAGTACCGTATAATCCCCTTGGGCCAGATTGGGGAAGAAGCCGGTAGTGTTGTTGGCCAACTCCGTTCCGGCATCGTCAAAGAGAACAAAGGTGATCACATACCCGTTGGCATTGGTAAGGTTGTATTGAATGGCTCCCGATGGTTCTCCAAAACATAGGGCATCGGTCACCGTGGTGGGGTCAAAAGTGGGCAGTGCCCTGGTCTCTACCTGTACGGTGTTGGAGAACACAAAACAGTTGTTGCTGTCCACGACCACAAAAGAGTAGGTGCCCGGCGCGGGGATAATGAAGGTGGTGCCGGTCTGGAACTGGGCCGAAGGAATGTCCTGTGGCCTTGCATAAGAGGTTACGGTGGCCCCAGAGGTGTCCTCATAGTTCCAAATGGCATAGGAATACGGCGCGCTTCCGCCATTGGCGGCAAGCTCAACCGTGCCCGGCTCACAGGTAATGGGCCGGGTGGTGGTGGCATTAAGGGTAAGGTCATTGGTGTCCAGAATGGTCACGTTCTCTTGATGGGTGCACCCGTCCGCCGTTCTGGCGATGACAATATAGTTGCCGGGGTTTAGGTCCGAAAACGTGAAGTTATTGCTTGTTTGGGCGGTCTCATTGTCTATCAAGGTGCCTTGGCCTCCATTGGAGCCATCGTCCAATCGCAGTTCATATTCGTAGTTGGGCTCGGCATTGTTGATCTGTACATTGATGGCACCGGGTGTGGTACAGGTGGCATCCGTGGGGGTCACGTTATAGCTCACGTCCCGGTCCAATATGCCTATTTCAGGGGTTCTAAAGATACAGGCGTTGTTCACCGGTACGCCAGAGGGGTCCAATTGGGTGATCTCCACAATGTAGGTCCCGTTCTCCCCCGGTCCAAAATCAAAGCTTGGGCCATTGTTTGCGCTAAAGGGAATGACCACGGTATTGGTGTCCGCATTGAAGAGCTGATAGCCGTACCCGCCGCCCAGGTTGGTAATGGTGATGTTCCCGGGGTTGGCACAGATAATGTCTTCCTTGGTGTGCCTTATGTCCAGATCGTTCTGGAACACACTGAAATAAAACCGACTGGTACATCCGTTTTGATAGGTTACGGACAAACGATACTCGCCTTCATTGTTCACGGTATGGTTGTTGCCCGTTCCCACTTGGTTCCAGTTACAGTTCAGGGCGCGGTTGGCACAATCGTCTCCCGAAGGGGCACAACTGCCTTCATCCAATTGCTCCCAGACAATGCTTTGGGCGTCCACAATGTTCACTTGCAACAGTTTGGTGTCTGCCGCGCCGCAGAGGAAGAGTTTTGGCAGCAGTGCATTGTCCACACTGCACTGTACAATCTCACCGGGGATGTCGTTGGTGGGGTCCGTATCCCCGTTCACCTCGTTGAAAAACTCAATGATGGGGTTGGGGATGAGTCCGGCACCATAAGGGGTAACCGTAATAAACTCCTTGAACCCCTTACAGGGGTCCGCAACGATTTTGTCCACAATATAGGTCCCGGCCTGGGTCACGGACATGGTGCTGGGGTCGTTGTCCGGGTCGCTGTCCGTTATTACGGTGTCCGTGGGATCTAGAATGTTGTTGCCATTGTCATCGCGCACCCAGATGTAATCGTCAAAACCATCCCCGGCGTCCAACACGGCAGAACTTCCGCAAAGCTCCACCGTACGTGAAAAGTTACAATCGGAAAGGTCATCCAACAAAAAGTTGGTGGCACCTGGAATGACAAAGCCGCAGGCATTGAAGTCGGTGACACTGGGGTCATCGGTAATTACGGCCGAGTTTTCCACGCCCCTATAGGTGGAGTAGGCTAGATTTTGGATAAGGTCCGAACATGCATCAATGAAATCAAAACAGTTTTCGGCCACTTGAACGCGCATGCGCAGGCTATATTCCGGGCCATCCTCTTCCGCCAAATTGTCCGGGATGGTGAAGACCACTTCCCGGGTTGCCGGGGTATAGACGTAGGTAACGCCCGGTGGCAGCACAAAATCCGATGGAATGAAATCGGTTCTGCCATCTGGGGGGGATACGTTCACCGGCAAGATGTCCCTTATGGTGTAGTCCGTGGCATCGTCGTTGCCAATGTTCTCCCAAGTGAGCACATAGTCCAAGACCTGCCCCAGGTTTACGCCCTGTCCGGTAATGTCCACACCTCCCGGGGTGTTCACCCTTTTTTCGAGCACAATGTTGGGCGCTATGATCTCCACATCAAAAGAGGTAAAGAAAATATCGTATTTGTCCTGGGTGGAGGTGGCCCTTAGAACGGCACTGGTGGCATCATTTGGGATGACATTGTTGAAGGGGTTGTCTATTTCCAGCAGGTCCACGTCCCAGCCCAGGGTGTTCACGCTATTGGGTGTTCTGTCCGTGACCAAGGCATCGTTTCTGGTGATGTTGGAATTGAAAAAATTGTTGGCCGGATTCACCGAGTTGGAGAGCGGGGTGAACGTGCCCGCGCCAACCGCGTCTATGGCTAGACCGTCCCCACCTATTCTATTGTCGCCCTCAAGGGCCGCAATGCCAATGTTGGCATTTACCGGAAAGGGGGCTGGCAAGGTGGTGAAACCGTTCACCGGAATATCCACACTTTGGCCAGATTGGATGCCAGCGTAACCATCAAAGGTGGTAATGTACCTACTGCCGGGGAGATTGGGGTTTTCATAGACCACGACCATGGTCCATCCGCCGGAGATGCCCCCGGTGATGCCCCCGCCCAAACTGGCCCTGATGTTGGCCACGGTATATTCTCCATTGGGGTCTGCCAAGCCCGCCACCATGGTGGTAACATCCCGGTATGCGGCATACGGGCTATAGTTTCCAAAATCCACATCGCCGTTTCCGTCAAAGAGGATCTCATCTGCCGTAATGTCCTGGTAGGCCCCACCGGGCATACGGAACCTAATGTTCTCTATATTGCTCCTGTCCGGGTTCACGTAAACGGCAGACCAGTACAGGCCGGCGTAGCGCACCAGGGAGCATGAAGGGTCCGGAATGGTCAGTACGGCGCTGCTGGAACTGAAGGTAGAGGGGTCCGAATCCACATCAATGTACTGCATGTTCAATCGGTCATTGAACTCCGAGGCCGCTCCGGTATCGTTGTACGGATCGTTGGGTGAGGCGGCGGACACGTTTATGGTCACCAAACGCCACCTTCCATTTATGAATTGCCACTCCATGCGGGTACCAGCATCGGTCTGCCGGTTCACGATGTTGTTCCCAATGAAGGTTAGCTCGCCCCGGATGTCTGCCGCGTAGCGCACATCAAAATCATTTTTCACTTGGGCGTTTGCGCCCAGGGCACAGCATACCAAGGCAATTATGGCAAGCCAAGCCGTTGTCCCGTTTATGGCGAAGCGTCTGCAACGAAGCAATTGTTCCAAAATCCTGTCTATTTTCCGCATAAGGAGTAATTCACTGGGCCTTTCCCCGAAAGCCGTTGGTTCGGAAAGACCCAATAACAAATATTACCCTTTAGCCGAGGTTCTGAAACTTAATGTTGTGGCCCAAACACAAGTTGTTGTGAAATGCTACAATTAATAGGTATGTGTGGGGCCATAACCAAAGTTTTTGGGGGTTGTTCCGTTGTGTTTTGGTCAAAGACAGCCAGTCTGCACTAAGGGCAATGGGCCAGGGAACGCCCTTTTTGCAGCTGTTTTTTTGGCCGCCGGACTTTTTGAAAAGACCATCTGGTTAGATGGGAAAAAAGGGCGCTTTTTTGATTTAAAAAGCGACAAAAATAAGCATATAAGCTTATGTAAGAACAGGGTCAAAAAGGGTAAAAAAAGAGGGGAAAGGCCCTTTTTTAGAAGCGGTTTTTCTGCTTAGCACCTAGCCAGGGGCAAGAGGTTATGCAGGAGGGAAAATCCGAAAAAAAACGGGTAATTGGGGTTTCTGGACCGATTAAGCTGTTGGGCACGTGAAGTGCGCAAGTCTTTGGACAAAAAGGAAGGGGCACGTTTTTTTTGGCCTTGCTTCTTTTAACCCAGATTAAGCAATAGAAATTCCCCGCCTGAAAGGAACGGGCAGGTATTACGGCTGTAAATCCCTTCAAAATCAATCGTTGCACTGACTTTTGCTCACTCACCGTAGCGATGGCTACCCGCCCGTACCGAATGGCACATTCGGGCGGGTGCCTCAATCGCAAAAGTCTTGATTTTATGGGGCTTTACACCCTCATCACGAAAGTCTACTGCATAATCTGGGTTTAAAAATTGGCGCAAGAACATTTTTTGGTTTGTTACTGTGGCAAGCGCACCAGCTAAAGGAATGGGCCGGCCAAAATCCATCTGCCCATAAAAAAGGGTGGAAACCGGAGCGAAGCCCCATACAGGGGCAAGAAATGGGCGGTTCAGGCGCCCATTGAACGACAAGAGAGATGGAAAGAACAACGGAAGAGCCCACACCGCACCTCGCGCAGCCCATGCCCCAAAAATTGGTCAAGACCGGATAAGATTCCTGGGCAACTCAAAAAAGGGCCAGGCCCTGGAGGTACTTCTTTACGGGCAAAGCACCTTTTTTTTGGGGCAGGGAGGGCCTCAAGGCCAAGAGGACGCTTGGCCGACAAAACCTTGGAAACCAAAGCTGTCCCAAACCAAGCACCGAGCACGGCCACCTCTTGGTTTTAGCGGTTCTTCTTCCTTTTTTGCACGGCCCCGGAAAAGTCTTGTCGGTATATGGATTGTGCAGCGCCATTGACCGATGCCTAAATGTCATGGGCTCCCTCCGGTACCATCAACGCGTTATCTTGTTCCAAAACCTCACAACAAGCTGTTGTGAAACAGGGTCAAAAACCCTTTTTCCATCAACCCGTACCATATTGCCCATGATGGGGAGTTTCACTTCCAAGGCAACGGCATATCCCGTGGCATGGGACGTGTAAAGAACCGGAAATGGCTTGGTATGGAATGGGCTTCCAAAAGAGGGTAAAGGCGAAGTATTGCAAGGGCGCAATGGACGAGACCCAAAAATATACCGTATAGTTTATGGGTGAAGGCCCCTTGCTATGGAAAGGGGTGCCATAGCCTATGGGCCACCTCCTTTTGGAAAGGGCTTCCCATCCTTTTTCCATACGCCGGGCCCTAGGCCCTGTGGGCATCCAATAACACCGACACCAGACCGGAACTGTAAGCGATCGATCCTGTGTTTAGGCCGCCAGCTGTTGGGGGTTTACCTTCATGATCCACATTTTGTCATTGTAGGCATCATTGAGATTGGTGTAATAGGATAAGAGGGCATTGTTCCAGGATGCATGGCGCTTTAGATATACATACCGATAATTATTTTCCGGGTTGATGAAATAGCTCGCGCTGAGCCCATAGCTGTTGAGCAAAGAAACAAACCGATTGGCATTTTTAGGATTGGCAAAGACATTGGCAATGATGTAGTATTGCGAACCATCTCCGCCAGGGCCAAGATCAAGTGGTTGCGGTTCCTCTTTTTCGGCCACCAATTTGTCCTGGACCACCACATTGGTGCGCAATACATCGGTATCGTATGCATCGGCCCTTTTGTTCAATTTGTCCACGTTGGCGGCATAGGCCTCGTTGCTGTAGCGGTTGTCCACGTTCATGATCCAAGTGGCGCCCTCATATCCGTTGAGCCTATTGTTCGTAATGGCGGCCTCTGCTTCCTCCAGGGTCTCGTAACGGTCCAGATAGACATATTTAAGGCCGTTGTTGGGATTGTCAAGATAGTTGGCATCCACGCCCTTGTCCTTGAGGTTGGTCAGGAACCGGTTCAGGTATTCCTGCCCTTTGTACACATTGGCAATGACGTAGTAGCCGTTGTTGGCCTCGGGAAGGTCTGTAAACTTTCGGTTCTTGATGGCTTTTCGCTGTAGGGTTCTGTCCTGGACCGTGGGGCTTGCCTCGGTTTTGGCCACGGCCACGGCATCTTGGGCTTGGGGCCTGGAAGGGGTGGCCGCTGCCTTTGGCGTTGTGGGCCGCGTTACCTTGGTGGCTACCGGGTTTTGGGAACCATTGGCCGGTGATGGTTGCCTTGTGTTGCTGGCATTGGTCTTTGGGTTTTCCCCAGCACCGTTCCGGGTCACGGCTACCGTTTGGTTTAAGCTGGTATTGGCCAGGTTGGCCGCACCACCATCGTTACTGTTGTTTGCGCCGCTAGTGGCTGCCACTTGGTCCCCAATGGAAAAGATCTCGGCCGCTTTTTGCTCCAGATCTGGTCTTTGTCCCTGGGTCTCGTTCCGCACCATGCGCATGACCATGTTAAAGCGCCGTTCCAGATCTTGTTGTCTGTTGGCCTCCAAGGAGTCTTGGCGAAACATCAATTCTTGGATAATGGCGTCGTTTTCGGCCAGCCTTTGTTTCAGCAGGGCAATATCCTCGTCATCGGCCTCTTCTTCCGGAAGGGCCTCTTGGAACACCATTTCGTCCATACTGTCCTCTTCCAGCAACACCCGGTCTTCGGTGAGATTGGGCGTAAAGGAGTAGGCAAAGGAGATCTCGTGGGTAACCCCAAAGTTGTCAAAATTGTTGGAAAGGCCTTTTTCCATGGTATAGCCCAGGGAAATCCTTCTATTGAGGTTGAAACCCACTCCGGCCGCCGCACCGTAGAAACTGTCGTACCCCGCCTGTACCCAACCGAGCTTTGGCAGGTCCATGATCAGGCTACCGCCCAGGGTAAGCTCTTCGGAGCCCACTTTGCGAACGCGGGCCAAGGGCATGAGCCTACCTTCCGCGAGAACGCCCGACGTATTTTTAAACTGATGGGTATATTGCAGGTGGCCCGAAAAGGTCTTGTCCTGGAAAGCGGTGAGGGATTGGTTGGTGCGCAGATTATAGTCGAACAGGTTCTCGGCAAAGACCCCTACATCAAACTGTCCGTAGGAAAGGTTGATGCCCGGCTGCAAGGACAGCAGGTTTTGATCTTGGAAGCCCGCCAAAAAGGGATCTTCCTCCACCGTAATGGCACGGCCCTCGTCAAAGCCACTGTTGTAATAGGACACATTGGCGCCAAACGTAAGGTTGCTCTTTTCGTTGAGCCTTACGCCGTAGGCATAGTTGGCCAATACCCCAAAATTGGAGATGGTGCCGGTCTGTTGGGTATAGAGGCTTAGCCCAAGACCGGTGCGGTCGTTGATCCGGCCACTGTAGCTCAAAAAGTAGTTCTGGTTGTTGTCGCTAAACTGTACCGATTGGTTTCTATGTAAAAGGTTAATGTAAGACTTGTCTTCCCGCACGGTGGAAAAGGTGGGGTTGATCAAGAACCGGTTGTACTTGAGCAGGTTTTGTGCCGGGACATCATACACCACAAAAGGACTGTCCTCTTGGGCCGTGGCGGTTCCCAGGGCGCTGAACAAAAACAGGAACAGGTATAAAAAACGTTTTGTCTGCATAACGTTAACTATCGAATTACGGTAATGGTACCTTGTTTGAGCACCTCGTTGGCATTTCTGATTTTATAATAGAACACTATGTTTTGTTGGGTAAAGCCGGCGGTGGTTTCCGGCCAGTTGTTCTTATAGTCAAATTCATTGAACACTTCCACCCCTTGGTCATTGTAAATGATGACGTTCACCTCTGGCTTGTTGGCGTAGGAATTGGGAAGGATCCAGCGGTCGTTTATGCCGTCGCCGTTAATGGTAATGACATTGGGCACCTTAAAGGTGTCCAGAAAGGAGACCTGGACCTCCCTCACAATATCGCAGTTGCCAAAGGAGGCTATGAGGGTATAGGTGCCCTCTTCGGTAAGGGAAACCGAGCTGGTGTTGCCCATTTCGTTGTTGTTGGCATCCATCCATCTGTATGCGGTGGCCCCTGCGGCAGTGACCGTGGTGGTGCTTCCTTCCGGTTGCACAATGGGCCCTGCGGGATCTAAGGTGAGCAGTTCCTCGTCCAATGGCGAAATGACCACCTCGTTGGAGATGAGGTCACACCCCGAACGAGTAACAACCAACCGGTATGTTCCGGGGGTGTCCACAATGAGTTCGTTTTGTAAAGTGTTTACCGCACTACCGTCCCTTTGCCATTCATAGCTCTCGGAGCTCAGGTCTGTATCAGTGCTCAGGGCAATGGTATCCCCATTGGCACAGAAGACCGTGCCCGTGGCGTTGATCACCAACGCTTCGTTGGATCGCAGTTGAACGGGAAGGCTGTTTGATGTGGCCGTGTAGGTTTCCAAATTGGCCGTGAGGGCGTAGGATCCATTTTCAGTCTCACTGCCCAAATCAATGGTCTCATTGGACGCACCAGGGGCCATATTGCCATCGCGTTCCCAAGCGTAGGTGAACGCGGTGCGCAGTGCTTCCGTTACGTCCGTTGTGCTGCCGTCCGTGGCCACGGCGTTAATGGTGCTGAGTTCCAGGACCGCGGTGCTGGATTCGCAGGCCGTGTAGGTGTCCTGGTAGTCAATGACCAATTCAAAGGAGGCGGGAGCGACAACTTCGGTCTCTTCCGTGTTTTTTGTGGATATGGCGCAGGCACCCCCTGTTTGGGAGATGGCCGCAAAATATGTCCCTGGTTGTGCAATGGTTAAGCTTGGCCCAGTTTCCCCTGTGATTTCCACACCGTTCCTGAACCAGGCATAGGTGGGTGTGTTGGCCGTAGTGCTCACTTCCAGGGTCTGGGTCTGGGAGGGCAACAACACCATTTGGCCGGGGTTGTCACGGGATACCGTAAAGGCGTCCGCGTTGGTGATGTTCACCACATCCGAACGATCGGCACACAGACCGGGGCCTGAAATCTCTACACTGTAGGCCCCTTCAAAGCCGGGATTGGCCGCATTGACCACAAAGCTGTCTGCCGTAGCTCCGGGGATCATGGCATCGTCCTTGTACCATTGGTAGTTCCAGGCAGGGTCGGTCAGGGTGGGGGCCAAGGTCACGGTATCCGTGCTACAGAGGGCAGTTTGGGCGGGCGGCACAATGGCCACGCCCGTACCGGACCCGCCTATGGTCACGTCCACAATATTGGAGTCCGTATTGCCAGACCCGGTACAAATGGGCCCATAGTCCACAAAGGCATTGTACATGCCACTTTCGGTAACCACTAAAGTGTGCCCGGTTTCCCCGGCAATCGGTGTGCCACTTCGAAACCAAATGTACTGATAGGTTTCTGGATTGGCTATGTTGTCCACTTGGAGCGTGGTGGGTCCGGTGGCACAAATGCTGCCCGGAGGCACGCCGTCGCCAAGGGCGCTGATGTTCAAGTTGCCCGTAACGTCCATAAAGTACATATTGAAGGCCGCCGAAGCCGGCCCGGTCCTTGCGGGGTCGGTAGAGCGAACGCGCAGGGTGTAGCCTTGGCCCCTGGTGGTTTCGGGAATGGCAAAGCGCACATCAAAATCCTGGTTGCTGTTCTGGTCGGTGATGGTCAACAAGGTCTCCGCCTCGTCAAAATTGCCACTGGCATCGGAAAGCTCCAGAATAAATTGGTTGCTGGCGTTGACCGTGCCGGCCCAGCTGATGTTTGCGTAGTATTCGTTAAAGCCACCATTTCCCGCACAGATGGCGGTCCAGGGCGAGTTGCCGGCGAGGTTGGGATTGTCCGCTGGTTCCGGGGCATTGATGACAATGGTCTGTGCCGATAGTTGGGCGCTGCCCAGCAAGGCGAGAAGCCACAAGAAAAACGGATGTTTTGGGAAAATTTTCATAAGCTACGTAGATTTGGGGGCCACTACTTGGGGTTGGAACAACGGTTGGCGAACGTTCAAAAACCGGTATTCACCCACAAATATGGCCTTTATAACGATCTTTTTTTATTTATTGTTGTAGCTGCGTGCAAAAGTGTTGTGAAACTGGTATAGACTAAGGTCAGCCCATTTAAGATCACGTTCTTATCCCAATTTTGCTACTTTTGCAACTTTAAACCAAATGATGAGCGACACACCAAGATCACTGAACTTTATTGAACAGATCATAGAGGAGGACCTACGGGCCACGCACGATCAAAAAGAGCTGCGATTCCGGTTCCCGCCGGAGCCCAACGGCTATTTGCACATAGGCCACGCCAGTGCCATTTGCCTGAACTTTGGGTTGGGTCTGCGCTATGGGGCCCCGGTGAACTTGAGGTTTGACGATACCAACCCGGCAAAAGAGGAAAAGGCCTATGTGGACGCGATCAAGCGAGACGTGGCCTGGTTGGGCTTCAAATGGGATACTGAACGGTATGCCTCTGATTATTTCCAGCAGTTGTACGATTGGGCCGTGGAGCTCATAAAAAGCGGGAAAGCGTATGTGGACAGCCAAACCTCCGAGGAAATGGCCCAGCAAAAGGGAACGCCCACCCGGGCAGGGAGCCCCAGTCCGTTTCGGGACCGAACCGTGGAAGAGAACCTTTCCCTGTTCAAAAGGATGAAGGCGGGCGAATTTCCCGAGGGCACGCACGTGCTGCGGGCCAAGATCAACATGCAGTCCGACAATATGTTGATGCGCGATCCCATTATGTACCGCGTGCTGCACAAGGCGCACCACCGTACAAATACCGAATGGTGTATTTATCCGATGTACGATTGGACGCACGGCGAGAGTGATTACATAGAGCAGGTTTCCCACTCGCTCTGTACGTTGGAGTTCTTGCCGCATCGCGAACTGTACGATTGGTTCTTGGACCAGGTCTGCGAGCCCGGGAAACTGCGCCCCAAGCAACGGGAATTTGCACGCAGGAACCTGAGCCATACGGTGGTGAGCAAGAGAAAACTGCTCCGCTTGGTGGAAGAAGGCGTGGTCTCTTCCTGGGACGATCCCCGGATGCCCACCATTTCCGGCCTGCGCAGGCGCGGCTATACGGCGGAGAGCATTCGCAATTTCTCGGACACCATTGGCATTGCCAAGCGGGACAACCTCATTGATGTCTCCCTGTTGGAATTTCACGCCCGGGAACACCTTAACAAGATTACCCCACGCGTCATGGCCGTGCTGGACCCCTTAAAAGTGGTGATCACCAATTACCCGGAAGGTGGGGTGGAGTGGCTTACCGCAGAGAACAGCCCGGAAGACGATGCCCTGGGGAGCCGGGAAGTGCCCTTTTCCAGGGAGCTGTACATTGAAAAGGCCGATTTTAGGGAACAGGCCAACAAAAAGTTCTTCCGCCTGAAACTCGGGGGAGAGGTAAGGCTCAAGAACGGCTACATCATCAAGGCCGAGAGCTGTACCAAGGACGCCGACGGAAATGTGGTGGAGGTACAGTGCACCTACGATGCCAAGAGCAGGAGCGGCAGCGGAACGCCGGAGAGCCTAAGGCGGGTAAAGGGAACCCTGCACTGGGTCTCCGTAGCGCACGCCCTGCCGGTACAAGTACGGCTCTATGACCGCTTGTTCACCCATGAAAGTCCGGATACCCAGAAAGACACGGATTTTATGGAATTTTTAAACCCCAATTCCCTTGAGGTGGTCACCGGATATGTGGAGCCCAGCTTGTCCACTGCCCAAGTGGAGGACCGGTATCAATTTCAGCGCTTGGGCTACTTCTGCGTGGATCCGGACTCCAGCAAAGAACAATTGGTATTTAACCGGACCGTGGGCCTCAGGGACTCTTGGGCCAAGATCCAGGATGCCAAATAGCTCAATGTCCAAGAAGTGTTTACCGGGTTTACAAAAGTAAAGGAAGCGGCCAGTTCCCGGAAAACCTTAAGGCGGCAGCCATCTTTCCCGCGGCCAAACAACCTCCGCGGGAGCCCATAAAAAACCCCGAAGGTGCCACTTCGGGGTTTTTAGGTCTTGGGCAGGGGGCTTTGGTCTCTATTTTTAAAAGGCCTCATGAACACCCGTAAAAAGGGCTGGACTTATTTCTTGCCTTCCGTTCCTTTGTCCACCTTTGTTTTCTTCATGGATTCCCCGATCATGTTGCTGGCGGTGAAGGAGGCCACCATGTTGTTGAGCATGTCACTGCCGGCTTGCGGGGAGTTGGGCAACAGAATCAGGTTGGTGTTGGTTTCCTCGCCAATGGATTGGAGGGTGTCATAATGCTGTGTCACCACAATGAGCGCGCTGGCTTCCTGGGAGTTGATGCCCACTTTGTTCAGTACTTCCACGGACTCTTCCAGTCCCCGGGCAATTTCCCTTCGCTGATCGGCAATGCCCTGTCCCTGTAAGCGCTTGCTCTCCGCTTCGGCCTTGGCTTTCTCCACGATGAGGATACGGGCGGCATCCCCTTCAAACTGGGCGGCGATCTTTTCGCGCTCCGAAGCGTTGATGCGGTTCATGGCCTCCTTTACCTGGGCATCGGGATCAATGTCGGTCACCAGGGTTTTGATGATGTCAAAGCCATATTCGGACATTGCGTCGTTCAGCTCGGCCTTCACCGCCAGGGCAATGTCGTCCTTCTTGACAAACACATCGTCCAGTTTCATTTTGGGCACTTCGGCACGCACCACATCAAACACATAGGAAGTGATTTGTTCGTGCGGATAATCCAGTTGATAAAATGCATCATAGACCTTTTCCCTGATCACCCGGTACTGTACGGATACTTTGAGCCGCACAAAGACATCGTCCAGGGTCTTGGTCTCAATGATCACGTCCAGCTGCTGGATCTTTAGGCTCAGCCGGCCCGCTATGCGCTGTATGAAGGGAATTTTGAATTGCAGGCCAGAATGCCTGATGCTGCTGAACTTGCCAAAGGTCTCTATGACGGCGGCCGTTTTTTGTTTAACGATGAAGATAAAGGAGAAAAGAACAAGGCCCAAAAAAAAGACCACTGGAATCCAAATGAAACCACCCATGACAAATTGTTTTTAGTTGTGGAGTGAATGTACAAAAACTTCTTGGGATATGGAACGGTGAAAAGCCCCCAAAAAGGGACAAAGCATTTTTTTTCATGGATGCGGGGGATGGAGGGATAACGGTTTGGGCAAATGGGGAGCTGGACGATCACCCAAACCCCCGAGGCGGGATGGGATCAGGAACATCCCAAACTTCAGGGGCCAGTGGCCAGGGAACTGCGATTTAGGGCATCAAATGTAAGACCAATGAGTATTTTCTAAGAAGAACACGTCATCCAAGGGCCCTGGCTAAAGGTCAAAACCCAGATCTTTCCTGTAGTGCATTCCTTCAAAGGAAATCTTGCCCAGCTCACGATAGGAATGGGCCAGGGCTTCCTTAAAATCCGCGCCAAAAGAGGTTACCGCCAAAACGCGCCCCCCGTTGGTGACCACTTCCCCATCCTTGTTGGAGGTGGTGCCGGCCTGAAACACATGGGAAGCCCGGACCTCATTGAGCCCGTGGACCACCTTGCCTTTTTCGTAGCTGCCCGGATAACCGCCCGACACCGCCATCACGGTGGCCGCGCTCTTTTCGGATACCGATAATTTTATTTCGTTCAGTTTTACGGAAGCCACGGCTTGGAAGACCTCCAGCAGGTCATTTTCAATGCGGGGCAGTACCACCTCGGTCTCCGGGTCTCCCAAGCGCACGTTGTATTCGATCACCTTGGGGGCATCCTTTACCTTTATGAGGCCAATGAAGATAAAGCCCTTGTAGGGCAGGCCGTCTTTTTTAAGACCTTGTATGGTGGGCTTCACCACCTGTTCCTCTGTCTTCTCCATAAATTGTGCGCCCGCAAACGGAACGGGCGAGATGGCCCCCATGCCCCCGGTGTTGAGTCCGGTGTCGCCCTCGCCAATACGTTTGTAATCCTTGGCGGTGGGAAGCACTTTGTAGTGTTCCCCGTCCGTGAGCACAAAGACACTGAGCTCTATGCCATCCAAGAATTCCTCGATCACCACGGTGCCGCTGGCCGCGCCAAATTTGGCGTCCCGCAGCATGGCGGTGAGCTCTTGCTTTGCTTCTTGTAGCGTGCGAAGGATCACCACGCCTTTTCCTGCCGCGAGGCCGTCCGCTTTTAGCACATAGGGCGGTTGCATGGTCTCTAGGAAGGCGTGTCCCTCTTCCAGGGTGTTTTTGGTAAAGCTCTCGTATTTTGCCGTGGGGATGTTATGGCGCAACATGAACCGCTTGGCAAACTCCTTGCTTCCCTCCAGGGCCGCGGCCGCTTTTTGGGGCCCTATGACCGGGATATGGGCAAGGGCTGCATCCTGTAGAAAAAAATCGTGCACCCCATTCACCAAGGGATCTTCCGGGCCCACGACCAGCAGCTGTATATTTTCGCCCAGCACCACGTCCTTAATGGCCCGGAAATCATTTA
The DNA here is from genome assembly GCF_047345505.1 of Maribacter aquimarinus. Classification (NCBI taxonomy): domain Bacteria; kingdom Pseudomonadati; phylum Bacteroidota; class Flavobacteriia; order Flavobacteriales; family Flavobacteriaceae; genus Maribacter; species Maribacter aquimarinus. Next base: position 97,612 of record NZ_JBLFEO010000002.1, on the reverse strand, counting down.
CACCAATGGGTATGTTTTTGGCAATGGCCGCTGTACCGGCGTTTCCGGGGGCCACGAAGAGGTTGTGGAGAGAGGCACTCTGTTTAATTTTCCAGGCCAGGGCGTGTTCCCTGCCGCCGGCCCCTAAGATGAGAACATTCATGGTACACAGTTTGGGCAAAAATAGGCCACCGTGATGGAATAGGGCCTATTTGGAGGAGAAATTACGGTGTTCTTTTTTTTGCAGTTCTTCCGGCGAAAGGGACCTAAAATAATCATATACGATTTTTAGGCCTTCCTTACGGCCCACTTGGGGTTCCCATCCCAAGAGCTTTTTGGCCTTGGAGATGTCCGGTTGGCGCTGTGTGGGATCATCCTTGGGCAGTGGCTTGTACACGATCTTTTGATTGGCCCCGGTGAGGGCCAAGATCTCTTCGGCAAATTCTTTGATGGTGGTCTCGTGCGGGTTCCCTATGTTCACGGGCCCGGGATAATCGCTAAATAACAGTCGGTATATACCTTCTACCTGGTCATCTATATAACAGAAGGAACGGGTTTGCGATCCGTCCCCGAACACGGTCAGGTCTTCCCCGCGGAGTGCCTGTCCCATGAAAGCGGGCACCACCCGGCCATCGTTCAGGCGCATTCTGGGCCCGTAGGTGTTGAAGATGCGCACAATGCGGGTCTCCAGTCCGTGGAAACGGTGGTAGGCCATGGTGAGCGATTCCATAAAGCGCTTGGCCTCATCGTAAACGCCCCGGGGCCCCACCGGGCTCACATTGCCGTAGTATTCCTCGTTTTGGGGGTGCACCAGGGGATCGCCATAGACCTCGGAAGTGGAGGCCACCAGGATGCGGGCCTTCTTGTCCTTGGCCAGCCCCAGTAAGTTCAGGGTGCCAAGCGAGCCCACTTTCAGGGTCTGGATGGGTATCTTAAGATAATCTATGGGGCTGGCCGGGGAGGCAAAGTGGAGAATATAGTCCAGCTTGCCCGGAACATGGACAAAGTTGGATACGTCATGGTGGTGAAACTCAAATTGCTCCAAGGGGAAGAGGTGGGCAATGTTCTTGAGGTCTCCGGTAATGAGGTTGTCCATGCCAATGACGTGGAAGCCCTCCTTTACAAAGCGGTCGCAGAGGTGGGAACCCAAAAAGCCGGCCGCGCCCGTGATCAATATTTTTTTCATTTTTGCTTACCTTGTTTTATGGGTTTTGCCCAAAGAACGGACCAAACAGGAAGCAAGTTGGTTGCGGGATGTTGGTCTTTGGGCATAAGGGATCACCGACATTGGTGGGTGGTATCAATCTTTTTCGTCCTCTATTTGGGTCAAACTTTTTTTCTTTTCCCTACCCTTTCCCAGTTTTAATTTTTCTACCTGTCTGCGCAGCTTGATCTTTTGTTTCAGGGTGGTGAAATTATAGTTGTACTTGAAAAAAACAAGGCCCAGGACAATGACCACGCTCACCAGGATGATGGCCATGCCCAGGTTTTTGGCCTTGCTGCCCAAAACTATGAACAACACCACGAAAACCAAATTGAAACACCCAATGATAAAGCTGGCCTGCTTGTGCGAGAGCCCCCAATAGTCTATGAGCACATGGTGGGTATGGTTGCGATCGGCTGAAAATGGCCCCTTTTTGTTGGCGAGCCTTATGGCAAAGACCCTTGCCGTGTCAAACAGCGGCACAATGAGGATGCTAATGGCGATAAGAGGTGCATTTTCCAACAAAAACGGGAGATCGGTATAGGATTCAGGGGATAGCGCCAAGAATTTTAACGTCAATATACTGATGATGAAGCCCACGATCAAAGAACCGGTGTCTCCCATAAAAATTTTGCGCTCTGAGGAGACATTGAAGCCGAAAAATGCGATCAGGCAAGCGTTCAGGGTAATGCTCAATAGCGCAAAGAAATACTCGCCGGTGGAGTAGAAGATGGTGGTATAGATCACCATTATGACAATGCCCACCACGGAGGCAAGACCGTCGATCCCATCGATAAGGTTGTAGGAGTTTATGATGGTCACCATCATGAAGGCCCCTATGATCAAATACAGGTAGTAAGGAATTTCATAGATGTTCAAAAAACCGTTCAGGGAATAAATGGTAAAGCTGTCATTGACCAGGATGAAAGCTACCGCGCATACTTGCGCAATGAGCTTGGAACCTGGGGAAATAACCACAAGATCATCTTTTAGACCTACAATAAAAAGGATGGTCAGTCCAGGAATAATGTGCATTGCCTCTTCAAAGCTGTCTCTGCCGTGTATAAAGAAAAGTGCGAAAACCAAGGTGTAGAAAAAAGACACTCCACCAAGAGTGGGGGTCTTTGAACTATGTGAACTACGGAGGTTGGGGCTGTCCATTAATCGCTTGTGCTCCACCACTCCAATAATTTTTGGTATGGTCAAGTAGGTGATCAAAAAAGCACCTATGAATAATGATATGGCGGTTTCAAGGAAGAACACAACGTTTTGTTATTAGGTAAAAGCTAAAAGTAGTATTATTTTTTAAGGAAGTCCAACATATTCTGAGCAAGTCTTTCCAGGTCAATAATATCTTTCACCCCAGCATCCAAATCTACCTTTAAATGTTTTGGTTTTTCATTTATAAGTTCAACGGCCGACAGGAAGTCTTGTTCATTTTCTGGAAGGTAGCATAAACCCAAATTGTAATTTCTTATAAATTCTTGAGCTTCTCCTTTAACTCCAAGTAAAATAGGTTTTTTCATGGCAATCAGTTCATTCATTTTCGACGGGAGGACACCTTCGAATACAGAGGAATCAATGAGGTTTACCAAGCCATAGTCAAAAATGGAGATATACTTTTTCACGTCCGTTTTGGATACAGGGCTTAAAAAGGAGGTGTTTTTAAGACGTAATGTTTCATTTAACATCAATAAATTGTTTTTCTCTGCACCTGAACCAATAAATAAAAAGTGTATTCTATTGGTCTTCAATTTGGAAGCAGCCCTAAGGATAAAGTCCAAACCGTGAGCCATACCGTGGGTACCCAAATAGCCGATAACGATTTTGCCCTCAAGATTAAGCTCTGAAATCAACTCTTTATTTTTTGGAAGGGGATAGAACTCTTTGAAATCCACCCCATTGCGTATCACTTTTATTTTTTCGCTAGGTATGTTGTGCTTATTTTGAATGGTTTGACCCATAGAATGGGTGACTGGGACGATTTTCCAAGCACTTTTGTAAAGATCATGTTCAACAGATTCAAAAAAACGAATTATAAGGTTATCTTTCATCACCCCTACACCCTTTAAGGATTCCGGCCACAAATCCCTTACTTCCATCACCCATTTTTTACGCTTCCAGAAAGCAAGCCATCTGCCGCAGATTGCCGTGAAAAACTGTGGAGAAGTAGCAACGATTATATCGGTTTTAACAAATAGACCTGCGACAAAGGCAGAAACCATAAAGCTACAGAAATCTAATATCCGTTTTAGAAAACCTTTATTTTCGGCCATATAGGACCAAACACGGATCACCTTTATTCCCTCTACCATTTCTATTTGAAAGAGTTTGTTTTTATATCCATCGTAAACTTTGCCATACGGAAAATTTGGAGCACAGGTGATAACGGTGACTTCAACCCCTTGTTTTACCCACTCTCTAGCATGTTTGTAGGTTCTATAGGCAGGAGCGTTCGTTTCTGGGATAAAATTATCCGTTAAAAAAAGAATTTTCATTTGAGCGGCGATGGGTTAAAAATTAATGAGGCCTTTTACGGGCACAGGAAATACAGTTTAAGTCATCGATTGCATCTAATTTAATGTACTGGGAATAATCCAAAAGTTCAAATAGTGGAAAGTGATCACCCAGCCTGCCTTCAATCGGCTCCTAGTAAATTAGGCTTGTGAAACCACCAATGTGGTATTCATTTTAAATGCCTAGTGGTCATGGTTTAAGCAATCCCCAGACTCTTGTTGGTGAGACCGCCATAAACCTTAAACAATGTCTTTTTTTCGATTTCCCAATTATATCTCTCCAAAACAGCCTTTTTTCCATTCTCTCCCATTTGTTGTGCCATACTATCGTTACTTAAAATTGATTTAATCGCTTTCGCAATCTCAGCGGTATTTACGGGATCAACGCAGATTCCACATTCGGATCCCTCCACAATGGTTCTCCAAAGTTTAAAGTTAGAGGCAATGACAGGGATACCAGCGGCCATATATTCGAACATTTTTACGGGAAGGGAATCAACATAATTTACCGTTGGGTGCAATGTGACCATGCCTGCTTTTGACCTTGCCAAGATAGAGGCCATTTCTTCCCTATTCACGAACCCCGCAAATTCTACATATTTCCAGCCTTTGGATTTTTCGCACTTTTCTTGGAACTCCTTTGGTTGGAAAACACCGGCCAAAATCATTTTTAGTCCTGAACTCCCTAAAGCTTCAATGTTTTCGTAAATTCCCCTGACTTCATAAATCCCGCCAATGTAACAGATCGCTTGTTCCTTTTCTTCCCATCGGGATGTAATACTTTCGTATTCTGAAAGTAGTGGATAATTATGCACCACATATGTCTTTTTATTTAAAGTTAGAAAGCGATTTCTAATATGCGGAGTGGCCGTGATTATAACATCGTATTTTTTGGCCATTTTGTTTTCCAGTTTCTCTATCATCACAGAAACTAAGCGCATAGCAAACTTCGGAAGATAAGGTTTTGTAAAAATTTGCCTCGGTAAATCTTCGTGCACATCGTAAACCACCCGTTTTCCTCTACCAATCAATTTACCGCCAACGAACATCAATTCGGGGTCGTGGAAATGAAAGATGTCGGCATCAATTTTTATTGCTTTTTTAAAAATTTTTGATGAGAACAACAGCATGCGTTGAAGTTTTCCGTTCGGGCGACCGATATCATGAATTTTAACGCCCTCTTTTTCTTCATTGCCCAAGCCATCTGCAACAACCAAATGTACGTTGTAACCCCAAACGGCAAGTGCGGTACATTGCTTTATAAAAATGCGGGTATCTGATCGTTTATGAACAGTGGTGAGATGGCATACCGTAGGTAAAGTACTCATTTTCGAATAGATTATGCCTTTCAAAGATACGAGCATTGATTATAATGGGGCATGAACGTTTTATATGGTAAGCAAATCATTATTTCATAAAAGACCCCACGCAGGAAGATGATAGCTATAAATGACTGTAAATAAGCGATTAAGGAGCCATAAAAACATCTTTCAAAGCACAACAAACAATATGATTTTTTTCTAATCATATTGTGACTTTTGAATCATTAAACACCTTTGGTTATCCAAAACAAACATCCGCCCGTGCTTTCCTTTTGCTAAGGGCAAAGCAAAAAAAAGGGGGGGGGTGAATCGGCAGGAACTGGGCTTCAAAGCAGCTTTCCATTCTTAGCCAGTTGTAAAAAAGAGCCTTCTCGAAAATACAGCACTGTTTTTTGACACAACCTCCAACCAAGACCCGTTCCACATAATTGTCTCATAAACAGATATGGCATAGATAACAATTAAAACCGGTTTCATGCAATGTTAAAAGACTATCTGGATTTTATTAACGGGTTGATCGGTTCTTCTTGTTTTAAGATTCAGGTATTTTTTTTTCATTGAGTAAAAAAACAGACACAATCAACAAGGCTAGGGCACCATGGGTAAGAAACACGGTAAAGGTAGAAGAACTTATAAATGAGAACATAACGAGTGCAAAAAGACCAAAAAACCTCGTGGGTATGTTTAAATTGTTCAAAAGCATAAAGTAACCGGCCACTAAGACACAATTGATGGCTACTCCCAAACCGCCAAAATTCATAAAACCATCAGAAATCAATCCATTGTTGGCCGCCATTTCGGGTGAATCAAAATAATTTTTCCCGATTAGGTTCACATGCGGCAGATCATAGGGGTATTCCACAAAACGCTTAAAAATAGACCCCGACCAATAAATGGGTTTTGAATCAAAAAAATCAAAGTAAGCGATATCCAGTAGTGATGGTATAAAATGCACTCTTCTAAAGGTAAGAATCCAGGGAAAATCGTATCCTATCATTGCCAACAACCCAAAGAGCACAATGCCAAATATGGAGTACTTTAAGATGAACTTTACACTTTGCACATAGCTAAACGTATAAAAGGCCAAAACAACCAACAGGCTTGCGTAAACTGTTTTGTGAGCTCCAAAGAGATAAAACAATATTAAATAGAAAACGCCAAGAACCATCCAAGCCTTTTTTTTCAACTCAAGGGAGAAGATTATTATCAATGGAATCATGATTTTGGTGAAAATTGAGTATGTGTATCCAAAATAGGAGTTGGAAAGTTTGCCCATGGCCGCTCGTGTTTGATACACGTCCAATAAGGCCAAGTTCTTAAGATTTATGAGCGGGCCGTAAACAATAAGATAAGGGATGATGCCGATTGTGGTGAGCCCTAACAAGAGATATAGTGCCTGAGTCTTGTTTAACACGGGGATCTTGCTTAAATCAATGCGAACTTTGGATAAAGTAAAAAGCGAGAAATAAAAAAATTGGTGGTAAAGCATTATGGAGCTTGGATATATCTCCCCAGACGTATAGGATATTAAGGATGGTACGGTAAGCAACGAAAAAAATATGGCAAGTACAATAAACGCAAGTTTTGTGCGCCTTATTCGGGTCAAAAAATACAGGTTTATGGAAAAAATTATTGTGGCCAGAAAAACCCTTGCCCAAGATAATCCGAAATCGGCATCCTGAAGTTCGCTTATGTATGTCCAATAAAAATAAGTTTTTACTTTATAATGGTACAAACCCATTAGAAGGAAGAAGTAAAGCACAAAGTAATGGGATATGGTTAGTTTTAGCTTCATGATTTAGTGCCCCCTACTTTCTTGATTGAAAAAATAAAACAAACCAAAAACGCAATAAATGAAATCCCGGAAAACCGATTGAACAACCCTTCAAAAAGGGAGTTGATCAACAGGAGTAGCGTAAAGGCCAAAAACAGATTGGAGCCGTTACTCTCTTTAAAAAGCACATAGAAAACCCAAAACAGCAATATTATGGCCAATAGTCCGTTTTCCAGCCACGACTGCAACCAAAGATTATGTGCGTTATATTGTTCTTTTAGCGGATGGGTGTAGCCGTTTATTTCATACCTTTTGTTCAGTGCTTTTTGTGACCCACCATATCCGTAACCTAAAATTGGGGCATCCTTTATCAAGGAAATAGCAGTATCCCAGCTCAACAGCCTTGTAGAAAAGCCATATCGCGCCTCCGGGTTAAGGACCAGATTGCCTTGGGCTATTTGTGCAGCACTTTCATAGACCCTGGGGTTTAAAAGCATAAATGCCATCAGTACAACTGAAAGGGCGGCAGCGCCAATGATCTTTTTGTTCCTTCCCGCCTGCCACGTACAAAACTTCAAGGCAAAGACTACGGATAAGCCAATAAAACCTGCCTTGTTGGAAATTAGAAACACAAAAATGGTGAAAACAGAGAGAAGCACAACTCTTATTTTGAAAGCAAGTAACCTCGGAACAAAAAGCAATATTGCGACCCCGGAACAAAGGTAAAGGGCATAATACACTGTTTGGTGAAAAACGGACAGGTGTCTGCCAAAAAAGAAGTTGCCGCCATAAAGAATAGATTCCATAAATCCTTTGCCCTCTTCAACGGCTGCTTGAAAGCCAAGACTCCCGTTCAAAAAATGAAGAGAATTGTAAAGGGCCCAAAAAAAGCAAGTAATGGCCGAGACAACCAACCCCCAAACAAAAGCTTTATATATGCCATCCCGCATTTTTTGGTCATAAAAATTTAGAAAAAAGAGCAATGGAAAGACAAGGAGGGAAAGTTTGTGTTCCAGAAACTTTAGAGAGAGGGTTTCATAGCTTAAGAACCCTATGAAATAGGTAAAGTAGAATAGCGGTAGCAGCAACAGTCTTTTGTTCCTTACTGTATTTGATGCGTTGAAACCAATGAACGAAAGAATGGTCCAAACAATTAAGGAAACAGTCACCATTTTTTGAGGGAAGGGTATTAGAAACGCATAGAGCAATGCTCCGTAACAAAACCCTTTTTCTTTTAATTGTTTCACGTCCCTAGCTGCTAATGGTTCTTACCATTGGTGATTTTAAATCGTATTACGTAATACTGTATGCTCAAATATAAGGTGTACAATATTATTTCATGAACCACATATACCACCAAAAGGCTTGTCACCGGTAACTTTAAAACAGCGGCACAAACAATTAAAGTGGCAAAGGTGCTTATAAAATATAAAATCTGCCAAACGGAAGCAATGCGAAGGGTGTTGGTGGCGTTAAAAATGGAAGACAAGGGACTGACCACTAATCTCACCCCAAAACTAAAGGCTAATATTGTGGCGAACTCTCCAGAACGGATCCAATTTTCACCGAAAATAAAATGGAACAAGCTTTCTCCAAAAAAAAACAATATTAAACAGATGGGCGCACTCAATGACAACAAGGCTAGAGTAGATTTTTTAAAAAACCCCATGGCCAGATGATATTGCCGGTGCATTACCAAAGATGCCATTTTTTGATAAAAAACATCTTTATATGAGTTTCCGATTAAGGTTAGAGGTGCACTCAACACCATAAGGGTTAATCCATAATGGCCCAAATCATCCGTGGTGTAGTATTTGGTCAATATCAAAACTAGGGCTTGTAGGCTCACAGTGTTCAAAAAGGCGGGCCCTATGCCGTATTTAGGGTAATCAACATATGTTTTTGCAACTTTCTTCAACTTTACCAAGGGCACAATTTTTAAACGAGCAATGGATTTTTTGTGCAAGAAAAAGTAAGAAGCCACCGTGCCCAATATTTTTGCAATGACCAAACCAAACGAGAGGAATTTAATTGCTCCAAGGCCAATGGCCGCAACGATATAGCCAATGGATTGTATCACTTTGGCATAAGCGTTGGTAGCAAACCTTTTTTGTCTTATGGATTGGTTGATGTATGCGCTCCAAACACCAAAGAACAGCACGTGGGGCGCCACAAAGTATAGTGCGTTTTGCAAATCCTTAGGGAAAAAACCATGGAACATTGGAAGCAGCAAGGCAATTAAAAAAGCATAGCCAAAGGTTACATAAATGCTAAGCACAAAGAGGTTCTGGGCATCTTCTTCTTTATGTGGCAGCACAATGGCCAATTGATATTTTCCGCCAACACCAACGGCAAAAATGCTGGCCACAGCAAAGAAAGAAGTATAAACAGCAAAGTCTGCCTCCGTAAACAGCCTGGTCAATAGTGGTGTTGCTAAAAAGGGAAGTGCTTGAGCCGTTCCAGTACCCAAAATCTGGGATGAAACATTTCTTGAAAACTCAGATTTAGAGAACTTGGACCAGCTTTTTGAGAACAAATTAATCTTGGATTTCTTTGTTGTTATAAATTTCGATCCCCTTCAGGCAAAATGGGACTTAATGAAGAAATTTATGATATTCCCCCTTCAGCCCAACCGGTTCAGAGTTCCGAATATCGTGCACAATTTCAATTGCCGTTCTGGCAGACTCCAATCCATAGCCCTTCCCATCTAAAATATCTTGATAGACCATGGTATGAAGGTCGGTAAACCCACCACTGAACTCCAATTCCTCGCCATCTATGGTAATGGACCTGAACGTGGTCTGCCCTTTTTCTTTTATGTCTTCAGGTAGATAGTCAGCATTTATGGAAAGGAACCAGCGAACACGGGCATTTTCAAACTCGAGGTATCCGGCGGCCCTATCTTTATCGTGAACGTGGACGACGTTTTCTTGCACATCCCCAAAAATCCACGAGAGCATATCATAGAAATGCACGCCAATGTTTGTGGCAATGCCCCCAGATTTACTTTGGTCGCCCTTCCACGAGGTATAATACCAGTGGCCACGGGAGGTTAAATACGTAAGGTCCACCTCAAATTTGGCGTCTTTTTTCGCCTTTTTCACTTTTTCCTTTAACGCAATGATACTGGGGTGTACCCGCAGCTGAAGAATATTGTATATGGTCTTACCTGTGTTTTCCTCCACCTTTTTAAGCTTGTCTATGTTCCAAGGATTGAGCACCAAAGGTTTTTCACAAATGGCATCAGCTCCGGAACGCAAGGCAAAACGGATATGGGCATCATGCAAATAGTTGGGCGAACAGATGCTCACATAGTCTAAGAACAGGTCTTTTTCATACTTCAGTTTTTCAATGTGCCGATCGAACCGCTCAAATTCCACAAAAAAATCGGCATTTGGAAAGTGGGAATCCATAATGCCCACGCTATCTGCCCTATCAAAAGCAGCTAACAGATTGTTGCCTGTGTCCTTTATGGCCTTCATGTGCCTTGGGGCTATATAGCCGGCCGCCCCTATCAACGCAAAATTTTTCATTTCAATGATCTTAACAAATTTGATGTGATGTAATCTATTTCTTTTTCTTGGAGAAATGGGTTCATGGGCAAGCTCATGACTTCATTGGCACAGGTTTCGCTCACGGGGAAATCTCCTTTTTTGTAACCGAGATGTTGAAAGCACTCCTGTAGGTGCATGGGTATGGGATAGTGCACCGCCGTGGGAATCCCAACTTTTTTTAAGCTTTCCTGGACTTTTTCACGTCCTTGCACCCTAATGGTATATTGCGCCCATACAGATGTCCTGTCTTCTTGCACTACCGGCGTTGAAAGGGAAGATTTTAGTCGTTCCGTATATTTTTGGGCCACTTCTTGCCTTCTGATGATGTCTTGCTCATAATATTTCATCTTAACGTTAAGGACTGCCGCCTGTAAATTGTCCAGTCTTCCTCCCATGCCAATATACTTGTGGGTATAGCGCTTGGTTTGCCCGTGCACCCGCATGGCCTTCATTTTTTCATATAGTGCCGCACTTTGCGAAAAAACGGCGCCTCCGTCACCAAAACAGCCCAATGGCTTGGCCGGGAAGAAACTGGTGCACCCAATGATGGATGCGTTACAGCTTCTGGTTCCCTTGTAGAGCGCGCCAAAACTTTGGGCGGCATCCTCAATGACGGCAAGGCCATATTTTGCGGCAATACGGTTTATTTCGTCCATATGGGCCATTTGTCCGTAGAGCGAGACGGGCATGATCGCCTTGGTGTTTTCGGTTATGGCCGCTTCAATCAACGACGGATCTATGTTGTATGTTTCTTCATTGATGTCCACAAAAACAGGTTTTGCACCTAGGCAAGCAATGGTCTCGGCGGTGGCTATAAAGGAAAATGGTGTGGTGATCACTTCATCCCTTGAACGTATCCCCAAGGCCATTAGGGCCAACAACAGGGCATCTGTTCCTGAGGAACACGCCAAGGCATGGGCCGAACCGGTGAATTCCCGGAGCCTTTCCTCCAGTTCCTCTGTTTCTTTTCCCAAAATATAGCGAGCGGAGGACATCACCTCCAAGGTAGCCTCGGTAAATTCTTTTTCGTGTTCCTGGTACGCTTTGTCCAAATTGGCAAAATCTATGTTCATCTGCTAGGTTATTCTTTTTACGGTATTGTTTTTGAGCAGGTAGGTCTGGCCGCTTTCTTGGCATACGGCCTTATTGTTCCCACCAAAGCGCAACTTATGGCCATATTCACCCACCCAGCCTATTTGTCTGGCAGGATTGCCCACCACAAGGGCATATGCGGGCACGGTTTTGGTCACTACGGCCCCCGCGCCGATAAAGGCATACTCCCCAATGTCATTGCCGCAAACAATGGTGGCGTTTGCCCCAATGGAAGCTCCTTTTTTTACCACAGTGGTGGCGTACTCCCCCCTTCTGTTAATGGCACTGCGTGGGTTGATCACATTGGTAAAAACCATGGAGGGCCCCAAAAAGACGTCATCTTCGCATGTTACTCCCGTGTAAATGGAAACATTGTTCTGAACCTTCACATTGTTGCCTAGGACCACTTGTGGGGAGACAACCACATTTTGTCCAATATTGCATTTTTCACCAATGGTGCATTGCGTCATAATATGCGAAAAATGCCAAATTTTAGTGTCTTTGCCAATGGTGCAATGGGTGTCTATGACAGCCGTTTCGTGTGCAAAATAACCTAAATCCGTCATAGAGTGTAGAACTGTTTATAGCATTTAACGTTGTCAAAAGTACGATAATTCCCAAGCTAATAAATGGTTTTGCACTATGCTTGATGCCTTTTGGTCATTTTGGAAGCTGATGACCATCACCCCAACCCCATCAAATACCCTCCGTACCCACTTTTCATAAGGGGCGCTGCCAATTTAAGGAGCTGTGCTTTGTCTATAAAGCCCATGGCGTAGGCCGTTTCCTCTATGGATCCTATTTTTAGGCCTTGTCGCTCCTCAATGACCTGCACAAATTGCGCGGCCTGCATCAGGGAGGCAAAGGTGCCCGTGTCCAGCCAGGCCATGCCCTTGTCCAAGATGCTCACCTGTAACTTTCCGGCGCTCAGGTAGGCTTGGTTCACGGCTGTGATCTCCAGTTCGCCACGCGGGCTGGGGCGGATGCTTTTGGCAATGTCCACCACCTGATTGTCGTAGAAATAGATGCCCGGCACGGCATAGTTGGTCTTGGGGAATTCCGGTTTTTCCGCAATGGAGGTGGCGGTTCCGTTCTCGTCAAAGTCCACCACCCCGTAGCGCTCCGGGTCGTTCACATGATAGGCATAGATGATGCCGCCTTCAGGATCGTTGTTTGCCTGTAGCAGCTTGGAAAGTCCAGAGCCATAAAAAATATTGTCGCCCAAAATAAGGGCCACTTTCTCTTTCCCTATGAATTTTTCCCCAATGATAAAGGCTTCTGCCAGTCCGTTGGGCGCTTGTTGAACGGCATAGGAAAAGGAACAGCCCAGTTGCGCCCCATCTCCCAACAGTTTTTTAAAGAGCGGGGCATCTTGGGGGGTGGTAATGATCAATATCTCCCGGATGCCCGCAGACATCAAGGTGGACAGCGGATAATAGATCATGGGTTTGTCATAGACGGGCATAAGCTGTTTGCTCACCGATAGGGTAAGGGGGTGCAGGCGCGTTCCGGACCCTCCGGCCAAGATGATTCCTTTCATGGGTTGTGTGGTTATATGGTGGAACGGTTGTAAGTTACGAGGTTATACGGCTCAAGGGTTATATGGTTAAGGGGTAATCTAATTAAAGGGTAGGGGAGTATAGGTTTATATGGTCATGGGTTGCATTATTTGAGACTTTTTATTAGGCCGGAAAGCATCTTTCTTATGAAGAAAATACTGGGCTCGTTGTTTTTAAAATAATCTTCAGAAATATAGTTTAGTCTTCTGGCGATTTCCAATTGTGTTTCAACTTCAGAAAGTGAGCCTAGGGAAATGTATAAAAACCTCATAAACTCTTTGTTGCTCTTTCTTCCTGCTCCCTCGGCTAAATTTGATGGAATGGAAACTGCTGCTCGTCGAATTTGAGAAGAAAGTCCATAAACTTCGTGCTTGGGAAAATCATCAGAAAGCTTGTAAACCTGCACTACAAAATCCATAGACGCTTGCCAAACTTTTAAATCTTTGTGTGATTTTATGTTGTTCATGAGTTAAAGAGTTAAAGGGTTAAAAGGTGATGCGATTAAACGGTTTATGGGTGATGCGGTTAAAGGGTTATAGGCGGAGCGATTTTTTTCAAATTAACTGCTTGCTTTTTCTTTTGCACCATATTATAAAAGCCTTCACCTCATCATCGTATCACCTTGTCACCTTTATCACCTCATCACCTCATCACCGTATCACCTCATCACCTTTATCACCTGCTAACCTCCATATTGCTCTTTATAATACCGTTGATAATTGCCATTGATAACATTTTGTAGCCATGCTGTATTCTTCAAATACCAATCTACGGTTTTCTCCAAGCCTTCCTCAAAGGTTACGGAAGGTTCCCAGCCCAGCTCCCGGTTGATCCTGCTTGCATCCATGGCATATCTAAAATCATGTCCGGGACGATCTTTGATGTGGGCGATCAGTTCTTTGGAGCTCCCTGTTGCCCTCCCCAATTTACTGTCCATGATATCGCAAAGCAAATGCACCAAAGCAAGGTTCTTCCACTCGTTGAAACCGCCAATGGCATAGGTCTTTTGGTTGGCCCCCTGGTGAAAGACCAGATCAATGGCCGCTGCGTGGTCCTTGACGTACAGCCAGTCACGGGTGTAGTTGCCATCTCCATAAACGGGCAATTCCCGGTTTTCCAGAATATTGCGTATGAACAGGGGAATGAGTTTCTCGGGAAACTGGTTGGGCCCGTAGTTGTTGGAGCAGTTGGAGATCACATAGGGCAGGCCATAGGTTTCGCCATAGGCCCTTACAAAGTGATCGGAGCTGGCCTTTGAGGCCGAGTAAGGAGAATTGGGGTCGTACGCGGTGGTTTCGGAGAAAAGTCCCGTTTCGCCCAGGGAACCATAGACCTCGTCCGTGCTAATGTGGTAAAAGCGCCTGTGCTCTCCGTGTTTTCTCCAGAACGTTTTGGCGGCGTTCAACAGATTCACCGTGCCAATGACGTTGGTGCGCACAAAGGCCATGGGGTCTGCAATGGAACGATCTACATGAGATTCTGCCGCGAGGTGTATGACCCCATCAAAGTTGGTTTGCCCAAAGAGCTTTTCAAGGAATGCCGCTTGGGTAATATCCCCTTTGATGAAAGAATAATTTGGGGCGTTCTCCACATCCTTTAGGTTTTCCAGGTTGCCCGCATAGGTCAGGGCATCCAGGTTATGGATATGGTATTCCGGGTAGCGGTGCACCAACCGCCGGACAAGGTGCGATCCTATGAAACCGGCACCGCCCGTAATGAGAATGTTCATGTCTGCTTTTTTGGGCACTGTACGTTCCTTTTTTGTTGGACAAAGGTTGAACTCTTGTGTTTGGAAAACCCTGTGTTTTTGCGCAACCTTGGTTTATCCCGTCCCCAAGGTGCGCTCCATTTTTTTGGGCGCCCGTGCAAGGTTCTACGGGAGGATCTAATTTCAGGTTCTCCCGAGGGTTGCCCTCGGTGCTCGTTGCCCATGGCATTTGCCCATACCATGACTGCTCCTATTTACCACACCCAACCTCCGGCAAGCAAAGGACCTATGATGGTATTTCCTGTGCTTTCTGGTTCAAGTACCTTAAAAGGACAAAAAGAAAGAAGAGGCCCAGCAAAATCGCAGGTACCAGCAGGACGGTGTTTTCAAACCTTGCCTTTTGTATGGGGTGTGGTTGTCCAAAATTGATGATTTTTATAGGCTCACTGACATTCTCAAGCTCCAATTTTTTACTCTCAATATCGCGGATGAGGTCGTTCTTTAGTTTGAAAAGGCCGGTAATGTCCAAACGTTCTTGGTTGTCCAGTACAATTTTGTCCGTGGCGGTGGTGTTGTCCGTTCGCGCAAGCTCGTTCGAGTAGTTTTTGATGATGTCATCCACTTGGGCCAACAAATGCTCATTGGCCTTGATGCGCTCTTGGGCATTTTCCCGGTAAATGCTGATGAGCCCATCAAAATACTCATTGGTATTGATGTATGCCATCACCTTGGTGGCAAACACTTCGCCAAACGCCGCATTGCTGTAAAGAAAAGTGATGCGATGGTTAAAGGAACTCTTGTTCTGTAGTTCTGCCCTGACGATGTCCGCAATGGCCTCCGTGTTCTCAAAATCCTGCAGCAGTTCCAAATATTCCAAGTCGGTTTTGGAACCACCTTCTTCTTGGACCCTGGCAACGCTGACTTCCAGCCCATCGAAAACCACATCATCGATACCCAGGCTATTGAAGAACAGTGTGTCCCTGGCCCTTATGTTGGCCTGTATTTCGGCCACCACATCATAGAGATAGTTCTTACTGTCCATCTGTGGCTTTACGATCACCTCGGTCTTCATTTTCTTGGTCATGAGCTGTTTAAGACCATAGCCAAGGGCCGCACCCACCACAAGGAGCCCCATTAGAAGCAGGGCGTTCCGCTTTAGGAAGAGAAAAAATCTAAGGAAACCGTTAAAGAGGTTCCGAAAGCCATTGCCGATCATCTGGAACAATTGGCCCAGATCAATTTCGTCAGTACTGTTTTGGGGCTTGTTGTTTGGAGTTTCTGCCATAAGGGTAGCGTTTTCGATATAACGACCGGTATGTTATGCCGGCTGTGTCCTTGGTTCCTTTACCCGGCGATCCGTTAGGAACACCTGTTTCAATATCCTGTCCGTGATCAAATACGTGGGCTTTACCCCGGTGGTGCCCAAGCCTCCGGAAGCCAGGGTGCTGCCGGTTTTCAAGGGGTTGTCAGAGGCATAATAGGCATAGCGCACCTTAACATCGCCACGAATGCTCTTCCGTATTTTGGAGGCAGATTGTATGGCTTTCTGGTAGTGCACGCCCTCCATTTCCAGGCCAATGACGTTCCAGGTGGACCGGTGGAAAAACTTTAAGATGTCCTTGTTCTGCAAAGAGGTGCCCAATACGGTCACCATGGTGCCCTCAAAGACCCGTAGCCTCTTACCTTTAAAATCTGCCGCACAGAGTTCGTTCTCAAAGGGGTAATTGTCTGCCGTGCCCTCAAAGATATGGGCAGAAGGGATCATGATATCGCCCTTGTCGCCCTCCAGGATGCCCGCTTTGCCCATAATGGAAAGGGAGGCCACGTTCAGGAAAACGGTGGTTCCATCATTACCACGGTAGGGCTTTAACAGTTCATCTATGGTTTCAAAGGCCTGTTCGCCAAAGGCATAGTCCATGACAATGATGAGTGGCTTTTCGTCTGCCCCCAAATGCCCAAGGTCATAGCAGCAGGCATTTTCGGCAAAACGTTCGGTATCAAAAATCTGAACGTCTATGTTGGTTCCCGAGGCGTCGTCCAAGGACAGCATGCCATTGGCCTCTGCATAGGTTTTGACCTTCTCCCGGAGCGATTCGTTCTCCGGATTGCTCAAGGCCTTGTAGATATCCAGGTTGTTGGCGCCGTTGAACTCGTCCACCAGGGCCCTTTTGGCAAACAGGGAATTCATGACACTGTGCATGTTGGCCGAGATGATGTGTATGGGCCGCTGCAGCAGACCGTGCCCTTGCAAGGTCTTCTTTATGTTGTTGGCCCAGATTTCGCCGTGAATGTGGTGCCCCAACCGCTCCCGTAGCAATGAGCTAAAGGTAATGGTGCGCTTTTCTCCCGTCAACTCTTCTTCCAGGGCCAATTTTCCCAACCAATAGACGATTTTTAAAAATTTGTCGGGATTTGTCTCTGTTGCAAATTTTTGGTGCACCTGGATCATTTCTTCAAAGGAGCGTCCCAGGATGTTGGCACTGTGTATGAGGGCTATTTCACGTTCGGCCCTGGAAAGTTTGTCTTTCAGGATGGCCTGTTCCAGTTTTTGCCAGTCCCTAATGGTCTTGTTGCTCTCGGGGATCAAGACCCGTTTGCATATTTTTTCGGACTCCACGAACAGAAAGGTGAGGTGGGTCAATATGTCATAGATATCAGAACGCCCGCGGGTGATCTCAATGTTCATTTGCTCTTTGTCAATACGGTAGCAATTGCGCCTTCTTTTGGGCGGGATGATGGGGGAAATGTGCGATTTGGCAAAGCCTTCGTCCGAGGTAAGGTTTATGAAGCGGCATTCCTCTATGCCCTCCGGCAAACGGTCCAACACGTAGATGAGCCCATTGAGCTCTGCCTTGGCTTCCGCTATGGCACCATAGATCTCGGGCCGAAGCAACAAAAGTGCGTTCTTGAGCGCCTCCCCGGACACTCCCGTGGGCTTGTAAAACCCGCGGTTGAAGAGGTGCCTCATGGTAATGTAGAGGCGTTCTATGGCGTTGGTGCTCTCTTGCGCCCTGGTGGTCGTGTTATTGGTGGTTGCCATAAATGGATTTTAATCAAAATTACAACAAATTTTTAGATGCCATCGGGGGGCTTGGAGACTTTGTGGGGCAAAAGGGCCTCTGCCAGGGAGCGGTCATTGCAAAGGCGCTGCACCTTGTTCTGCCCGCCCAATTTTCCCTTGGCCTTCATGTGGGCCTTGAAGCCGCCCACCTCAATGGCGGTCACTTTAAGGGGCTGTAGAACGGCACCGCGGATCAAATCGTCATAATAGCTGTTCTGTGTTCTCAGGGAGGTTTCCAGCGCTCTTTCAAAGGCTTCCATGTCACTGGGGGCACGATCAAACTCCACCAGCCATTCATGATGGGGAAGTTCGTTTGCCGGTGGCGTTATCTGTGGCGCCACCGTAAATTCATTTACCCTGGCGTTTGTCTTTTGCACGGCGGTGGCCATGGCCTGTTCCACTTCCTTGGCAATGACATGCTCGCCAAAGGCAGAAATGAAATGCTTTATCCTGCCCGAGACCAGCACTTTATAGGGTTCCTTTGAAACAAACCGAACGGTATCCCCAAGGTCATAGGCCCAAAGGCCTGCATTGGTGCTTATGATCATGGCATAGTCCACGCCAAGCTGCACCTCGGTAAGGGGGATGCGCTCACGGTCCTGGTCAAAAAAAGTGTCTGCCCGGATGAACTCGTAAAAGATGCCGGAGTTCAGCAGCAGGAGCATCCCCTTTTCCCCTTGTTTGTCTTGATAGGCAAAAAAACCTTCACTGGCCGGAAAAAGCTCTATGCTGGGCACTTTTCTGCCAATGAGTCCTTCAAACTTTTTTCGGTAGGGCTCATAATTCAGCCCTCCGTAGATGAACAGCTCAAAATTGGGGAACAGTTCACCGATGTTACGGCCGGTTTTTTGCTTGAGCCGCTCAAAGTACATCTGTACCCAAGAGGGGATGCCTGCTATCACGGTCATGTCCTGGTTTTGTGTTTCTTCAACAATGGCATCCACCTTGGTTTCCCAATCTTCAATGCAATTGGTTTCCCAAGAGGGCAACCGGTTTTTTTGCAGGTAATTGGGCACATAGTGGGCAGAGATACCGGAAAGTCGTCCCAATTTGATCCCGTTTTTTTCCTCTAGCACGGGGCTTCCTTGCAAAAAGATCATTTTGCCGTTCACAAAGTTGGCCTTCCCGCTTTCGTGGATATAGGCAAGAATGGCGTTGCGGGAGGCTTGCACTTGGTATTTTATCGAGGCCTTGGTAATGGGGATGTACTTGGCCCCCGAGGTGGTGCCCGAGGTTTTGGCAAAGTAGATGGGCCGGCCTGGCCAGAAGACATCCTTTTCCCCCGCCACTGCCCGTTCCACATAGGGCTTTAGGTCTTCATAGTCACGTACCGGCACGGCTTTTTTGAAGTCTTCGTAATGCTGTATGTCACGGAAGCCGTGGTCTTGGCCAAACTGGGTCTTTTTTCCTTCGGAGAGCAGATTCTTTAAGACCCTTTCCTGGGCCAAATGGGGTTTTTGGGACCACTTGGCGGTTTTCTTGGCAATATGGGCCGCAAAGATTTTTGCGGCAAGGGCTTTTATGGACATACGGTTCAGTTAAAATCTATAAAATCTTCGGGATCTATGGGATCCCCGTTGTCCCAAAGTTCAAAATGGAGGTGGGGCCCCGTGCTAAATTCGCCGGTGTTGCCCACGGCCGCCACCACCTCTCCCGCACGGACTATGTCCCCTTGCGCCTTGGCAAGGGAGCCATTGTGTTTGTAAACGCTCAAGAGACCTCCCTCGTGCTCAAGGATGATCACATAGCCGGTGTCCGCCGTCCACTCCGAAAAGATCACGGTGCCATTGGCCACCGCCTTCACGGGAGTTCCGGATGGGGCCACAACATCTGTGGCGTAGTGCTTTTGCTCCAGATCGAACGGCATGGACACATTGCCCGTGATCGGCGGGAAAAGGATGGGGTTGTTCTTGTCCGTGTTTCGCTCAAAAAGGTTGTACTTGTCTTCCAGGGCCACTTCTGCCCGCAGCAGGGAATCTTGTCTAACAGGGGTAAGGTCCACAGTGCTCGGGTCCAGTTTAAACTGTTCAAAAAGGGAGTCCCTGTTCATTTCATTGTTTTCAATGTCCCCTTTGAGCACCATACGGATGTTTTCCAAATACTTATTGGTATATTCCAAGGTTCTTACCAGGGAATCGGTCTTGTAGGTGAGGTCCGTGGCCCTTTTTTTGAGCTGGGTGGAAGAGTAGCCCGGAATGTATTCCCTGAGAGGGGTAAAGGCAATGAGCAAAATGGTGAGCCCAATGAGCCCAATGGTGAGCAAGGTACCGGTCACGAAAACATTGAGCCTGCTCAACTTGAACGACACCTTTTCCTCAAAGGTGTTTTCGTTGAGAATCACCAATCGGTATTTGTGCAGTAACTTGCGTTTTATTTTGTTTCTTTTTTTTCCCTTGGTGGCCATACGGACAAAGATACGCTACTGCTGCGATTTATAACAACGCCACTGCGTGTTGAGTCTTAGGGTGGAGTGCATGCCGCTTTGTTTTCCCCTTTGCTGTACCAAGATATGGCCTAAACGTTAATATTCTAGTACGCTTAACTAGATTTTAGTACCTTTGGTTTCACTAAATATGTATCAATGATAACTCTATCTACTTTTTTGGCCATTGGAGCTCCCCAGATCATACTCATTGTGGTCGTGGTTTTATTGTTGTTTGGTGGTAAAAAAATCCCTGAGCTCATGCGCGGTCTGGGCAGCGGCATCAAGGAATTTAAGGATGCCTCCAAGGACGATGAACAGTTGGAGGAAAAGAACAACGATAAAAAATAGGCTCGTACCTACCTGACAACATTCATAAACCAAAGGTTCCTCATTTTAGGGAGCCTTTTTTTGTGCCCGTTCCCCTTCGGGCAAACTTTCTGGGGAATAACCTGCCTTTAAACCCTTAGGTTCCCGTCCTAAACTTGCCGGGGACCGATATGGCCCCAGACATCCCTGTCCGCCCCATCTTGGGTCAGGTGAAATTTGGGAATGTGTCCTTTGATAGGCCATTTTATGGGCATTTTTGCAAAATGGCAAAAGGTACTAGCTACAATAATCTTCCGGTACGCGACACAAACAAAACGTTTCACAACAAAAAATTAGCCAGGCTTTAATGAAGCACTATTTTCGGCGTTGGGTAAGCTTTGATGTCTTTGCAGGGCCTATGTGCCGTTTGTGCGTCAAGGACATTTGCAGGGCTTACATTATGTAGGAAGTATGAAAAAGAGTATCGTTTTTTTGTTTATGGCTTTTGGCCTGTTGGTCCGTGGACAGGGATTCCAGGAATCGCAGCAACCTGACTCCGGAACCGTAGGACAATCCGTGTCCACTTCAGAAGAGGGCAATGGGCTCAGCGAGTCAGAGCGCTTTGAAACCGCTACGGCGGCACGTAAAATTCCGCAGCGCACCTTCTACCATGCCATTGACGCAAAAAAGGGATATTATGCCATTGCCGGGGTTTTTAAATCGGACGAGAAACTGGACAAGCAGGTGCGCAAATTGGCCAAGAAAGGTTTTGCGGCAGGCTATTTCTTAAACCCAAAGAACAAATTGCACTATTTGTACCTTAACCATTACCTCAGTTTTTCACCGGCCATTGCGGCCATTGACTCCAAGTTTGGGGACAAGTATCAAGATGATGTTTGGATCTTGCGCATACAAGAAGGCAAGGTAGAGGAGTCTTGGGCACCCGAGCCAAGGGAAACAAAGGAGGAGGCACCCGTGGTAAGTGCACCTGAATCCAAAATTGCCGTTCCTGCACAGAAAGCTGGGGTGCCCACGGGGTCACAGTTCCCCTCCATTGCAGAGATCGTTGGCACGGAAGGCCCGGCCGCAGAAGGCGGTGCTGAGGACGCCAACGGGCTGATGGGAGCCCCTACCTCCGAGCCAGCCATACCAAGGGACCTCTCCCCCCGAGCGGGCTCTTTGAAGGAGCGTGGTGCCACAACCTCAAAAAAGGTGGTGGGAGACCAGGAGAACGCGCTGCTCAAACAAGATACCTTTTCCAGTTTCAAGGTGTTGCCAAGTGATGGGTTGGCCATTGCCGATAAAGAACCGGTGGCACCTTCTGCCAATGATGCACAGAACAGAATGGAGTCCAACATGGCCACCATGGGTGTTCCAAAGAATATCCTTCCAAAAAACAGCCTCCTAAAAAGGGCCGACGAATACTTTAACAAGATGTGGTATGCAGAAGCGGCCATACTCTACGAAGAGGCTTTGGAACAAAATCCCGACAAGCGCTCTTTTGAGGTCTTGAAAAGGGCGGGCGATTCCCACTACTACAACACCAATATGAAAGAGGCCTTTAAATGGTACGATCTCATGTACCAGGCTTATGAAGATGAGTTTACGGCCAACGATCTCTTTAAATACGCCCATGCCCTAAAGGGGAACAAAAAGTATGCAAGGTCAAAAAGATTGATGCGCCTGTACCACAAAAAAATGCGCAAGGCAGATGCGCTTGGCGGGGAAGACCAGTTTAACCTCCAGCAAGAGCAGACCTTGGACAATATACTGAACAGTACCAGGGAGGTGTCCTTAAACAACATTACGGAAAACAGTGAATACTCGGATTTTTCGCCCATGTACTACGGAGAGGACAAGGTAGTGTTCGCCTCTGCCATGGACTCCTCCTTTCTAACCACAAGACGGTATAAATGGGACAACCAACCTTATCTGGACCTTTATGTGGCCGAGTTGAACAAGGAATCCCTGGAGCTTCGCAATGCCACTAAGTTTTCCAAGGAGATCAACACAAAATACCACGAGGCCTCCGTGACGTTCACCCCAGACGGAAAGACCATGTTCTTTACCCGAAACAACTACGGCAAAAAGCTGCGCCGGGACAAGAACGGCATCAACCATTTAAAAATCTACAAATCCCTAAAAGAAGGGGAAAAATGGACAGAGGCAGTGGAAGTGCCCTTTAACAGTGACGAATATTCCACCGGCCATCCCGTGCTGAGCGAAGACGGCAAAAAAATGTACTTTGTCTCGGATATGCCGGGGACCATGGGGGAAACGGACATCTTTGTGGTGGACCTCCTGGAAGACGGCTCCTTCTCACAACCCAAAAACTTGGGGCCCGAGGTAAATACCGAGCAGAAGGAAATGTTCCCGTTCATTGCCGGCGCCAAACTGTACTTTGCCTCCAACGGGCATCCCGGACTTGGCGGATTGGATGTTTTTGTCTCCGAAATCTCCGACGAGGCGGGCTTTGGGGCGCCACGGAACCTGGGACAGCCCATAAACAGTAACCAGGATGATTTCTCCTATATAGTGGACAAAGCGTCCGAAACCGGCTTTTTTGCCTCCAACAGGGATGGGGGAAAGGGGCGTGACGACATTTACTCCTTCAAAAACCTGGCGCCCGAGGAGGTCAAGGATGTCAATAGCGCCATTGCCGGTATCGTTACCGACCGGGTCACGGGGGCTTTCTTGCCCAAGGCCTTGGTGGAACTGTTGGATGAAAACAACGTGAAGCTGAAAGAAATGGAGACCCAAGATGGGGGCAACTTCATTTTTGAAGATCTGGATGCCGACACCAAGTACACCCTGCGCACCAACAAGGATCCGTACACCGAGGATGTGAGGGAGGTGGTCACGGTTGAAAATGATACCGTTTTGGAAGATATTGCCCTGAAGAAGCTACAGGACATGATCGCCGTACAGGACGGCATTAAGAAACTGAAGACCGAAATGATCCATTTTGATTTTGACAAGTCCTACATACGGCCCGATGCCGCATTGGAACTGGACAAACTCGTGGAAGTCATGAAGGAAAACCCGTCCCTGGTCATTAAGGTGGAGTCCCACACGGACAGCAGGGGAAGCAAGGTGTACAACCGTTACCTTTCGGACAAAAGGGCAAAATCAACCAGACAGTACATCATTTCAAAGGGCATTGCCCCAGAACGTATAGAGAGCGCCATTGGTTATGGCGAAGATCGCCTGCTCAATGAATGTGATGGCACGGTGCGCTGTACGGAAGAGAAACATTACCTGAACCGTAGATCAGAGTTCATCATCGTAAAGATGTAGCGGTAACCGCCCGTTGGGCAGATTTGGGAGAAGCCATCCCAAGGGCCACAAAAGTAGTGCGGCATCGGGTGGGCCCATAGTGCTGTTCTGGCCGGCCGCCAGCAATTAAAACCAAAAGGTATATTTTGGGCCCGCAAACAGGTGCTTGTTTCCCGTTTTTCAGTGTTTTTTGCTTTCAACGGTTTACGGTATTTTTTTGGTAGGCCCATGACAGGGTTCAAGGTCCAAGGTAAACCTCCATGTCACGTTTTTGAGGGTGTTCATCTGCCCAATATCGGGGCATGGTGTTGTGCAAGATCTTTAATGGACAATGGGCACCGGCTTTTTATCGAATGTAACGGGGCTTCATCCAACCAACATACCAACGGCATGCCCTAGGCAGTGTTTATACATCCCTTCATCTATTTTTTTTCTTTTCCCACGCTCGGACACCCATTTTTGTAGTCCAGCATTGAATGGACGTAAAGGTGCCTTCAAACCCTTGGAGGTGCCATTGAAACGTTTGGAAATGTCTATGACGCAGATTTTGGCCCGTTGGGCCAATTTGGAATCAAGGAAAAGAACATTGATAATACGGAATGATGGAAAAACTACTGTTGCTGCAAGAAATTTATTTGGAAGCTTTTAGAAACTGGAGAAACATAATTTTAGAGCGCTATTTTAAACTCTTTTCTTGGGTCTGTCTAGTGCTATGGCTGATCACGGTGTATGCTTTCGTTTTCCGATTGGCCACTGGCTTTTCCTTGGACAGTGTTTAGTAAGGGCGCATGGAAAGTGGGCAAGCAATCCCATATTGGCGTTACAATTTCTAAAGGGAACCTTTTGGTGGCCGAAAAACCTTACGGAACATCCCGTGCCAAGGGCGCACTGGAGCGCCTAGGCAAAAATGCCCAGAGGTTCAAAAGCCATGTGGGACTAGGGTTGCCCCGGCGCCAAATCGGTGCTTTTTAAGATGGCTTCCAGCTCAAACATATAATCCCGTTTCTCCGTGGCCGGGGCAAAGGTAAAACCTTCCACCACCACTTTTCGGTCATTGGGCCGGTCATTGATAATGTAGGTGAGAAAGGGCCCCGCCATGGGATAGCCAGACATTTCCCATATGCCACGGACCTCTGCGGCCTTGCGTCCGTTTATTTCCGCGGGAAAGACATAGGGGGAAAATGCCTTCTCCGTGATCATGTGGTTCTCCTTTCCGGGCACTTCCGTACCCGGTATGAATAGTTTCCCTATGGAGTCGCGCATTTTTATGATGTCCTGTACAAATGTGCTGTCATTGCTAAAGGTGTTCCAGGGCACGGAATAGGCAATGACGTTCATGTTGCCCTTTTGGATCTGCCTGTCGATCCACACAAAGTTGTCTTCCTGCCGGCCCACTTTGTAGATAGAGGGCATGTTCATGGAGATGCCCAAGGCCTCTTCCAGGGCTTTTTCCTTGTTCAAAGAGCGCAGGAAGCGCGTTTGCAATTGTTCCAGTTCCTGTTTTTTAAAGGCTTCGGTGAACTCGGCCGCCTTTTTCTTTACGTTGTCTATGATCTCCTCTTTGTTACGGCCTTTAATGACCCCTATCTTCTGGGGCTTGGAGTACATGTTCGTTTTGATATGGGCAATGTTCAGCGAGTCTTCCATCACATAGAGCACAGATCGGGAGTTTCTTATGGATCCCGAGAAGACCTGGTGGGGTATTTGGGTGATGCTAAAGAGTGCCTCATCAAAAGTGACGCCCAGAATGGGGGAGGCAAAGTTCTCCCTGATCGCATCGCCCACCTCTGTTTTCCAAAGCTCATTGTCTATGACAACGGTAAGGGCGTTCACAGCGCCCACGGATTCCGGCAGGTAGTCTTTTTCGCCCTCGTCCTTGCACCCCATGAATAAGAAAGGGACAAGGAAGAGCAGGGTTCTGAAAGTGTTCATTTTGGTATTTGGTTTACGATGGACAATCGCACAATTTCAATTTTGTGCCTGGTTTTAGATTGTTACCGCTAATACCGTTCCATTTTCGTAAATTTTCAATACTAATTCCAGGATATTTTCTGGAAATGGTCCAAAGGGAGTCGCCCCGTTGCACTTCGTGTACTTTGTTTCCGTGGTTTGCCACCGGGTTTTTGGGTGTTTGCCTTGGGGTTACGGAAGACGCCACGGGAGTGCGCTTGGGGTATATGGTAAGCCGCTGCCCTATGCGCAACTTATTGCTGCGCAGGCCGTTCCAGCTTTTCAGCTGGCTTACCCCAACACCGTAGCGTTGGGCGATCTTGCCAAGGAAGTCGCCACTGCGCACGCGGTAGCGAATTTGGTTTTGCTGCGCCTCTTTCACCAATGCTGGCAAGGGGCTCTGTTTTCCTTCGAGTTCTTTTTCCACTAGGGCGTACACTTGGTCCTCATGGGCCACAAATTTGCCCATTCCCGTCACGGGCAATCGCAGCACCTGTTTTTTGCCCTCCACATACGGGATCACGTCCAATTTATAGGAAGGGTTCAGCAGCTGTAGCTCTTCTTTGTCAATTCCCGTGAACTGGGCTATTTGGTCAAAGGTGATGATGTTCTTTACGTGGATGGTATCGGTCTCAAAATAGGCCACGTCCGCGCGCTTTCCTTTGAGGCCGTGCTCTTCCGCGTGCTCAAAAATATACATGATGGCCTGGAAGGCGGGCACGTAACCAGCGGTTTCCCTGGGAAGGTTTGCCCTAATGTCCCAATAGTTGCGCTGCCCACCCGAGCGCCTAATGGCCTTGTTCACATTTCCGGGCCCCGAATTGTAGGCGGCCAGGGCCAGGTCCCAATCATCATAGATGCGATAAAGGCGGTTCAGGTACTGGGACGCTGCCTTGGTGGATTTCATGGGGTCGCTGCGCTCGTCCACATAACTGTTGATCTCCAATTTCATCTCCTTGCCCGTGCCGTACATGAACTGCCACAGTCCGGTGGCGCCCACCCGGGAGCGGGCCTTTGGATTCAGTGCAGATTCCACAATGGCCAGATATTTCATCTCCAACGGAATGTTGTGCGCGTCCAGTTCCTGCTCAAACATAGGGAAATAGAACTGGCTCTTGGTGAGCATACGCTCCAAAAATCCCCGTTTGCGGGTCAGAAAGGAATTGATGACATTTTCCAAAGAGGGGTTGTAGGCCACATTGAAAGGGGTTCTTTTGTCCAGCCTTTGCAGGCGCTGTTTCAAGGTGTCCGTTGGCAGATTGTACGCATAGGGGGTCTCCGTGTCCAAATGGGCAATTTCCTCGTGTATTTCCTCAAAAAGCGGTGCGGAGTCAATGAGCTCCCGTATCCAAAGACTGTCATATTTGGCGGCCACCGGATGGTCCGTGAGCAAATAGGTGCTGTCTTCCAAAATACGGAACAGTGCCGCTTCCTGCTGGGCAGGGGCCGGGGCCTGTTCGGCGACCACGGGCAACAAGGTGTCCTTCAGGCGTTCCTTTACCAGATCGGAGGGCTTTTGTTGGGCCGTTGCCAATAGTGGAAAGGACAGAAGGGCCGCGAAGAGTGCGCGGCAAGGGGCAGTGTTTTTCATAAGGCGTCATTTAAGTAAACGGGGAACAAACGAAAATCGGACATTTTTCCAAGAGATTAAAATTAAAACTCTTAAAAAAATGCTTTTTCTTGTTGTGCCGTTTATCGATAACGCCTTTAAGCGTGCAATATTGCAGCGATTCCGGGAAGGGTTTTGCCTTCAAGGCTCTCCAGCATGGCCCCGCCTCCGGTGGAGACATAGCTCACCTTGTCCCCAAAGCCAAATTGCTTCACCGCGGCAACGGAATCGCCACCGCCAACCAGGGAAAAGGCGCCCTCTTTTGTGGCTGCCGCAACGTGGTTGCCCACCGCAATGGTTCCCTTGGAGAAGTTGTCCATTTCAAAGACGCCCACCGGGCCGTTCCAGAGGATGGTTCTGGAGCCCAAAATGACCTTTCCAAATTGTTCCAGCGTCCTTGGGCCGGCATCCAGGCCTTGCCAACCTTCCGGAATCTTGTCCACATCCACAATTTGGGTGTTGGCCTGGTTGTTGAAGTCGTCTGCCGCGACCACATCCACGGGAAGGTGCACCTGCACCCCTTTGTCCTTGGCCTTTTCCAAGATTTCCAGGGCCAGATCGGTCTTGTCTTCTTCGCAGATGGAACCGCCCACCTGGCCTCCCTGTGCCTTGATGAAGGTGTAGGTCATGCCCCCACCAATGATCAAGTGGTCCACCTTGTCCAGGATGTTCTCAATGATCGTGATCTTGGAGGAGACCTTGGCGCCGCCCAAGATGGCGAGCACCGGTTTTTGCCCGGTCTGCATCACCTTGTCTATGGCCTTGATCTCTTGGGCCAAGAGGTAGCCAAAACATTTGTGGTTCGGAAAGAACCGCGCCACGATGGTGGTGGAGGCGTGGGCCCTGTGGGCGGTGCCAAAGGCATCGTTTACATAGATGTCTCCCAAGCGGGACAGTTGCTCCGCGAACTCCTCACTGCCCTCGGTCTCGGCGCCGTGAAACCTCAGATTTTCCAGTAGCAGCACCTCGCCGTCCTTTAGGGACGCCACGGCATCGGTCGCGGCGGGCCCCACACAGTCCTCGGCAAACTTCACCTGCACCCCTATGATATCGGACACGGTCTCACAGATGTGCTTTAGGGAGAGGTCTGGATTTTTTTGGCCCTTGGGCCTGCCCAGGTGGCTCATCAACACGGCGCTTCCGCCATCTTCCAATACTTTTATGATGGTGGGTTTGGCCGCCACGATCCTGCTGGTGTCCGTAACCTCGAAATTCTCGTTCAAGGGCACGTTGAAGTCAACCCGTATCAGTGCTTTTTTATGTTGAAAGTTGTAATGCTCCACAGTTTTCATGTCCATTGTCTTTTGTTTTCAAGAAAGGCAAATGTAAAGATTAAATGGTTTTCAACTTTCATTGCAGATCATTAATGTGCCATTTTGGGCAAAAACCTGGGGCGCGCCCTGGCTGCCCCTATTTCCCCTGGCCGCTGGTGCCCGTTTTTGGGACGGTCTTTGCCCACCGGTGCCTCCAAGGGCCCTTTCCTTGGCAAATGGGCAGCTGGGCCACAAGGCCGCTGGGTTTGGAAGGGAATGCTGCAAAAACCGTTATCTTTGGGCCATGCTGTTCAAGGACATCTTGGGGCTATCCCACATCAAGAACCACCTTTGCTCCAGCGCCAACGCTGGCCGTGTGCCCCATGCACAATTATTTGTGGGGCCGGAGGGCTGTGGCCTCTTGCCCATGGCCATTGCCTACGCCCAATATGTCATTTGTGGCAACCTGGGGGGCGAGAACAACGGGGAGAACAGGGACTGTAACCTAAAATTCAATGCCCTGGGCCATCCGGACCTTCATTTTGCCTATCCGGTGGCCGCTTCGGGCAAGGTGTCCAAAAATCCCGTGAGCGACGATTACATAGCCGAATGGCGGCAGTTTGTCAAGGAACAGCCCTACGGCAACCTTTTTGATTGGTACCGGCTGTTGGACATAGAGAAGAAACAGGGCAAGATCGGCGTGCACGAGGCCAGGGAAGTGGTAAGAAAGCTCTCGCTCAAATCCTACGAAGGGGGCTATAAGGTGATGCTCATCTGGATGGCCGAAAAAATGAACCTGGAAGCCTCCAACAAACTGTTGAAGCTCATAGAGGAACCGCCACAGAAAACCTTGTTGCTCTTGCTTTGCCAGGATGAGGAACAGATCATACAGACCATTAGGAGCAGGTGCCAGGTACTGCACTTCCCGCCCTTGCCGGAAGAGGTCATTGTAAAGGGACTTGTAGATCAAGGGGCCACAAAGCAGGAAGCCGTGCGCACGGCGCAAGAGGCCAACGGCAACTACAACAAGGCACTGGACCTCCTTAACAATGATTCAGAGGACCTGGTCTTTGAGAAGTGGTTCATTCAGTGGGTTAGAAGCGCTTTCAGGGCAAAGGGCAACAAGACGGCCATACACGAGCTGATCTTGTGGAGCGATGAAGTGGCCAAGACCAACCGGGAGACCCAAAAAAAGTTTTTGCATTACTGCCTTATGGCCATGCGACAGGCGCTCATGCTCAATTACGGTGTGGACGAACTGGCCTATATGAAAATGCACACGGATGGCTTTGCGCTGGGGAAATTTGCGCCCTTTGTGCACGAGAACAACATCACCGACATTGTGCAGGAGCTGGAAACGGCCCTTTATCACGTAGAACGCAATGGCAATGCCAAGATCATCTTTACGGACCTCAGCATAAAATTAACCCGGTTGCTTCACAAAAAGGCAACCCAAACACCTTGAACTATGGAATACGTCTTGCAATATGCCACGGAACTGCTCTTACTGCTTTTTTTGGTCATTACCTTTCTCCAGAGCGGGCTGGACAAAGTGTTGGACTGGAAGGGAAATTTGGGCTGGCTCACCGGCCACTTTGAGAAAACGCCCTTAAAGGCCGTGGTGCCCTTGTTGTTGGGCACCATCACGGTGGTGGAGGTCGTTGCCGGCGTCTTGTCTGCCTTGGGCATGTACCAACTGCTGGCCTCCGGGGAGACCGATTTGGCGCTCTACGGCGCCGTACTGTCTTGCGTGGCCCTGATGATGTTGCTTTTTGGCCAGCGTATGGCCAAGGACTATGTGGGGGCCAAGACCATTGTGGTCTATTTTATGCCCGCCGTGTTTTTGGTCTATCTGTTGCAAGGGTAGGCCAAGTGCCAAAATAGGCCCCTTTTGGGATGGATTCGGAGTATTTTTTGTCATGAATTGCGTCACGGTCTGTAACAAATGGCCTAAATTGTGCACTCATTCCAATAAGAAAACCAAAGCATTGCTATGTTCAAAAGGTTGTTTGACCTCCAATGGAAATCTTTTTTCAGATCCGCTTCCTTCAAGACGGAGATTTGGATAAAAATTTTGATGGCCCTGGGGGCGCTCTATTTTATAGTCGTGTTTCTCGGTCTGGGTTTTGGCGTCTATTTTTTGATAGAGAAGGCAGAAATGGGAGACCCCCTGCGCGTGGTAAACCGCTATATGGTCTATTACCTGGCCCTTGACCTTGCCTTTAGGTACATGCTGCAAAAGATGCCGGTGACCAACATAAAGCCATTGCTCTATTTGCCCATGAAGAAACGGGAGGTGGTGCATTTTTCACTGCTCAAGACCGTGGTCTCCTTTTTCAATTGGACCCACGCCTTCTTTTTTATACCTTTCAGTATAGTGCTGCTTGCCCAAGGCTATGGCGCTGTGAACGTCATAGGCTGGCACTTGGGCTTTATGGCCTTGATCTATTGCAACAATTTCATTAACGTGCTGGCCAACAACCAGGACCGTGTGTTCTATGTTTTTGCCGGCGCGATTGTGCTACTGGGAATTTCCCAATATTACAATTGGTTCGATGTCACCGTTTATACCGCACCACTTTTTAACGCCCTGTACGATCTGCCCTGGACCGCGATCGTGCCCTGGGCCCTCTTGGCCGGTCTGTTCACGGCCTCCTTTCGCTACTTCAAGGCCAACATGTACTTGGATGGCGGCCTGGCCACCAAACAGGCCGAAGCCAGAACGGAGAACCTGGAGTGGTTGGACCGCTTTGGCAACTTGGGCACGTTTCTCAAGAACGACATAAAGCTCATTAAAAGGAACAAGCGCTCCCGGACGGCGGTGATCATGGGCTTCTTCTTCATTTTCTATGGACTGTTGTTTTTCACGGGGTCCATAGAGGCCTATGACGGTCCGTTCTGGCGCATTTTTGCGGGCATCTTTGTCACGGGCGGCTTTTTGTTCAGCTTTGGGCAGTATGTGCCCAGTTGGGACAGCAGCTACTATCCTCTGATGATGAGCCAGAACATTCGGTATCGCGAATATTTGTCCTCCAAATATTACCTGGTGATCATTGCCACCATCATAACCACCATCCTCTCTTCCTGGTACCTTTATTTTGGTTGGGAAGTGTACGCCGCCGTGCTGGTGGGCGCCATTTACAATATTGGCATCAATGCCTATATGGTGCTCTGGGGCGGGGCCTACGTAAAATCGCCCATAGACCTCACCAGCAACAAAAAGGCCTTTGGAGACAAGCAGGCCTTCAATGCCAAGACCCTTTTGCTCACCTTGCCCAAGTTGCTGTTGCCCATGGTGATCTATGCCTTGGGGCACTATCTCATAAACCCCACTGCGGGCTACCTCTTTGTTGCGGGCTTTGGGCTCTTGGGCTTTCTGTTCAAGAACAAGGTGTTTACCATGATAGAGAAGATTTATAAAAAGGAAAAGTACAAGACCCTGGCCGCCTACAGGCAAAAGGCGTAGGGCATGGGAGTGTCATGCCCCACGGATTTTAAATATAGATGCAAATGATAAAGATCAACCAACTCTCCAAAACCTACGGCAAGCAGACCGTGTTGAACATAGAGGCCTTGGAGATCCCCAAAGGACAGAGCTTTGGCCTTGTGGGCAACAACGGAGCGGGGAAGACCACCCTTTTTTCATTGCTGCTGGACCTTATACAGCCCACTACCGGACATATAGACAATAATGGAGTCCGTGTGGATGAGAGCGAGGCCTGGAAGCCCTTTACCTCGGCCTTCATAGACGAGACCTTTCTCATAGGGTACCTGACCCCCGAGGAGTATTTCTATTTCATAGGCGAACTGCGCGAGTGCAACCGTGCCGATGTGAACGCCCTCTTGGCGCAGTTCCAGGATTTCTTCCACGGCGAGATCTTGGGACAAAGGAAATACCTCAGGGACCTCTCCAAGGGAAACCAGAAAAAAGTGGGCATTGTGGCCAGTTTCATTGGCAACCCGGAAGTGGTGATCCTGGACGAGCCCTTTGCCAACCTGGATCCCACCACGCAGATCCGGTTAAAATCCATCATTAAGGAACTTGCGGCCCGCGAAGGGGTCACCGTATTGGTCTCCAGCCATGACCTCATGCACGTCACCGAGGTCTGCGAGCGCATTGTGGTGCTCAACAAGGGCGTCATTGTAAAGGACATCAAGACTTCCGCCGCGACCCTGAAGGAACTGGAGGCCTTCTTTTCCGGGACCGATACCGTTGAGGTTTCGCAATAAGACGTCATTCCAGACCGCTATCGGAGCTTTTTACCGGTTAACGGGGATTTTTCAAAAATGCGGGGTTTTCCGGGAAACCTTGATCTGGGTTTAAGCATGGCCACTGCCATGTGATCGGGCAAAAGCCAGCAGCGATCGGTATGGCCGGTTTTGTGGCCGTAATGTAATTTCCATTGCTTGATCTGGGTTTAACGCATCAACTGGTTGCCATCACTTTTCACCCAACAACAGCAGTGTATTTGCCCTACTTAGGTGTACGGTGTTCTTTTCCTTGTAGAAATCCAGTTCGGCAAAGATGAGCAGTGCCCTTAGGCTGTCGTTCTCCGCCCTGAGCAAAAACTCCTTGGGTGCCACCTCGCTAAGGTCGTTGTCCATTTTGGACAAAGCCGTCAATCTATTTTTTATGGGTATCCGTAAGGTGGCCTTCTTCGCATCTGTCTTGTGGAACAAGTCAACGCTCATATCCTTATGGTTATAGGTTATTTGGTAATCGCCTATGAACCGATCATTCTTCTTGTAATTGGTCCAGAACCGGAAGGGAACCATTTTTTGATAGTCCTCTATTGCATAGGATATGGGCAGATTGCTGCCATTGTAGTAATAAAAGTTGTTGGAGCTTAGGTCATTTTGGGCTCCATTTTCTACAACAAGTCCCAAGGAATCCAACACTTTTTCGGGGCTATACCAACCGCTTTCGCCTTTAGATCCGCTGGGGGTGCCGTTGGTGTAGAACCTGTTCAGGTTTAATCCGGTGACCTCATTGAGATCGGCAAGTGCTTCTCTTTCTTCCAGATAGTTCAGAATGGACTCCAGTTGGCCGTACTGTGCCTGGGTGGCCTTCTTTTCGTTGTCCAATACCGTTTGGTACACTTTTTTGAACTGGCCCAGCTGACTGCGCTGCGACACGCTGGCCGCGCCCCAAAACCCGAAAGAAGCAAGGAGGCACAGCACAAACAGGGAAGTGGGCAGTACAACGAGCTTTCTGCCTTTGTGGAAGAGCAGATAGAGGACAATTCCCAATATCCAACAGGCAATGGCCACCACAAAATAACGGTTTTCGGTAATGCCATAGTCAGATATCCTTCTAAATATGGCCACGAACAACAGGCCCACCAGCGGGAGCATCAAACGGTAGAACCAGGGGTGAAATTTGCTGATGGTCCATGAGTCCGACTGTTTTTGTACCGGATCGATCATCACTTGCACCAGAAAACCGAGCAGGGCCAAAGCAGTGACCAAGTAGGAGACCCAGCCTTGCGGAAGTTCCCATTGGAGGGCTATTTTGGCGGCATACGCGTACAGAATAAGCATATACAACATAATGAGCGGGATAAGGATGTACTTCACCAGCACCTCCAGGGCTTTCCTAAAGTGTATTTCGTTGTGTTGGTGCATATCCTTTGGAAAATCGGACAGATAGATCCAGGTGTTCACGATGCCCAGGCAAAAGAGGAATACTTGAAAGTAAAGGTCGCCATCGACCCGCACCCCAAACAGGGCATCAACGGCCGATAGGGCCAATATGAGCCCTAAATACAGGACGCCCGAAAAGAAACCGCTCCTTAGAACGGAAGTGACCAAAGCGTTCAGGTAGTTCCAATACGCCCTGTGGTTCCACTTCCCCACAAAAGGGGCGAAAAAAACAAAAAGGTGCCCCGCGATCAGAAACAGAAAAAAACGGGTGATGTATTCGGGCAATTCATCAAAAACGGAAATATCGGGAATATGCCAATAGAAGAGCACAAGCAGCAACAGCATCATT
This sequence comes from Maribacter aquimarinus, assembly GCF_047345505.1. Classification (NCBI taxonomy): domain Bacteria; kingdom Pseudomonadati; phylum Bacteroidota; class Flavobacteriia; order Flavobacteriales; family Flavobacteriaceae; genus Maribacter; species Maribacter aquimarinus. Next base: position 63,032 of record NZ_JBLFEO010000002.1, on the reverse strand, counting down.
GGTTTTAGCCAAAGCCATTTTCTGGGATGTTTTTGTTGTTCCACAAAGAACTGCAGCCCTATGAGCCAACTTACCCCCAAAACAAGGGTCAGGATCATTTTCGCTTGGGCATCCTTGTCCTCTCCCAAGGTTCCCTCCACGCTCAAAATGGCATAAATGGTCCCAAGTACGGCCCATGCCAAGGACACCGGAAACCGTTGAAACGTACTGCTCGCTTTACCTGCTAGTTCGCTAAGGGAGGGAAAGGTCATTTCTTGTGTTTTTAGCCGTTGTGTACAAAGGTAGTGTACAAAACAAGCTTTTAAACCCCTGGATATTGGGATATTTCCCTGGGCTGTCCCTCGGCCTTGCGGCTTTTTTTTATGGCGATCCGCCATGGTCGCTCCGTTCAGCTTTTGGCCCCTGTCTGGAAACAAAGCCTTTTCGTATCTTTCAAATCCATTTTAAAACCGTTTTTATGATGAAATTGATTCCGCCCTTGACCCTAGTGATTTTTTGTTTTGTGTCGATGCTGAAGGTAGGCGCCCAGGAGGCCCATTTTTTATCGGATCCCACCCTTTCCCCGGATGCCACCACCATTATTTACGCCTATGATGGCGATTTGTGGAAAGTGGCCGCCACCGGAGGTACTGCCGTGCGCTTAACCGCCATGGACGGCGAGGAAAGCCTGCCCAGAATTTCCCCGGACGGCAAATGGCTGGCGTTCACGTCCACCCAATTCGGTAATAAAGATGTGTATGTGATGCCCTTGGATGGCGGCGCCATAAAACAGCTCACCTATCACGATGCCGCGGACGATGTGGATAGCTGGTCTTGGGATTCGCAAACGGTCTATTTTACCTCTTCCAGAAACAACCGCCACGCCGGGCATCAGGTGGCCAGGGACGGTGGCACACCAAGACCCCTGTTCTCGCACTACTTCAATACCACCCATAACATAGCCGTGCACCCTAAAACCAATGAAATTTTCTTTAACGAGAGTTGGGAAAGCAAGAGGTTTGCCCACCGTAAGCGGTACAAAGGCGCTTTTAACCCCAACATAAAATCCTATGACCCCACCACAAAGACCTACAGGGAACATACCAATTATGGGGGTAAGGATATGTGGGCCACTTTTGATCAAAATGGAAGCCTGTATTTTGTGTCCGATGAAAATACCGGAGAGTATAATCTCTTTGTTTTCAACAACGGGGCAAAAACGGCCCTCACCACTTTTGACACCTCCATTGGCAGGCCGCAAGTAAGTGCCAACGGAACGGCCGTGGTCTTTGAAAAGGATTACCAGCTTTACTTGTTTGATGTGGCCTCCAAGACAACCAAAAAAGTGGCGGTGCAAATGCCGATCAACAATACCTTGGAAAAAAACCAAGATTTTAAGGTGGCGGATAACATTACCCATTTTGATGTCTCGCCCGACGGCAAAAAAATGGCTTTTGTGTCGCGCGGGGTGCTTTTTGTGACCGATGTAAAAGGCAAATTCACCAAATCCGTGCCCACCAAAACGGGCGAGCGGGTGCTGGAGGTAAACTGGCTCAAAGACAACAAGACCTTGTTGTTCACCAGGACCCACAAGGGTTACAGCAATATTTTCACTATTTCCGCCAACGGCGATGGTCAGGAAAAACAGCACACCAACGAACTGCGCAACAATGTGAACATTCAACTGGATACAGCCTTAAGTAAAGCCGTTTACATCAGTGGCAGGGACGAACTTCGTCTGTTGAACCTGTCTTCCTTGAAGAGCGATGTTTTGGTGACCGATGAATTTTGGGCCCTATACGCCCCACAGCCCCAATTTTCTCCGGGCGGCACGCACATCACCTACAGTGCCTACCGGAATTTTGAATCGGACGTGTTCGTGCTGCGCCTATCGGATAAAAAAATATGGAATTTAAGTGAAACAGGGGTCAGCGAGCGGTCCCCGGTGTGGTCGCCAGACGGCAAACACCTATTTTTTGCGTCCAATTTGGTAAAACCCAGTTATCCCTACGGTTGGCGGGAAGCACAGATTTACAAAATGCCCTTGGACAAGTACGATGTACCCTACCGATCCGAAAAATTCGAGGCATTGTTCAAAGAAGACCCGGAAAAAGCAAAGGAAAAGGACAAGAAGAAAAAAAGCGCCAAAAAACCGGCGAGCATAAAAAAAGAGGAGATCCAGATCAACACCTCCAATATTATGGAACGTATTGATGCCATTGGCCCGTCTTTTGGGTTACAGCAAGAACCGGTTGCCATTGCCAAGGACGAGGCTACGCACCTATATTACCTGAGCAACCACGACAAAGGGGACACCAAACTCTGGAAAACCATCATTGCCCCTTTTGAGAAGAATAAAATAGAGAAAGTGAGCGATGAAGAAATAAACGGTTTTAACATCGTAAAATCCAAGGACACCTATTTTTTGTTGGCCGATAATGCCATACACACCTTGGATATTGAGAAAAATAAAGTGGAAAAAATCGATATGGACCACACCTTCCGAAAAAGTTTGGCCGAAGAGTTCAACCAGATGTTTATGGAGGCTTGGGCCGGTTTTGAGGAGAATTTTTACGATGGCGGTTTTCACGGGGAAGATTGGACGGCACTAAAGGAAAAATACGGGCAGTACTTGCCCTATTTGACCAACCGTGCCCAATTGCGTTCCCTTTTTAATGATATGTTGGGCGAACTGAACACCTCCCATTTCGGATTCAATTCCAGCGGCAAGGAAGAAAGCGAGTTTTACGAATCCAGGACAAACGCCATTGGAGTGTGGTTTTCCAATGAAAATCCTTTTGAGGTGGAGCGCATCATCACCAACGGCCCAATGGATGTTGCCGGCAAAGACCTTAAAAAAGGCGATGTTTTGGTGGCCGTGAACGGAAAGCGCGTAAATGCGAACACCAACCGTGAATCCTATTTTGTGGAAGCATCCAGGGACAAAGAGCTGCCATTGGTGTTCGATCGGGGTGGCAAGGAGATCAAGGTGATGGTAAGGCCCATTTCCAGCGGCGCACAGCGTACCTTGCTGTACGATGAATGGGTAAAGAACAATCAGGCCTATGTGGATGCAAAAAGCGATAAAAAAGTGGCCTATGTACACATGAAGAACATGACGGGCGGACAATTGGAAAACTTTAAACGGGAAATGGTGTCCGAAGCCAATCAAAGAGAAGCCCTTATTCTGGACTTAAGGTACAATACCGGCGGTAACGTGCACGATGAGGTGTTGCAATTTTTATCGCAAAAACCCTATTTAAACTGGAAATACAGAGACGGTGCGCTGTCTCCACAACCCAATTTTGCCCCTGCCGCAAAACCTATCATCTTATTGATCAACGAGCAATCCCTGAGCGATGCCGAAATGACGGCCGCGGGGTTCAAAGCACTGCAATTGGGCAAGATCATTGGGGTGGAAACCTACCGTTGGATCGTGTTTACCTCCTCCAAACGCTTGGTGGACGGTTCCTCCTATCGGTTACCTTCTTGGGGCTGTTACACCTTGGAAGGGGCCAATTTGGAAAAAACGGGCGTGGCACCCGACATTGAGGTGCCAGAAACATTTGAAGATAGGTTAACAGGCAACCAACCGCAACTGGACAAGGCCTTGGAAATTATTTCTGAAGCACTGGAAAAATAAGGTGTAGGCGTGCCATTGGTGCAAGGTGCGCTCAAAGGTTGCTTGGCGGTTGTACGCAGAAAGACCATAAAGCTCCTTTACAGGACCGCGGTCCTGGAACTTTACATTGTTTCAACAAGGTGCCGTTGTTCCCGGTCAGGGCATCAAGTGCCGTAAACCCCATTGACCAACACTAAATAAAACAATACCATGACCACCAAAACGGCACCAATGATGTAAAGTCCAATGGAACGTCTTTTGGGTTTCCTGTCCTGCCTATCCTTGTCTTGCTGTCCCATATTCTCCTATTTTGCCTCAAACTAAAAAAATAGGGGGACAAGGATTATCGTTCTCACATCAAATAGTAACGTTAAACCCAAATCATGTATTGGGGCTGTTAGGGCATTTCCAAGGTCTGTTTTGGGTTTAACCTTTACGTCCCACGTATTCAGGCGACGGCGGCCATCTGTTGACTCAATTTGCCGGAAGCAGCAGATTTCCTTCTCCCTGTGGTTTGTGCTTTGTGCCTTGCAAGGACGTTTCAAGACACCAATACTTTGATTTTCCTTTAGTTTAAAGACCACCGTCATCGCGAGGAGCCATTTCTAGGTTGAAGGTTTGGCCATCAGGTTTCAGCGACGCGGCCATCTGTTGAATCAATGCTCGGGAAGTTGGCGCTTTGGGCCTTGCAACAAGGGTTCACAAGGCCCACGTTTTGAACTAGAACCCAAAGGCATTTCCGACCCTCCGGTCGGTTTACATAAAAGGGGCCGGCCCCTGCCAGGGCGGCATATCGGACAAAGGGCAAAGCCACATCGGCAAGCTGCAATGTTTTGGGCTGTTTTTGGCCATGTTCATTCCGTACAGACCGCCGGGTCGGTAAAACTGGGGCAAAAACTGCCGGCCATTGCCTTTTTTGGGGCAAAAAGAATTGTACCTTTTGTCGATGAACCGTATAATAATCCCGTTCTTTTTAAGTTAACCATATACCCACTCAAGACAATTTTGAAACAAAGGACCATATATTCCATTGCCGTGTTTTTGGGCCTCATGGCCATTGGCGGCTGTTCCACCAAAAAGGACACCTTGGTGAGCCGCAACTGGCACGCCCTTAACTCCAAGTACAATACCCTGTACAATGGGAACATGGCCTTTGAGGAAGGCAGGCAGACCCTGAACGATTCCTACCAGGACGATTACTTTGAACTCCTGCCCATAGAGCGCCTTAGCGTTTCCGGCGAAGTGAAACTGGATTCCGAGGACAACAACCCCAATTTTATAAGGGCAGAGGAAAAAGCCACCAAGGCCATACAAAAGCACAGCATGGACATTGCCGATGTGGAACGCAACCCACAGACCGATGAGGCCTTCCTGCTCCTGGGCAAGGCCCGCTATTTTGATGAGCGCTACATTCCCGCCCTGGAGGCCTTCAATTATGTGCTCAAGAAATACGAGAGCAGTGACAAGCTCAACGAGGCCGCCATTTGGAGGGAAAAGGTGAACATTAGGTTGGAGAACGAGGAGCTGGCCATTAAGAACCTAAAGCGCCTTTTGAAGTACGAGAGGCTCAAGGACCAGGAATATGCAGATGCCCGGGCCATGTTGGCCCAGGCCTACATAAACCTGAACGTTCCGGACACGGCCCTGCAACACCTAAAGGCCGCCTCCTACTACAGCCAGAGCAACCCCGAAAAAGGGCGCTATTACTATATCATAGGACAGCTCTACAACCAATTGGGGCACAAGGACAGTGCCAACTACGCCTTTGACAAGGTCATTGCACTGAACCGCCGATCGCCCCGGGTGTACATGATTAATGCCGAGCTACAGAAAATCCGGAACCTGGACATTGTCCCCGAGAACAGGGAAGAGGTGCTGCTGCAGCTCACCGATCTGGAAGAGAACCGGGAAAACCGTCCTTTTCTGGACAAGATATACCGGCAGATCGCCGAATTTCACTTGGAACAGGAATCGGACAGTTTGGCCGTTGCCTATTTCAACAAATCCCTTAGGGCCACCCAGAACGAGCCCAAACTCAATGCCATGAACTACACCGACCTGGCAGAATATAATTTTGACCGCAACGAATACCGCCGTGCAGGGGCCTATTACGACAGTGTGCTGCCCAATCTCAAAGAGAACAGCAGAACGTACCGCAACATCAAGAAAAAACTGGACAACCTGGAAGACGTCATAAAATATGAGGACATTGTGCAGTACACGGACAGCGTCATTACCATTTATGAAATGCCCGTGGATGACCAGATCGCTTATTTTGAAGGCTACATCGAAGAACTAAGGGCCGCCGAGGAAGCCGCCCAAAGGAAGGAGCGGGAAAAGATCACCGAGGGCTTCAGTTCCTTTCTGAACAGTAAGGGGGGCAAGGAGAACAAGGGAAAATTCTATTTCTACAACATCACCAGTTTGGGCTATGGCCAAAATGAGTTCAAGAACCGCTGGGGCAACCGGGAACTGGCAGATGATTGGAGATGGAGCAACAAGACCGTGGCACGCCCGGACCAGGATGCCGGTCAGGATCTGGCCGGCGGGCCCGCACAGGATGCCGCCGCGGCCCCCCAGGAAGAAAAGTTCTCCTTGGATTATTATATGGACGCCCTGCCCCAAGATGTGGCCGTGGTGGACAGCCTCCGGGCCGAACGCAATTTTGCCAATTACCAACTGGGGCTCATTTACAAGGAGAAGTTCAAGGAAAATGGCTTGGCCGCCAGCAAGTTGGAGACCGTGCTGAGGTCTGCCCCGGAAGAAAGGCTGGTGTTGCCTAGCAAGTACAACCTCTACAAGATCTACGAGGAAGAAGGCAGCCCCCTGGCCACGGAGGTGAAACAAGACATCATTGCCAACCACCCCGACTCCCGTTATGCAGAGATCTTGCTAAATCCCCAGGCGGCCCTTACGGCAGACTCGGACAGTCCGCAGCAGCGTTATGGCAACCTGCTCAAAAAATTCCGGGCCCAGGCCTTTTTGGAGGTGATCACCCAGGCAGAAGTGTACATAAACCGCTTTACGGGAGACCCCATTGTGCCCAAGTTTGAAATGCTCAAGGCCAATGCCATAGGCCGCTTGAACGGTTTTGAGCCCTTCAGGGAAGCGCTTAACTACGTGGCCCTGACCTATCCCAACCGGCCCGAGGGGAAGAAGGCCGAACAAATGGTGGCCGAGCAGTTGCCCAAATTGGAGCCCAAGGAGTTTACCCCGGAGACCGGAACAACGGGCACCGCGAACTGGAAAGTGGTCTTCCCCTTTAAACGAAGCAACAACGCACGTGCCACGGCCCTGGTACAAGAGCTCCAAAAGGCCATAGGGGACCTTAACTACCGCAACATCGTTTCAAAGGACATCTATGACCTGGAGCAACAATTTGTGGTGGTGCACGGTTTCAAATCCAAGGATTTTGCCCTGGGCTTTGCGGAGCTCATAAAAAACAACAAGGACTACCGGATCGCCGATAGGAATTTTGTAATTTTATCGGACAACTATAAAATTGTACAAGTACACAAAAACCTACCCGATTATTTAAGTACGATCGTAACCCCAAAACCATGAACAATGTTTTCAGACAAACAAAAACCCAGAGCTATGAACGAGACCGGTGGCCAGCCCAACAGAATTGAGAGAAACACCAAAATAAAGGGAGACATTGTCTCCGAGGCCGATTTTAGGATAGACGGTAAATTGGACGGCAACGTCAAGACCTCTGGCAAGGTGGTCATTGGCAAGGGCGGCTACATCAACGGGAAAGTGGAATGTGTGAACGCGGACATAGAGGGCAGCTTTAACGGAGAGCTCTTTGTGACGGACCTCCTGTCCTTAAAGTCTTCCGCCATCATTGAGGGCACCGTTTCGGTGAGCAAATTGGCCGTGGAGCCCGGCGCCACCTTCAATGCTTCCTGTAACATGAAGGGAAAGGGCGGTGCGCCATCGACCGCCCAGGAGAGCAAGCCCCTTGGAGACCCCAAGAATGAAAGGGCAAAGACGGCCCGATAGGGGCGGGGCACTGCGCACGGCGATCAGTTTTTCGGGCATTGCCGTGCAAATGGGTGTTACCATTTATTTGGGCCACCTTTTGGGCACTTGGCTGGATGCCGAGTTCCAGACTTCCTTTTTGGAAGAGACAATCACCTTATTTGCCGTATTTTTGTCTTTGTACCTTGTCATAAAGAAAGCCATGGCAATGGGCAAATAGCGCGGCACCTTGAAAAAAATTTCCACATACGCGATCGTGTTCACCCTGGTGGGCACGATTTCCTTTTTTGGGCAACGTTTCCTATTCACGGCACTGCAAGGCCATTTAGAGGTGCTCCGGGACACCTATCTCTTTCATTTTGCCGCATCTTTGGGCATTGTGGTGCTTTTGCAGGTGTCAATGGGCATCCGTGCGCTAAGGGAGCAGATCGGCCTGCTCTATATGGTGCTCCTCATTTTTAAGCTCTTTGTGTTCGCGGCGCTGTTCCATCCCTATCTTTTTGGCGATCAACTCTTGTCTGCATCCATCAGGACGGCCCTGCTATGGCCCGTGTTGCTCTTTCTCTTCCTGGAGGTGTTTTTCGTCACAAAGAGCATAAAACAAAAGCTGGGATGAATTTTAAGGCTTTCAGATGGTTTGTGTTACGTTAATATTGCCTACTTTTGCACCGATTTTTTCAGGCTTAAATTTTTTTGAATTGGACGTGATGCGCAAAGTTTTGAATAGTACGGGGGCAAGTTTATGCTTGCTTTTTTTCTGTTTTACCATCCAAACGGTGTCCGCGGCAGCTGCCGGTGATGGGGGCGAGGTGAGCACCAAGGAAGAAGTGAAGGCCTATATAGACCACCACCTAAAGGACGCCCACGACCTCCATTTCTTCTCCTACACCAACAGCGAGGGAGAGCGCAAGCACGTGGGGCTTCCCATGCCGGTGATCTTGTGGTCCAGCAATGGGCTGGTCACGTTCATGAGCTCGGAATTTCACCACAATGACAACGGAGAGGTGGTCGTGGAACGCAAGGGGAGCAGGTTCATAAAATCGCACAGTAAAATATACGAGCTCAACTCTGGCGAGGCAGTGGCCAAGTTTGATGAGGAGGAACACGTGACCAACGGTGCCAGGGTGTTGGATTTTTCCATTACCAAGAGCGTTGTGGGGATGTTGTTGGTGGGGCTGTTGATGCTCTTGGGCTTTAGTTCCCTGGCCAGGCAGTACAAAAAGAAAAAAGTGCCCACCGGTCTCGGACGTGTTTTGGAGCCTTTGGTACTGTACGTGCGCGATGAGATCGCCAGGCCCAACATTGGCGAGAAGCACTACCGGAAGTTTACCGGCTACCTGCTTACCGTATTTTTCTTTATTTGGGTGTTGAACTTGGTGGGGCTCACTCCACTGGGCTTTAATGTTACCGGGCAGCTGGCCGTCACGGCATGTTTGGCCATTTTTACCTTGATCATTTACAGCTTTAGCGGCAACAGGGACTACTGGATGCACATTTTGTGGATGCCCGGCGTGCCGGTATTGCTGCGTCCCATCCTCACGGTGATCGAATTGGTGGGCGCCCTCATCATTAAGCCGTTTTCACTTATGGTACGTTTGTTTGCCAACATCACCGCGGGGCACGTGGTCTTTATGAGCTTGATCGCCATCATGTTCACCTTTAAGGACACCTTGGGCGTGGGCGGTGCCACGGGCATCTCCTTTGTGCTGTCCCTTTTCATTTTTGTCATAGAATTGTTGGTGGCCTTTTTGCAGGCCTATATTTTTACCATGCTCTCTTCCCTGTTCATTGGTATGGCGGTGGCGGAGCATGATCACGAACACCACGACGATACCGAGGGCCACACCGTGGCCGATAAGGAAGATGTCCGCGGACAGTTCGTTTAACCTGAGTTTTTTTTAATTAATATAAATTCATTTACTATGTACAATTTAATTGGAGCCGGTCTAATAGTCATCGGTGGTGGAATTGGTCTTGGGCTAATTGGAAGCAAGGCAATGGAAGGTATTGCCAGACAACCAGAAGCTGCCGGAAAAATTCAGACCGCGATGATCATTATCGCCGCACTTTTGGAAGGTTTGGGCTTTGGTGCTTTGATTCTAGGAAAATAAGCACACAAACCAAAAAAGGCGTTTTCCTGTAACGGTTGGTTGCAGGAAAACCCCTTAATTAAAAAAACAAGAACAATTTTTCAGTCGTATGGAAAACTTATTGAACGATTTTTCCCCGGGATTATTTGTGGTACAGGCCATTTTGCTGTTGGTGCTCATATTTTTGATGGTGAAGTTTGCCTGGAAGCCCATTTTGGACTCCCTGAACGAACGGGAGACCGGCATCCAGGAAGCCTTGGCCGCCGCGGAGAGCGCACGCAAGGAAATGCAAAACCTACAGGCAGACAATGACAAGATGATCAAGGAGGCCCGTGCAGAGCGCGAGGCCATGCTAAAAGAGGCCAGGGACATCAAGAACAAGATGGTGGCAGATGCCAAGGAGCAGGCCAAATTGGAGGGCGATAAAATGATTGCCCAGGCCCAAACGGCCATTGAAAACGAGAAAAAGGCCGCGATGGCAGACATCAAGGGCCAAGTAGCGGAACTGTCCCTTTCCATTGCCGAAAAAGTGATCAAGGAACAATTGGCCAACAAGGACACACAGATGAAATTGGTGGACGAGCTGTTGGGCGACATTAAATTGAGCTAATCATGATGCACTCTAGGGCGGCGGTACGCTACGCCAAGGCAATATTGGATCTTGCCGTGGGCCAAAAGGCAACGGAAAAGGTGGAGGAAGACATGCGCTCGGTGGTCCAGACCGTGTCCGCGCACCAAGACCTTCGGGACATGCTCTCCAGCCCTCTGGTGGCCGGGGCATCAAAAAAAGAGGTGCTTTCCAAGATTTTCAAGGGACGCCACGCCATCACCGAAGGATTGATGGATCTGATGGTGAACAACCGCCGCATTACCGAACTCCAGGAGGTGGCCCTGAGGTACATAGCCCTCAATGAAAAAAGAAAAGGCACCGATGTGGCCTACGTGACCACGGCCGTGCCCATGGACAAGGCCTTGGAGAAAAAGATCCTGGCCCAGGTAGAGCGCCTCACCGGAAACAAGGTGAGCTTGGAAAACAAGGTGGATGGGGCCATTATTGGTGGTTTTGTGCTGCGTGTGGGGGATGTGCAATATGATGCCAGCATCGCCAACAAACTGAGCAATTTAAAAAAAGAGTTTACAAATAGTCTATAGTGAGTTAAAGTGCGGCCCTTGTAACATGGGCCGCGGCTAACATTTTACATTTAGAAAATATGGCAGGAGTAAAAGCCGCTGAGGTTTCAGCAATTTTAAAGGAGCAGTTATCGGGATTTGACGCCAAAGCATCCCTGGACGAGGTGGGCACCGTGTTGCAGGTGGGAGATGGCATTGCCCGTGTTTACGGATTGTCCAACGCCGAGTATGGCGAATTGGTGGAGTTTGATGGCGATGTAAAGGGCATTGTGTTGAACCTGGAAGAAGACAATGTGGGCGTGGTATTGCTAAGCCCCTCCAGGGACGTAAAGGAGGGCAGCACCGTAAAACGTACACGGACCATTGCCAGCATCAATGTGGGCGAGGGCATCGTGGGGCGTGTGGTGAACACCTTGGGCGTGCCCATAGACGGTAAGGGCCCCATTAGCGGTGAAACCTACGAAATGCCCTTGGAGCGCAAGGCACCCGGAGTTATTTTCCGTGAGCCCGTGACCGAGCCCCTGCAGTCCGGCATAAAGGCCATTGACGCCATGATTCCCGTGGGTAGGGGACAGCGCGAACTGGTGATCGGAGACCGCCAGACCGGAAAGACCACGGTCTGTATAGACACCATTTTGAACCAGAAAGAATTTTACGATGCGGGAGAGCCCGTGTACTGTATCTATGTGGCCATTGGCCAAAAGGCCTCCACGGTGGCCGGGATTGCCAAGACTTTGGAAGACCGTGGCGCCTTGGCCTATACCACCATTGTGGCCGCCAATGCTTCCGATCCCGCACCCATGCAGGTATATGCCCCAATGGCCGGTGCGGCCATTGGAGAATACTTCAGGGACACCGGAAGACCGGCCCTGATCATTTACGACGACCTTTCCAAGCAGGCCGTTGCCTATCGGGAGGTGTCTCTGTTGCTCAGAAGACCACCGGGACGCGAGGCCTATCCAGGAGACGTTTTCTACCTACACTCCAGATTGTTGGAACGCTCTGCAAAAATCATCAACGATGACGCCATAGCCCAAGAAATGAACGATTTGCCAGAGGTGCTCAAACCTATGGTAAAAGGGGGAGGCTCACTCACTGCCCTGCCCATCATTGAAACCCAGGCAGGAGATGTATCGGCCTATATCCCCACCAACGTCATTTCCATTACGGACGGGCAGATCTTCTTGGAGCAGGATCTCTTTAACCAAGGGGTGCGCCCCGCCATCAACGTGGGCATCTCCGTGTCCCGTGTTGGGGGCAATGCCCAGATCAAGTCCATGAAGAAAGTGGCGGGAACCTTGAAATTGGATCAGGCCCAGTTCCGGGAACTGGAGGCTTTTGCCAAATTTGGCTCGGACCTGGATGCCGCTACCTTGAACGTCATTGAAAAAGGGCGCCGCAACGTGGAGATCTTGAAACAGGCCCAAAACGACCCTTTTACCGTAGAAGACCAGATTGCCATTATCTATGCGGGTTCAAAGAACTTGCTGCGCAACGTTCCCGTGGACAAGGTAAAGGAGTTTGAGCGCGATTACCTGGAGTTTTTGAACGCCAAGCACCGGGATGTTTTGGACACCTTGAAAGCCGGCAAGCTAACGGATGGGGTCACGGAGACCTTGGCCCAGGTCTGTAAGGAGCTTTCGAGCAAGTATGTAGGTTAAGCATGCCGTGCAGGCAGCGCGCTCTCGCGGGCCGTTGTGCTGTGCGCACCAACGAATACCATAGAGAAAAATGGCCAATTTAAAGGAAATACGCAATAGGATAACATCGGTATCTTCCACGATGCAGATCACCAGTGCCATGAAGATGGTGTCTGCAGCCAAATTGAAGAAGGCCCAGGACGCCATTACGGCAATGCGGCCCTATTCCGATAAGTTAACGGAACTCTTGCAGGGCCTCAGTGCCAGTATGGGAGAACAATCGGGCACCAAATTTGCGGAACAGCGCGAGGTGAACAAGGTACTGGTCGTGGCCGTGACCTCCAACAGGGGGCTGTGCGGGGCGTTCAACACCAACATACTGAAGCAATGCACCCATTTGGCGGCCAATGTGTACGAGGGCAAGGAAGTTCATTTTATGGCCATAGGGAAAAAGGCCAATGATTTCCTGGCCAAAAAGCACAGGGTGGTGGCCGATCACAGCGAATTGTACGATGGCCTCACTTTCGAGGGCACCGCCCATATCGCCGAAAGCCTAATGCAGTTTTTTGTGGCGGGCGAGTACGACAAGATCGAGGTGGTGTACAACAAGTTCAAGAACGCGGCCACCCAGATCATTATGACGGAGCAGTTCCTGCCCATAGTGCCCGTGGCCGGTGAAACCGCCATGAGCACGGATTACGCTTTTGAGCCTTCCAAAATGGAGATCATTGAGCAATTGATCCCCAAGTCCTTAAAAACGCAGTTGTACAAGGCCATACGTGATTCCTTTGCCAGCGAGCACGGCGCGCGGATGACCGCAATGCACAAGGCCACGGACAACGCAACCGAGCTCAGGGACCAATTGAAGCTCACCTACAACAAAGCGCGGCAAGCCGCGATCACCAACGAAATTTTGGAAATTGTTGGAGGCGCCGAGGCGCTCAACAATTAGGCGCAACGCAGTGGCGCCAAATGGACCAAGTCGTCCGGCGCTCAACAATTAGGCGCAACGCAGTGGCGCCAAATGGACCAAGTCGTCCGGCGCTCAACAATTAGGCGCAACGCAGTGGCGCCAAATGTCCCAAGTCGTCCGGGGGCGCTCAACCATTGGGCGCAACGCAGTGGCGCCAAATGGCCCAAGTGTCGTCCGGGGGCGCCCAACGAATGGGCGCAACGCAGTGGCGTCAAGTGGCGAACGGGCCGGAAAAGAGCCTCCGTTCCCGGAGGTTTCCCTGGATGGTGAGCCCAAGAGGCATTTTGTCCCCTACGACCCCCATCATGGCCATGTTTGGAAAAAGCTCAGTTGGAGCCCTTGTTCAAATGAAGGTCAATGTACTTTTGGTTCAGCTCGTCCGAGTCGCCATACTTTTCCCGCAGCCCTTCCAATTTCACTTTTAGTTCGGAGACCACCTGGGCATATTCTGGGTCATGGTAAACATTGCGCATTTCTTGGGGGTCTTTTTTCCGATCATAAAGTTCCCATTCGTTTACATCGTAATAAAAATGGGCCAGTTTGTAATCCATGGTCACAATGCCATAGTGCCTTTTCACCTGGTGCACGGCGGGGTATTCATAGTAATGGTAATAAACGGCGTCTCGCGTCCAAGCTGCGGTGTTGGAGGTCAATAGGGGCATGAGGCTCTCCCCTTGCATGTCATCGGGGGCCCCAATTTGTGCCGCTTCCAACAGGGTCTGGGCAAAATCCAGATTCTGTACCATTTCCTCGCTCGTAATGCCCGGCTTTATTTTGTTGGGCCATTTTACCAACAAGGGTGTCTTAAAGGATTCGTCGTAAATGAAGCGCTTATCGAACCAGCCGTGCTCGCCCAGATAAAAGCCCTGGTCAGAGGTGTAGACCACCATGGTGTTGTCCGAGAGCCCTTGGTCTTCCAGATAGTCCAGCACGCGCCCCACGTTGTCGTCCACGGAAGAGATGCAGGCCAAATAATCCTGCATGTAGCGCTGGTACTTCCAACGCATTTTTTCTTCATCGGTCATACCGGGCCAATTCAATTCAAAGTCCCGGTTAATTTGCTCCAAAATGGGATCGTACAGCGCCTTTTGCTCGGGGGTGGCCCGATCGTAGGGACCGTAAAACCCATTTTTGAACTCCACCACCTTTGGGCTCAGGTTCTTCATCCTATCGGTGGTTTCCGGGCGCACCTTACTGTCATGGTTGTACATCATGTGGTTCAAAAGGTTCATTTCGGCCGTTTTGGCGGCCGTGCCCCTATGGCTGTAATCATCAAAAAGGTTGGTGGGCTCGGGAAATGTCTTTCCGTAGAATTCCTTGAACTTTTCGGGACTGGGCCACCAGGGCCTGTGCGGGGCCTTGTGCAGGTACATGAGCATAAAGGGTTTCTCGGGATTTCGTTTGGTGTCCAGCCAGTCCAGGGTAAGGTCCGTGATAATGTCCGTGACGTAGCCCATGATGGTGGTGGTGTCCCCGCTTTTTGTGATAAAGTCAGGATTGATGTAGTGGCCCTGTCCGGGCAGGATCATAAAGTCGTCCACTCCCTTGGGCGCGTTGCCAAAGTGCAGTTTTCCGAACATGGCGGTCTGGTACCCGGCTTTTTGAAAGAGTTGGGGAAAGGTGGTCTGCGAAGCGTCAAAAGGGCGGGAGTTGTCCGTTTTTCCATTGATGTGGGTGTGTTTTCCGGTGAGAATGGTGGCACGGGAAGGGGCACAGATGGAATTGGTGACACTGGCGTTGGTAAAGGTGATGCCCCCTTTTGCGATCCTGTCTATGTTGGGGGTTTCCAATAGTTTGGAAGAATAGGTGCTTATGGCCTGGTAGGCGTGGTCATCGCACATGATGAAGATAATGTTCGGTCTTTTGGCCTCTGGCACCTCTTTCAACGCATCCTGGCACGAAAAAAGGGCCAACATCGAAAAAAGGCAGAGAACGGCGATCGGGATATGCTTCATAGGGAGGGGTGTTTTAGGAACAGGTTGTTCAAGATACTAAAAAATCATTCCATACACCGGCCATTTCTTTGCGGGGAATGTGTTTTTTAGCCGACTTTTGCAGACCCATGCACAACAAAAAGACCGCCCTTCTCTTTATTTTCATTACCATTTTGGTAGATGTCATAGGCATTGGCATTATTTTGCCCATTATTCCGGATTTGATCATGGAGCTCACCGGAGAGGGCACCCATATGGCGGTCATTTATGGCATGTGGCTCACCACCGCCTATGCCGGTATGCAGTTTTTGTTCTCCCCGGTATTGGGGGAGATTTCCGATCAAGTGGGCCGGCGCCCCATACTTTTGTTGGCCCTTTTGGGGCTTAGCATGGACTATCTCATCCACGCGTGGGCACCCACCATCACCTGGCTTTTTGTGGGCCGGTTTTTGGCGGGCATCACTGGGGCCAGTTTTACGGTGGCCTCTGCCTATATTGCAGATGTGAGCACCAAAGAGAACAAGGCCAAGAATTTTGGACTCATTGGTGCCGCGTTTGGCCTTGGCTTTATCATTGGCCCAGGGATCGGGGGCTATTTTGGTGATATGGACATTCGTTTGCCCTTTTACATTGCTGCTGCCCTCACCTTTGCCAATTTTATTTTTGGCTGGTTGTTTGTGCCGGAGTCGCTCACCCCGGAAAACCGCAGGCCCATGGAGTTTAAAAAAATGATTCCAGGGGTAAGTTTGTTGGCCCTGCGGCACTACAAGGGCATTTTACTGTTGATCATGGCCTTCTTTTTGGCCAACCTGGCGGGGCAGGCGCTGCCCTCTACCTGGTCTTACTATGGCATTGAGCGGTACGATTGGAGCCCGGCACAGATCGGGGTGTCCCTTATGGTCGTAGGGCTCTTGGTGGCCCTTGTACAGGGTGTTTTGGTGGGCCGCACCGTGCATAGGTTTGGGAGGCGCCGTGTGATCATCGGTGGGTTTTTGCTCTGGACGGTGGGCATGTTCCTCTTCTCCCTGGCCAAAGAGCCTTGGATGCTCTATGCCTTTCTCATACCCTATGCGCTTGGTGGTGTGGCCGGCCCTACCGTACAGGGCGTTATAAGCAACCAGGTGTCTGGCAAGGAGCAGGGGATCTTACAGGGATCCATTACCGGGCTGGTAAGCATAACGGCCATATTGGGGCAACTTGTTTTTGCCCCGGTTTTTTATTTTTTTATTCGCCCCGAAGGCACCATATATTTTCCGGGGGCCCCGTATGCCCTGGGTTCGGTGTTTCTTTTGGCGGCCTTGCTCTTGGCCGTGATGGCCATGAACAGCATGGACCATGCGGAAGAGGCAAACAAGACCATTTAATATCATTGACCCATATAACGTATGAAAAAGCGAACCTATGTGTGTGTATTGCTGGCCTGCATGACCATGGCCTGTGCTGCCCAAAAGAAACTAGAAACCCAACCCCCTTTTAAACTGGGTCCGGTGACCTCCCAAAATTTTATTGGGGACAGTGAGACAGAGGGTACCGTGATCACCCTTAACATCCCGGTTACCTCAGTGGACCTGGAAGCGGTAAGCTTCCTGGAGGTCTTTCACAGGGGCAAGACCAGCAAGGTCTCGGCAACCGACATCGGCAATGGCGTTTTGCTTTCCGCCGAGCTGCCCAACGGCAAGGGGATGGCGCTCCAAGCCATTGCTTTTAAGCTAAAGACATCAGAGGCGGTATTGGGGTATAGGGAAAACGGTACCAAGAAATACGTGAAAATCACCGGTATAAAAAGAAAGGGCACCCTTATTCAGCGCACAAAGCCCAAAAACTAACTTTGTTTACAGGACGTAATTAGGTACTTTTAGCGTTAATTTTACGCCGTTTTTTTTGAACCTGATAAAAAAACTCTTTCAGCAAACCGCCATTTATGGTTTGGCCACGGTATTGCCCAGGATGCTCAATGTTATTTTGGTGCCCCTGTACACGGACGTAATGCCTCCCGGTGCTTATGGGAAGGTCATTGTCATTTTTTCCTACTTTGCCATTTTCAATGTGTTTCTGGCCTACGGGATGGAGACCGCCTTTTTTAGGTTTTACAAGGAATCCGAGCATAGGAAGCGGGTGGTGACCACCTCACTCATTTCCATTATGGGAAGCACCTTTCTCTTTTTGATCGTCGGCGCCCTTTTTTCAGATTCCCTGGCCCATCTGTCTCGTGTGCCCAGGGAGTATATGGGCTACTTTTTGGGCATTCTTGTGTTGGATGCCCTGGTCATTATCCCCTTTGCCTGGCTTAGGGCCGCAGAAAAACCTATGCGCTATGCGTTGGTAAAGATCCTGAACGTGGTGGTGAACCTGGGGCTCAATATTTTCTTTTTACTGGCCCTGCCCAAATTGGCCCAAATGGCACCAGATGGTTTCTGGGCGTCTATGTACCTTCCGGACTTTGAGATTTCGTATATACTGCTATCCAATCTTATTGCCAGTGGCATGACCTTGTTGCTCATGATCAGGGTGTATTTGAGAAGGCCCTATGTTTTTGATGTGGTCATCTG
The DNA here is from genome assembly GCF_047345505.1 of Maribacter aquimarinus. Lineage (NCBI taxonomy): Bacteria > Pseudomonadati > Bacteroidota > Flavobacteriia > Flavobacteriales > Flavobacteriaceae > Maribacter > Maribacter aquimarinus. The sequence continues at coordinate 45,130 of NZ_JBLFEO010000002.1, read as the reverse complement.
GAAACGGATGATCAAATATGCCATGCCGGTTATGGTGGCCGGCATTGCCTTTACCATAAATGAGGTACTGGACAAGATTTTGCTGGAGATGCTCTTGCCGGCGGACATGGCCAGCGCCGAAGTGGGCAAGTATGGCGCCTGCATTAAATTGGCGGTTTTCATGACCCTGTTCACCACCGCCTTTAGAATGGGCATAGAACCTTTTTTCTTTAGCCATAGCAATACCGCACATCCACAGCGCGCCTATGCCCAGATCACCAATTACTTTGTGGTGCTGGGAAGCATCATCTTGTTGGCCGTGGTGGTCTTTGCCGATGTCCTAAAGGTGCTCTTTGTGCGGGACGAGGCCTATTGGGAGGCCATGCCCGTGGTGCCGGTTATTTTGCTGGCCGCTTTTTTTCTGGGCATTTACCACAACCTTTCCGTGTGGTACAAGGTCACGGACAGGACGCGTTTCGGGGCCTATATCTCCATGATCGGGGCCGTGCTCACCATTGTCATCAACGTGAGCCTTATTCAGTACTTTGGCTATGTGGCCAGTGCCGTGGCCACCTTGGTGGCCTACGGGAGCATGATGTTGCTTTCCTTTTATTTTGGCCGCATGTACTATCCCATTCCCTATAATTTTAGAAAAATTATATTTTACTTAGCGATCTCCATTGGGTTTTCCATCCTCTCCTTCTATATCTTTGATAGAAGTTTGTACGCGGGCATACCTTTGTTGGTACTGTTTTTGGGAATGGTCTATAAATTGGAAAGAGATAATCTAAAGAAGATCTTTGTGCCCGGCCACAAAGCATGAGCCTTAAAACGAAACAAGATGGACATTAAAATAATAAACAATTCGGATCACGCGTTGCCGCATTATGAAACAGGGCAATCTGCCGGAATGGACCTCCGGGCCAACCTCAAAGAACCGATGGTGCTGAAGCCCTTGGAGCGCACCATTGTGCCCACCGGTCTCTTTATGGAGCTCCCGGTGGGGGTAGAGGCCCAGGTGCGGCCCAGAAGCGGACTTGCGGCCAAAAAGGGGATAACGGTACTGAACGCGCCCGGCACCATCGATGCCGATTATAGGGGCGAAGTGGGCGTAATACTCATTAACCTTTCCCAGCAAGAGGTGCAGATAGAAAATGGGGACCGCGTGGCCCAAATGGTGATCTCCAAACATGAAAGGGCCCAGTGGGAAGAGGTTGCCGAGCTGTCCGAAACGCAAAGGGGCGCGGGCGGCTTTGGAAGTACCGGGGTAAAATAGAACGGGACCCCAATTTTTGGGAAGCACCGAACAACCTTGGAAATAGGGGGTTGTAATGAAATCGACTTGGTTAGAACTAGCGGCAATCACAGAGAACAATATATTGATCATCAAAGATTCCCTGTGGCCCTTGAAACCAATAAAAATAGGCACATGAAAATGGTTTTTATTTTTTTGTTGATGTGCGGTTTGGGTCTTGTGCCCCACCATTCCCGTGCCCAGGAAGACCAGGAGCTAAGGGTGGAGGAGAGCGCGGAGGTCTTTTTGGAGGAATATTCCGATGATTTTCAAGAACATTTTTTTGAAGCCCTGAAGCAAAAGGGCATTCAGAACCACGACCGGGCCATCAACGCCCTTTTGGAGTGCAAGCGCCTGCAGCCGGAAAATCCCGTGGTGGACCATGAACTGGCCAAGGCCCATTTTATGGAGAAGGACTATGCCAACGCGCAGGCCTATGGCATAGCGGCACTGTCTGCCGAGCCGGAACGGTACTGGTACCTGAACACCCTGGTGTCCGCGCTGCGGGCGCAGGGCAATACCCTGAGCATGGTGGCAGACGCCATACCCATGGACAATAGGGCATTGCAGGAGAATTTGGCCAGGGTCTATTTTTCCAAAAAGGACTATGACGCGGCGCTGAAGGTGGTGGCACCCCTTACGGACGTGGAGCCCATGGCGGTACTGGAGCAGAAAATAAGGGATGCCAAGGCCAAGAAGGAAGCGCGCACGCAGACCTTTTCGGTGCAGGGAACCGCAACCAGGGACCAAGGCAATACCGTGGCCAGTTACACCAACCGGATCAAGGGTTTGATCGGCATGCCAAATGCCCAGGAAAGGTTGTTGCAGGTGGCCGAGGAGGCCTTGGAGAGTTATCCGGCACAGGCTTATTTTTACTATGCCCACGGGGTGGCCCTGAACCGCAAGGGAAAGCACCGTGATGCCGCGGAGGTGTTGGAGTCCGCCCTGGATTTTTTGGTTAACGACCTGTCCTTGGCCAATGACGTTTACCGGGAGTTGGTCACGGCCTATGAGGCCCTGTCCAACCACCCCATGGCCACCCGTTATCGCAATAGGATAAAACCGGGCTTTTAGATGAAGGCAATGAAAACATATCGCAACCATTTCTTGGGCGTGGCCCTAGTGCTTACCATCATGTCTTGCCGCAGCACCGCCGTGGTGGCAGACGGCGTGCCGGACAATCGCTTAACCGCCAAGGCCGTGGTAAAGGCCCATTACCAGAACTCGGCCAAGTTCAAGACCCTAAGAGGGCGTTTGGGCATAGATTATACCGATGGGAACAATAGCCAGGGCGTTACCGTGAGCCTTAGAATGGAAAAGGACAGGGGCATCTGGATGAGCGCTCCCCTGGGCATCTTCAAGGCCTACATTACCCCGGAAAGGGTTTCTTTTTACAACAAGCTGGAAAATGAGTATTTTGATGGGGACTTTAGCTATCTGAGCCAGTTGCTGGGCACGGAGGTGGACTTTGGCATGGTGCAGAACCTACTGCTGGGGGAGGCCGTGACCGATCTAAGGGAGCAAAAATACCATTTGGGGATAGAGGACAACCACTACCGGCTAACCCCCAAGCAAGCCGCCGTGCTGTACAAGACCATGTTCCGTATATCCCCAAAAAATTATAAAATGGCCCTACAGCAGCTCTCGCAGCCACAAAACGGGAAGTCCCTGCAGATCGCCTACAACAGTTACCAAGAAGTGGGCGGGGCGGTACTGCCCAACAACGTGCACGTTTTGGCGTTGGACCAAGGGGAGCGCACCCAAATTGATTTGGAATACAGAAATGTGGAATTGGACAGGCCCTTGAATTTTCCCTACAAAATACCAAAGGGTTTTAAAGAGATTGTTTTAAGATAAGATGCGATACACCCAAGGCAACATACACATTTTGGCAGTGGCGCTGCTCCTTGTTGTGGGGGCCCGGGCCCAGACCAGCGAGCAAAAGGCACTGGAACAAAAGCGGGAGCAATTGCAGAACGAGATCAGGGACATCAACCGTTTGCTCTTTGCCGAAAAGAAGGAAAAAGGAAGCGTGCTGGACCAAATGGAGGCGCTGGACAAAAAAATATCCGTGCGGCAGCAGTTGATTCGGGTCACCAATCAACAGAGCAACCTCTTGAACAAGCAGATCAACACCAACATCCGCAACATCTCCAAACTGCGGGAAGAGCTTAATGGCATCAAGGAAGAATACGCCCGGATCATCCAAAAATCCTATCAGAACCGTTCCAAACAGAACAGGCTCATGTTCCTACTCTCCTCGGAGAGCTTTGTACAGGCCTTTAAGCGGCTGCAGTACATGAAGCAGTACACGGACTACCGCAGGGAACAAGGCGCCAAGATCGTGTCCAAAACGGAAGAGCTCACTGCGCTAAACAAGGATTTGAACGAGGAGCGCAAGGTAAAGGAGGTCTTGCTGGCACAGAACCGAAAGGCCAAGGACGCCCTGTACAATGAGGTGCAAGAGCAAAAGGCGCTCTTGAACACCATTAGAAAGAACGAAAGCCGCTATGCCCAGGCCATTGAAGCCAAGCGCAAGGAGGCCAGGGAACTTGATCGGCAGATAGAAAAATTGATACGCAGCGCCATTGCGGCTTCCAATAAATCCACCGGGGCCAAACGCAGCAGCAGTACCTTCTCCCTGACCCCGGAGGCCAGTCTGGTGGCCAAGAATTTTGCCTCCAACAAGGGCAAGCTCATCTGGCCGGTGGAAAAAGGGGTGAAGAGCCAGGGCTTCGGCACCTATAAGGATGCCATTTACCCCGGCATTAAGCACGAGAGCAACGGCGTGATCATTGCCACGGACGAAGGGGCCAAGGCCCGGGCCATTTTTGAGGGCGAGGTCATTGCCATCCTCTCCGTGCCCGGAGGTAAAAAAGGGGTGCAGGTAAAGCACGGCAACTACATCAGCACCTACTACAACTTGTCCGATCTTTATGTTTCAAAAGGGGATAAGGTAAGCGTAAAACAGGAGCTGGGCACAATTTATACCAATCGGAACAACGGACAGACCCGGTTAAAGTTCTATCTGTACCAGAACACCTCCAAGCTCAATCCAGAAGATTGGGTCTTCCGTTTGTGATCATGATATGAAAGGCATGCAACAGAAAATTACGGACATCTCGGGAAGCTTCACCCTGCACAATGGGGTAAACATGCCGTATTTGGGCCTGGGCACCTACCAAGCGGAGAACGATCGGGAGGTGGTCAATGCCGTTAGGGAGGCCTTGCGCATCGGTTATCGGCACATAGACACCGCATCCATCTACCAAAATGAGGAAGGTGTGGGCCAGGGCATAAGAGAGAGCGGTGTGCCCAGGGAATCCGTTTTTGTGACCTCCAAGGTTTGGAACAGCGAACAGGGGTACGAAAGCACGTTACGATCCTTTCAGGACAGCTTGGACCGCTTGCAGTTAAATTATCTGGACCTTTTTCTGGTGCACTGGCCCGTAAAGGGAAAATACAGGGACACCTGGAGGGCCTTGGAGCGGTTGTACCAAGAAAAAAAGGTAAGGGCCATTGGGGTGAGCAATTTTTTGAGGCACCATTTGGAAGACCTCCTGCAGGAGGCCACCATAGTGCCCATGGTGAACCAAATGGAATTCCATCCCTATCTGGTACAGCAGGAGCTGATCGATTTTTGTGTGGCCCACCGCATCCAATACGAAGCCTGGTCTCCCTTTATGGTGGGCAAGGTTTTTGAGTTGGATTTCTGCAAGGACCTGGCCGAAAAGTACGGTAGGTCCATTGCCCAGATCATTTTACGGTGGAACCTGCAAAAAGGGGTGGCCACCATTCCAAAAACAGTGCACAGGGAGCGAATGATCAGCAACGCCGCGGTGTTCGATTTTGAATTGACGACCGATGATATGGCCTTTCTCGATGGCCAGGACAGGAATGAACGTACGGGTGCACATCCGGACCATTTCGATTTCTAAACGATAAAACCAATGGGTATGATCGGGAGGTGTTGTTGGGTTATTGGTTTGTTGCTTTTTTTTTCCGCTTGCGGCTTGGATTATGAGGACAATAAACGTTTGGTTTTTAAGGGCAGCGTCCTGGATGAGAACGCCCTGCCGCTGAACAATGTGCCCGTGGCCGCTTATGTATCCTTTTCAAGAGGGATAGGCAGCGGCACGGGACGGGAAATTTTGGGGGAGGGCCGCACCGGTGCGGACGGAACCTTTTCCTTGGTAACCCTTGATCCACGCGGGGAACGAGCCGTGATGGTCGAGGTCAACGACCGGCGGCTACCGGGACATTCCCAACAGAGGGCCATCTTTAGCCTGCTGGGCGTTGAAACGATTGAGGATGCCAATGCGGTCATTGACCTGGGCACATTGCCCTTGGAGCGCATTGTCAACGGCACCCTGGTCCTAAGGCGGTCCAGTGGATCAAGCCAGGCCCTTTACTACGGTATCCGCCTGCGGCCCACGGAAAAAGTGCGCTATGTGGACAAGTCGCTGGAGCCGGAAAGGGATATTTTCTTTCAACTTCGGGACACCTTGTTTCCCGGGCAGAACGAGCTCATCAGGGAACTGGGCCCCCTATTGGCCAAAGACAGCCTTGATCTGGACTACCGTCTGGGCAATGGCCCCGATGCAGAAGTGGTGACCACAAGATTGGCCTATGACCCAGAAAACAATGCCTATGTGTTTGAGTTTTAAAAGGGCGATGGGTACCCTGGTCTGGGCGCTCATGGGGTTGTCCCTGGCCACTGCCCAAGAGGAGGTGGCCCAGCCAGGAACCTCCAAGGAGGTGTTCGTACAATTTAGGGGGGGATGGCTGCTTCCCTTGCCCGTGGGCAATAATTTCCTTAGCGAGGCCTATGAGGTGAATCCAGGGGTCATGGCAGATCTGGACGTGCTGTTCAATGAACACTACGTCTTGGGCTACCAAGGCACGTTTCACAGCGCCAATGTAACCAATACCGGTCTGGTGGGCAGGTTTGATCGAAGCCGGATCCAAAGACACTACCTCACCGGGTCCTATTCCTTTTTGTCCCCTGAAAGCAGGGTGGGCCTTATTGCCGGAACGGGGATCGGCTATGTGCGCTACGGCAACAAAAAAGAGAACATCAAGTTTTATGAAGACGGGTTCTCCGCAATGGTTCGGGGCAGGCTTACCTATCGGTTCTCATCTTATTTTGGCTGGCACGCCGGCCTGCAGTACTCCCGTGATTTCCTAAATACGGAAACGGCACCGGAACTGCGGTCTTTTTTCAGGAACGCGCATACCTTTTATATTTCCACGGGACTGGTCATCTTTTTTGGGGAGTGATCCGCGCTGGGCAGGACCGCACCAGGGCGTTCACCGCTCTCCAGGGCCCTGATCTTCCATAAACAGCGCCTTTAGCTCCGTGGCCTGGTGCGGTTTCATTTTCCCGGCCAGGACCAGGCTCAGTTGTTTTCGGCGTAGGGCGCCTGCATACCGTTCTTTCTCCAGTTTGCTTTCCGGTTGTAACGGGGGCACTTCGGTGGGTTTTCCCGTCTCGTCCACGGCCACAAAGGTGTAAATGGCCTCATTGGCCTTGGTGCTCTTGCCGCTGTAACGGTCTTCGATCCAGACATCCAAATAGACTTCCATGGAGGTGGTATAGGCCCGGGACACGGCTGCTTCCACGGTCACCACGCTGCCCAGGGGTATGGCCAGGTTAAAGGCCACGTGGTTCACGGACGCGGTCACGGTAATGCGGCGGCTATGCCGGCCGGCGGCAATACTGGCGGCCCGATCCATACGGGCCAGGAGCTCTCCCCCAAAAAGGTTGTTCAGGGCATTGGTCTCACTGGGCAGGACCAAGTCCGTGAGCGTGGTTCTGGATTCAGAGGGGGTTTTGGCTTCCATCACATTTTGGTTTGTTGCAAAGATACGGGGCAAAAAAATGAAAGTGGAATAGTTGGGGCCTAATTTAACGGGGCCATTGGGCCCTTATCTCCTGGCACCCTATTTGGTGGTGCCCCATAAACAGAAATAAAAAACCGAAATGTATAAATAGGGGTCTTGGAAAGGGGAGTGCTTTGGCCAATGTGCTCAGGGCCTGCTTTCAGAAAGCAGCCAGGCATCTGGAGATTGGGTGCGCTTTATCTCCCTTAGGGCAACCAAGGCTTCCCGGGCGTCTTGAAAGCGGTCATAGCTCACCATGTGCAGACCGTGGGCGTTGGTGCCATAGTAGGTGGCCTCAAAACCTTTTTCCTTTAAGATCGCAATTTTACGGTCGGCATTGGTACGGAAGCGAAAGGCGCCCGCAATGATGTGGTGCCTGGCGTCCCCGTCCTTGGGGGTTGCCGCCGCTGTCGTGGCGCCCAAGGTAATGGGGGGCAACGCCACGGGCTCGGCGTCAAAAAAGGTGGCCTGCTGTATTTGCTTGGAGACTTGGCGCTGGGCTTCTTGCCGTACCATTTGGTCCGCCGATATCTTTTCCGTGTAGGCACGATAGCCCGTGATGCCGGTGGAGAACGCCAACAACAAAAGGGCGGCGTATTTTAGATACGGTCTGTAGTGGTGCCGGTCTCGCGTTTCAGGGGCAACCATGAACGGGACGGTTTCTTCCAGCGCTGCCACCTCCGCGTTCAGTTGTTCCCTAAGAACGGGCATCCGTTGTACGGGTGTCAACCCAAAGGAAGTGGTTCGGTAATTGATCTGGTCCACGGGAAGAAACTGGATGTTGCCATCTTCGTTGAGCCAAAGGTCGCCAATGTTGTTTAGCGAAAGGCGCTCCCGCCGTGCCAGGGTTTTTTTCCACTGGGCCACCACCAAGGTCAATTCTTCCAGGACGGCATCGTAGTTTTTTTGTTCGCATTGGGCCATATGGGTGGCCAACAGACCGTCATTGGAGGTCAGTTGCCCATTGAAGGCCAGCGCCTTGGTGGGCGGCATAAAGGTATGTGTGCCGGTATCCAGGCGCGCGGACACCTTGTGTGCCAGAAAGGCCCCAAATTGGGGCACCACCACGCATTGGTATCGGTATAGGAGTTCGCTGATATAGTGTTCTAAAACCATACGGGACAAATATGGCCATTTTTTTAAGTTGGAAAAACGGACGGCCAAACTTTTTATCAACATAAATTTTTACACTATTTTGGGGAGCGGTATGAGAGTCCCCCAACACACTACGGAAGAGACCATTGCCATGCTACGCTTGCAGCATGTGCCCAATATTGGTGATGTCATGGCCAAAAGGCTCATTGCCCATTGCGGCAGTCCCTTGGCCGTTTTCAGGGAGAGACGGTCGCAGCTGCTAAAGATAGACGGCATTGGCACCCACGCGCTGAAGCACCTTTCCGATCATGAGCACTTAGCCGCGGCCGAGGCCGAATATGCCTTTATCCGTGCCAACGACATCAACCTTTATTATTTTGAGGACACGGATTATCCAAAGTACTTAAAACACTGCATTGATGCACCCATGGTCCTTTTTGGCAGAGGGGAGATGGACCTGGCGGATCGGAAGATGATCAGTGTGGTGGGCACGCGGCAGGTTACCAGTTATGGTGCCGCTTTTTGTGAGGAACTATTGGCCGATCTTGCCCCATTGAATCCGGTCATTGTGAGTGGGTTTGCCTATGGGGTGGACATCTGCGCACAGCGGGAGGCACTGAGGCAAGGCTTGCAGACGGTGGGCTGTTTGGCGCACGGCCTAAACCAAATATACCCAAAGGTACACGCCAAGTACCAGCGGGATGTGGAAAAAAACGGGGGATTCCTGACCGAGTTCTGGAGCAGCAGCAATCCGGACAGGGAGAATTTCCTAAAGCGAAACCGGATCATTGCCGGGATGAGCGAGGCCACCATTGTCATAGAATCTGCCGAGAAGGGCGGCAGCCTGGTCACGGCAGATATGGCCCACGGCTACAACAGGGAGGTGTTGGCCGTTCCCGGCCGGAGCTCGGACAAGTACAGCTTGGGGTGCAACAACCTCATTAAACAGCAGAAGGCCCATATGATCACCTCTGCCGCGGACCTTATCTATATTTTGGGCTGGGACCTGGAGACCGAGGAGACCAAAGCGGTACAGAAACAGCTGTTTGTGGAACTGGACCCTACGGAACAGTCCATTTACGACTTTTTGCAACAGCACGGCAAACAATTGTTGGACAGCATTGCCCTGGCCTGCCAGATCCCGGTGTTCAAAGTCTCTTCCACCTTGTTGGCCATGGAGATGAAAGGGGTGGTGCGGCCGCTGCCGGGCAAGCTGTTCGAGGCTATCTGAAGGTGCAAGGCCTGTGACTCCCCCTTCTTCCCAAAAGGTGCTTGGAGATTCCATTTTAGCTTCGCGCTACTTCAAATAGGATGGCCTTGCTTCGTTTTTTTTTATGAAACCGTAGCGTGGCTAGGCGAGAATTGGGAGAATGTCCAATGTTGTGCAAGCCCAAATATCAGCTCTATTTTCCAATACATCATTTGGTTTCAACCGATCGGGATGTTTCGGAAATGGGTTGCTCCTTAGAGGACCAATCCAAGTGTGCAAAATGTCTTTTCCGGGAGCGGTTCAGCAAAAAAAACCGACTTAAAACTTTCTTTTTGTGAACTTACCCAAGAAACGGTATTGCTCACTCCACAACTGTAAAACTCTTTGAGGCACGTATTAACCTACCGTCCGGGGCAATCCCCTCAAGGTTTACCACATAGGTCCCAGGGGCGTCCCCAGTAAAAAAATCAATGGTGGTTGGGACGCGGGGGTCATATTGTAAATTTGGGGCCCAGTGCAAGGTGGTTCGGTAATCTGCTTTGGTAACATCGGGTTCGGAGGGGTTGTACCGCGGACTGTAGAATTCCCTTTTCTTATGGAAACCATTTATTTTTATATTGGCCAGACCCGGTTGCGCACTTGCTTCATTGGGTGCCTCCACATCAAGATTTACCCAGGTGTAGAAGGCGATCACCCCATTGCCTCCCCGCATTCCATAAATGGCGGTACTGGCCCCTTTTAGCACGTCCACGAACATGATTTCATTGGCCATCATATTGGCCAAAATTTCTTGACCTATTTGAAATCCATCCAACAAAATCAAGGGAGCATTGGGTCCCAGGAGGCTACTCCCGCCCCGGATCGTCACCGTGTCCCCATTTACGAACACTCCTGGCACAACGCGTAATAGGTCAATGGCCCTCATGACATTGGACCAGGGCACGGAATCCTTGAAGATGCGCACGTCGGGCTCTCCGTGAATGGTGTGCTTTAACAATTGTTCGTCAATTTTGTCTTGTCGGGTTTTTTGGTAAGGGCTTTTCACGGTTGCTTCCTCTAGTTGGATCACTCTGGGATCATAACCAAAGGTGGCCACTTTATGTCTGTAAGCTTGGTCCATATATGCTTTTGACCCTTTATGCTCCAAGGTCTTGATATCTTCCAGTACCGGCGTTTCGGTTAAGGGTGAGGGGAAATCACTATGGAGGTGAATGGCCACCTCATCTTCTTCCTGGGTCCGTTTGGCCGTCAATTTTTCGGCAGTGACATACGCCCTAACGCTGTCCTGGAAAATGAAGGGACCAAAGCTGAAGTGCCCCTGTGCATTGGTGGAACCACTGGTGCTGTACACTTCCTCTCCCATGACCTTAAAACGCAAGTTGGCGGGTTTGGGCTTTCGTTTATTGGTGTAGCTGGTGGTTCTGCCTTCTATCATAATGCCCTTTTCGGGCTCAAAGAGTAAGGCCTTGCTCACTTTTCTGGTGAGCACGTCTTCCCAAACAAATCTTCTCCAACCATGGGTGAGCATCAGTACATCCAAGAGGTACTCTTTCTTTGGACTTACGTCCTCAAAGAAGAAATTGGGGTTGGGTACGGTGCCGCCCACATCAGAATTCAAGAGCAACCAACTTTTTATGCTGCTGCCCGCCTGGGGTTCCAAACTGTTACTGGAGACCACACTGGCCACCAGGCTTCCGGGTACGGCCCGATCGGCCACATCTTTAATGGCAATGTCCAAAGTCACTTTTTCCCTAGTGGTGTAGGAAGGTTTGTCTGGCACTATGTTGGCAGCAAGGTCATTGTAGGGGTTGTCCACAAAGACAAGCCGTTCACATACAGGTTCTCCCGCTGCGGTGAACAAGGTAAAATGGGCCACACCGTCGTTCATTGTTTCGGTGGGGATTTTTACGGAATAGGAGGCCTCATCTGAGCTTTCCACACGTTCAAAAAAAGTCTTTCCCCTTACGTGTCCCAGAAGCATTGTTTCTTTGAGTCCCCCGGGCAAATTCGTGGCCACTTGCAGCACCAAGAATTCCCCTGCATTTCTGCTCCTCAGCACATAGCCTTTCCCCAGGACCTGGGGTAGGGGATAGCGCTCTTCTTTTCCATTTACCATGATTTGGGCAAAATAGTCGGTATTGGCCTCTGGGATAAACGTTGTTTTGGAAAGACCAAAGTCATGGCTTTCAAATGGGGCAATGACCTTATGGTTGCCGTCAATGATATGGCCTTTGAGCGCAATTCCATTTCCGTTGCTATCGGTTACCTTTAGGCCAAGTCCGTTTTGTAGGCCCGAGACAAGGTCTCCTCCCTCTGGGTAAAAAGCGATCAAGGGCTTTTCGGGACCTATGGCACCGAGAGCTCTAAGGGGCTTATTTTTCTTTTTGGCCATAGCTTGCCGCACTGTGTCCCGGGGCACCATGATGTTCAATTTTTTGGTATGAAAAACGGGATCTTGCTCATTCAACATATATTTGGTAAAAGCGCGCAGGCGGTAGGTGCCGGCAGCAATGGTTTCCGGAAGCACAATGCTTCCATCTGCGCCCAAGCCAGAGGAAAACAGTTTTTGCTGTGCTATGGTGCTGTCCATTGCGTTGAGCAGTTCCACATAGATCACATTGCTCTTATCCGATGCCTCCATATTGGATCCATTGACCAAGAAAGTTTTATACCAGATGGTTTCTCCATTGATGTAATTGTCCTTGTCCGTTTTAACGTAGGTTTTCTCGGGAGCGTTGTTCCGTTCATACAGGTCCAACTTGTCCACCACATGTTTAAAGACAGGGTTTTGCTGCGCCCTAAGGGCATATGGAAAGAAAAACAAGATCGAAAACAAGGAAATGGTGAATAATCTCATGGTCTATGAACAAGGTTACCCCAGTAAGATAGGGTTTTTTGTTAAATAATGCCCTGGAAATTAACTCACTTTTAATATGTAACGCCTGGAAATCAGTTAAAAGCAAGATGAGCGGCAGGTTTTGCAACGGGTCGGAGTCCCGCTATATGGGGCCAAAAAAATCAACGATGAGGAGGGGCCCTAAGATTAGGGGAGCATGTTTGCCAAAGGGAGTGCTCGTCCCCAAGTTTGTTCAGGAACCGTGAGGTGGGAAATGGTGATACGGGTGCTTTTTCAGCTTTGCTCCAACACCTCAATACCCTACTTTGTTCCGCACACGGTCCAAAACCCCCTTGGCCACGTTCCTAGCCTTTTCGGCACCTAGGGCCAGGGCATGTTCTACCTCGTCCGGGTGGTTCATAAAGTAGTCAAATTTTTCCCGGGGCTCGGCAAACTTGTCCAAAAGAAGTTCGTAAAGGGCTTGTTTGGCGTGGCCATAGCCGTAATTCCCAGCTAGGTAGTTGGCGCTCATCTCTTCAATTTGCGGCTGGCTGGCCAGGAGTTTGTACAAGGCAAACACGTTGTCCGAGTTGGGATCTTTGGGGTCCTCCATGGGGGTGCTGTCCGTCTTTATGCCCATGATCTCCTTGCGCAATTTTTTGTCCGTTTGGAACAGGTTGATCAGGTTGCCCTTGCTCTTGCTCATCTTGGCCCCATCCGTTCCGGGCACGTACATGGTGTTCTCCTGTACTTTTCCCTGGGGCATGACAAAGGTCTCGCCCAATTGGGCATGGAAGCGTGCGGCCACGTCCCGGGTCATTTCCAAGTGTTGCATTTGGTCTTTTCCCACGGGCACAAGCTCGGCGTCATAGAGCAAAATATCGGCCGCCATGAGCATGGGGTAGGTAAAAAGACCGGCATTCACGTCTTCCAAACGGTCTGCCTTGTCCTTGAAGGAGTGGGCCAGGGTGAGGCGTTGGTAGGGAAAAAAACAGCTCAGGTACCAGGCGAGCTCGGTGGTCTGCGGAACGTCGCTCTGGCGGTAAAACACGGTTTTTTCAATGTCCAGGCCAAAGGCCAGCCAAGTGGCCGCCGTGGCCAGGGTGTTCTGCCTTAGCACATCCCCATTTTTGATCTGGGTAAGGGAATGCATGTCCGCTATGAAGAGGAAGGACTCATTGTCTGGATTTTGCGCCATTTCCATTGCGGGGACTATGGCCCCCAAGATATTGCCCAGGTGGGGCGTTCCCGTACTTTGTATGCCTGTGAGTATTCTAGCCATTTGCTCAATTTACTGAGGCGCAAAGGTAAAACAATTGAAAAAATAAGCCTTGATTTGCCTATTTTTGGTGCATGCTAAGATTGGTGCAACGAATTGGCCAGGCCCTGTATCGCGTTTGGTTCTATGTTTTGGTGGCCCTGCCCATGCTGTTGCTTTTGCCCCTTTTGGTCATTTCCGTTTCCCGTGAGGCCTGGTACCCTATTTTTTTTTGGATGGCGCGCAACTTGTGGGCAAAACCCATACTGTACGGTATGGGATGTTTTCCAAGAGTGGTCTATGAGCAACGTCCAGTGTCGGGCAGGAGCTATATGTTGGTGGCCAACCATACCAGCATGTTGGATATTATGCTCATGCTCCACATAAGCAAAAACCCCTTTGTGTTCGTGGGCAAAAAGGAATTGGTGAACATTCCGTTGTTCGGTTTTTTTTACAAAAGGGTCTGCATCATGGTGGATCGCGGCAATGCGCAGAGCAGAACGGGCGTTTATCTCCGGGCCCAAAGGCGCCTTAAACAGGGCCTGAGCATCTGTATTTTTCCCGAGGGCGGCGTACCGGACGAGCAAGTGGTTCTGGACACGTTCAAGGACGGCGCCTTCCGTATGGCCATAGCCCACGGCATTCCAGTGGTGCCCATGACCTTTTTGGACAACAAAAAACGTTTTCCCTTTACCTTTTTTGCAGGGGGCCCGGGCCAATGCAGGGCCAAGGTGCACCCCTTTTTTGAAACCAGACATCTGGTGGCCGAGGACAAAGTGGCATTGCGGGAACAGGTAAGGTCCTTGATCTTGGCAGCGCTCCAAAAGTAGCCCAGGCCCTGGAGCGGCCTGTACGGGCGGGACATGGAGAATTGCCTTTATGCCCTAGAACCTGAAGCTGAGACCGCTATATACGCCAATGGTGTACGGCCTAAACGTTCCGTCCGTGGCAGAAAAGGTGTTCATTTGGTATTTGAACATGGGTTCTATGTTCAGGCGAAGGTTTTGGGAAAAGCGATAGTTCATGCCCAGCCCTATATTGGTGCTGAAATTAACGTTGTTGATGTTGTTGGCATCGCCCATTTCCATGCTGAGGTCCCCTGTGCTGAGGCCAATGGAATTGTCCACCAGGAACAGCGAGCTGAAACCGCCAATGAGGTTGATGCCAAAACGGGAGTCCAACAGGGCGTAGTTCAGTTCCATGGGCACTTCCAGGTAACCGAACTGTTGCGACATGACCCCGTCCCGGAGCCCCTCCTGCGCGGTAACGTCCACGGCGGCATTGCTCATTTCATTGGTTGGCGGAGCACTGTTCTTGCTGCTCAGCACCAGGTTTCGGGCGGTGGCCCTGTAGTTGATGTTGTCTATTTGCCCGTTGGTGGAGGCCTCAAGGGAGGAAGCAAAGGCGATGTCATTGGTGTCATACCCATAGTCCACACGGTGCAGTCCGGAACGTACGCTTAGCCGGTCCGTGATTTCATAGGCCACGGCCAGGCCGTAGCTCATATTGATATCGCCGGTTTTGGAGTTGGGCGCAAAAATGGAGTGTACGGGAGACCCTTCTCCCATGGCGTTGAAGTACACCGGTGCAATACTGGGGCCGGCAGACCACCTTTTCTTGGTCTTTTCCGCCACGGCTTCCTCTTCCTGCACCATGCTGTCAAAGATGGATTTTTTACCCTCTTCCAAGTCGTTTTTAAGCGGGATGTCCTTATCCTCTGGCACCGCATCGGCCACCATTGTTTTTTGTTCCTGTGGAAGGCCGTTTCTTGGGGCCTGGTCCTTTGGAGGAAGGAGGGCACTGCTTTCCGTCTCCTTTTTTGGCGCATCCACGTTTGTCGAGGCCACGGTGGTTTCCGTGTTGTCCGGGGCAAGCGGCAAGGCCGGTTCCCTTTGGGTTACGGAGGTTCTTTCCTTTGCCGGGGCCTGTTGGGCCAATCCTTGCACGGGCTTGGGTGCATTGGGCTGGCGGTTGCCCTTTGGCGCCTGCCTTGGATCATTTTCCTTTGCGCCGGGCTTTTCCTCCTTCACGGTTTCGTTTGCGGTAATGGTCTCGGGCCCTTGGCCCTGGGTTTCCTCTGCATCGTTGTCCAATACCACGGCATCTTCAACGGTGTTGCCCGTGTTCGGGGCGGTGGAGCCAGCTTCCTTGTCCCCGTTGCTTTTTGGTGCATTGGTTTGCTCCACATCCGTGACCTGAATGTTGTTCGTGGCATCCTCTTGAAAAGGATTCACCACCAATAAGCCCACCATGAGCACGGCGGCCACTCCGCCCAGGGCCCACCATAGTGGAATAACCGGGCGCTTTTTCTTCTTGTTGAGCGACGCTTCGATCGCATGCCACACCCGCTCGGGGGGCATTTGTTCAAAGTCCCGGAATTTCTCCTGGAAAAGTTCGTCTAAATCTTTTTTAACCATCGCAATAAGTTATCATAGCATGAAGGCGTCTCATAAAAATGGGATGCCGTTTTCCAGCATCGTGATCAAAATGGTGATCGAGGATGGAGCGCGGCGCGCCTCTATTTTTTCTTTCAGAATTGTTCTCGCCCGTGCAAGATTTGATTTGGAGGTTCCTGCCGATGTCCCCAGCAAAGCCCCTATTTCCTTATGGGAATGCCCATCCAGCACGTACAGGCTAAACGTGGTCCTGTACTTGTTGGGAAGTTCCCTTATGTAGCCCAAAAGGGTCTGTAGGTCCAGATCGGAGTTGGGGTCCGTTTCCTCAACGGGCCCTTCCGTATTGTCATGCACCACTTTCAGCGGCTCTTCCTTACGGTACTTTTGCAGTACCGTGTTCACCGTTATTCGTTTTAACCATCCTTCAAAAGAGCCTTTTCCGCTGTATTGGCCAATTTTATCGTAAATGGTCATAAAACTGTCATGAAGGTTGTCCTCTGCCTCCGTTTTGTTGCGCGAGTATTTTAGGCAAATGCCAAAGAGAACGGCTGCATAATCCCTATACAGTTGTTCCTGCGCTTTGCGTTCGCCTTTTTTGCAGCTATGTACAAGTTCTTCTATACTCACGCCTTTGGTTGGTGGTTTGTTTAAGGTTCTTCCACGGGTACGGTGACTTCAAGGTACTCCGGTTCACCATTCTCGTCTTCCCCCGTAAAGAAACGAAACAGATACGGTTCTTCAAAGATCACGGAAAAATCGAACGAAGCGGTTTCTTCCACATTGAGGACTTCGCAGTCCGTTGCATCCGTTCTTACCAGCCCTATGGCCACTACGTTACGGGTGTTCTCGCCGTGTGGCTTGCGAACATCGGGATAATCGTAAAACGTGCAGCTATCGGGTCTTAGATAGGTGAAATTGATGCGATAGGTTTGGCTCAGCACAAAAGATTCGGGGAGATCGGCCCCTGTGATCTCCAGTGTGGCAAAATGAAAATTGGGGCCATCATCTTCCAGGCTGCAACCGCCAAAGAGCAGGAGAAGGGCGAGAAGCCCCCCTAAAAGAGTGATTTTCTTTTTGATCATACATTTCCTTTTAGCCATAAGATGATCACAGGGCGCAAAGGTTGCGTCAGGGCCCCTTAAATTGGCCCAGCGACTTCTTTTTAAGGTTTTAGGGCAGAAATGGCTTCCCTGATCTTGGCCTCCAGTTCCTCAAAAAGTTCCGGATTGTCCTGTAACAGTGATTTCACCGCATCCCGGCCCTGTCCCAGTTTGGTGTCTCCATAACTGAACCAGGAACCGCTTTTTTTAATGATCTCATACTCCACGCCCAAGTCAATGATCTCTCCCAGCTTGGATACCCCTTCACCGTACAAAATATCGAACTCTGCGGTCCTGAAGGGCGGTGCAACCTTGTTTTTAACCACCTTGACCCGGGTCTTGTTGCCCTGTACGTTGCCGTCCGTATCCTTGATCTGGGTAGATCGGCGAATGTCCAGGCGCACCGAGGCGTAGAACTTAAGGGCGTTTCCTCCCGTGGTCGTTTCCGGATTGCCGAACATGACCCCTATTTTTTCCCGCAACTGGTTAATGAAGATCACGGTGCAGTGGGTCTTGCTTATGGAACCCGTGAGCTTTCTCAGGGCCTGGGACATCAAACGGGCGTGCAGGCCCATTTTGGAGTCTCCCATTTCCCCCTCGATCTCGCTCTTTGGGGTCAACGCGGCAACGGAATCGACCACCACAATATCTATGGCGCCGGAGCGGATCAGGTTGTCCGCAATTTCCAGGGCCTGCTCCCCATTGTCCGGTTGGGAGATGATCAGGTTGTCAATGTCCACCCCCAGTTTTTGGGCATAAAAGCGATCAAAGGCGTGTTCGGCGTCAATGAAGGCCGCGATGCCGCCGTTTTTTTGTGCCTCCGCCATCGCGTGGAGGGTAAGGGTCGTTTTTCCGGAAGATTCCGGGCCGTAGATCTCAATGACCCTGCCACGGGGATAACCGCCCACGCCCAAGGCCACATCAAGGCCCAACGAACCAGAGGGAATCACTTCCACATCTTCCACCACACTGTCGCCCATCTTCATCACGGCGCCCTTGCCATAGGTTTTGTCCAGCTTGTCCAGTGTTAATTTCAGTGCTTTTAATTTGGCATCTTTCTCCGAGCTCATAGTCTGTTTTTTAGGAACGCTAAATTAGTGTTTCTTTTTGAAAACGGTAAAGCCTTTGGGCCAGATAGTTGGCTAGCACGGCCCCGGCCAGTTATTTTTCAGGGGCTGCGCCGTTAAAACATGCTTTTTTTTTCCAGCCCACGCAACCTTTTTAAAAAAAGTTCATCTTAAAAGCGTGTAGTGTTTTTGTGAACAATATTGTCCGTCATTCTTTGTTTGTGGCGGCCGTGGTGGTCATTTCCCTTTTTGTGTATTCTGAAAGAATGCTATGAAGAAGAAAAAATGGGATGGCCAATAAAGAGTCTTGTATATTCAAGGCTCTTTTTTTTTTTGTTGTTGCCCCCGGTGTTGGCTACCTTTGTTTTCTATTTTCCAACTTAAATATTGGTATGGCATGCAACTGTACAATACCTTAAGTGCAAAGGAAAGGGAAGCATTGATCGAAGAGGCCGGCAAGGACCGTCTCACCATTTCCTTTTACAAATATGCACACCTGGGCAATCCCGGTATATTCCGCAACCATCTGTTTCTTCATTGGAGCGCCTTGGACGTCCTTGGTCGCATTTACGTGGCCCATGAGGGCATAAATGCCCAACTTTCCGTACCTGCGGATGCCTTTAATGGGTTTAAGGAGCATTTGGACAGCATTTCGTTTTTGAAGGATGTGCGTTTGAACATTGCCATTGAGCAGGACAACAAGTCTTTTCTAAAGCTCAAGATAAAGGTGCGCCCCAAAATTGTTGCCGATGGCCTCAATGACGCATCCTTTGACGTGACCAACAAAGGGGTGCACGTGGATGCCAAGAAATTCAATGAGCTCATAGAAGACCCCGACACCCTGCTGGTGGACATGCGCAACCACTACGAAAGCGAGATCGGGCACTTTAAAAATGCCATTACCCCGGACGTGGACACCTTTAGGGACTCCTTGGACATCATTGAGGAGGATCTTGCCGATCACAAGGAAGACAAGAAATTGGTTATGTACTGCACGGGTGGCATACGGTGCGAAAAGGCCAGTGCCTATTACAAGCACAAGGGCTTTAAGCAGGTGTACCAACTGGAGGGCGGCATTATTGAGTACGCCCGGCAGGTAAAGGCCCAAAACCTTGAAAATAAATTCTTGGGCAAGAACTTTGTTTTTGATCACCGGCGAAGCGAGCGCATCAGTGCCGATGTCATTGCCCAGTGCCATCAATGCGGCAACCCGTGCGACTGGCACGTGAACTGCGCCAACGAGGCCTGCCATTTGCTTTTTATACAATGCCCAAGCTGTGCCAAGAAAATGGACAATTGCTGTTCCCAAGCGTGCAGGGAGGTGCACCATTTGCCCTGGGAAGAGCAAAAGGCCCTGCGCAGGGGAAAAGTGCAGAGCAACAAAATCTTCAAGAAGGGCAGGTCCCAGGTGCTAAAGTTCAAGAAATGAATCGCTGTGGGCGTGCGCCGGGGTTTACACCGCACTAAAAAAATGCTATCTTTACCGTTCAATTTAGTATGAACCTTTTTTGGTGCGCCCCCAAGGCAACATCAAATCAATATACAAAATATGGGTTGTAGCAGTTGCTCCACCGCCAAGGATGGGCAACCTCGTGGATGCAAGAACAATGGTACTTGCGGAACGGATGGTTGCAACAAGCTCACTGTTTTCGATTGGCTTTCCAATATGGCCCTCCCCAATGGGGAAAAGCCATTCGATTTTGTCGAGGTGCGCTTTAAGAACAGCAGGAAGGAATTTTTCAGGAATTCCGAGAACCTTTCCCTCTCCATTGGCGATATCGTGGCCACCGAGGCCCAAAGCGGCCATGATGTGGGCATGGTGACCCTTACCGGCGAACTGGTGCGCATACAGATGAAGCGCAAAAAGTCCGATTACAAAAGCGAGGAACATCCAAAGATTTACCGCAAGGCCACGCAGAAGGACATAGACGTGTGGCAGCGTTGCCGTGACCGCGAGGATGAGATCAAGAAAAGGGCCCGTGAGATGGCCATTATCCTGAACCTGCAAATGAAGATTTCAGATGTGGAGTTCCAGGGAGACGCCTCCAAGGCCACGTTCTACTATACCGCGGACGAGCGGGTGGATTTTAGGCAGTTGATCAAGGACATGGCCCGGGCCTTTGGCATCCGCATAGAGATGCGCCAAATAGGGTACAGGCAAGAGGCCCAGCGCCTGGGTGGCATAGGCTCTTGTGGGCGCGAACTTTGCTGCTCCACCTGGCTAACGGATTTTAGGTCCGTGAGCACCTCGGCGGCCCGCTACCAGCAACTGTCCTTGAACCCCCAAAAACTTGCCGGGCAGTGCGGAAAGCTAAAGTGCTGCCTAAACTACGAGCTGGATGTCTATCTGGACGCGCTCAAGGATTTCCCCTCCCAGGACACCAAGTTGTTCACCGAGAAGGGAATGGCCTTCTGCCAAAAGACCGATATTTTTAAGGAAGTCCTTTGGTTTTCCTATAAAAAGGAGCCCGCCAATTGGCACATGCTCACCAAGGCCCAGGTGCAGGAGATATTGGCCAAGAACAAGGCCAAGGAAGAGGTGCCCAGCTTGGAGGTGTACGCCAACGAGCATACCGTGGAGGATCGGGTGGTCTTTGAGAACGTGGTGGGCCAGGACAGCCTTACCCGTTTCGATCGGCCCAAGGGAAGACGTAACCGCAACAAGGGCCGCAACAGGAACAAAGGCCGCAACAAGAACCAGGGCAAAGGGCAAAACCAGAACCAGGGTAAAGGGCAAAACCAGGGCCAGAAAAAAAACACGGGTCAGAACCGAAACAGAAAGCGAAAGAACAACCCCAAGCAGAACAGGAAGAATGCATAAGTTTGTTTTTACCGTGGCCCTGGGCCTGGGGCTCATGTCCTGCGGCAAGGAGGTACAGGTGTTGGAGTACCAATCCCTTCCCAAAGGGATCTGGGCAAAGGACCAAGCGCTGGAATTTCAGTTTTCCGAGATGGACACCCTTTTGCCGCACCATATTTTCCTGCACGTAAGAAACGATGCCTCCTACCGGTACAGCAACCTGTTTTTGATCGCCAACATGACCACCCCTGAGGGAGAGGTGCTCACCGACACACTGGAGTACCAGATGGCCCTCCCGGACGGCACTTGGTTGGGCAAGGGCATGGGCAGCATCAAGGAAAACAAGCTATGGTACAAGGAAAACATCGTTTTTGGCTCTTCTGGCGTATATACCATAAATGTGGCACAGGCCATGCGAAAAAACGGCAGCGTGGCGGGTATTGAGCAGTTACAGGGCATTACCGATGTGGGCATTGAGATAGGCAAAACCAACGAGTAAGGCAATGGCAGAAACGGCAAAGCAAAAAAAGACCCCCAGTTTTTTAAAGTACATCAAGTGGTTTTGGTTGGTGTTCATTTCCGGCATTGCCCTGGTGGCCCTCCTCTTTCTCTCCGCGGCCTGGGGATTTTTCGGTGAGCTGCCTCCCTATGAGTACTTGGAGAACCCAAAGACCAATCTGGCCTCCCAGATCATGAGCAGCGATGGCGAATTGATCGGCAAGTTCTATTTGGACGATAACCGGACCGATGTGCGCTATGAAGACCTCCCCGAAAATTTGGTGAACACCCTCATTGCCAGTGAGGACATCCGCTTTAGGGACCATTCCGGCATCGATGCGCGGGGAACCCTCAGGGCCGCCTTTTACCTGGGCAAGCGCGGTGGCGCCAGTACCATTTCGCAACAACTGGCACGGCAGCTGTTCGTGGGGGTGCGCAGCCGCAACAAGATAGAGACCATTAAGCAAAAACTAAAGGAATGGGTGCTGGCCATACGTCTGGAGCGCAGCTACACCAAGGAGGAGATCATTGCCATGTACCTCAACATCTATGATTTTGGCAACAATGCGGACGGCATCAGATCGGCCGCCAGGATCTACTTTGGCAAAGAGCCCAAGGACCTCAAGGTAGAGGAATCTGCCATGTTGGTGGGCATGCTGCAGAACTCATCCCTGTACAACCCCCTGCGCCGCGAGGAGATGACCCGGAAAAAGCGCAATATTGTGTTGGGCCAATTGGCACGTTACGATTTTATCACCGAAGCGCAAAGGGACTCCCTCCAGGCCCTGAAAATGGACATTAACTACAACCCGGAAAACCATAGGGAGGGGCTGGCCACCTATTTTAGGATGTACCTGCAACGCTTCATGAAGGAGTGGATCGACAAGAACCCCAGACCCGCCGTGGAAGGCGATCGGGATAGGTGGAACCTCTATCTGGACGGACTGCGGATCTACACCACCATAGACGCCAAGATGCAGGCCAACGCGGAAGCTGCCGTGGCCGAGCATATGGAACGCTTGCAAGCGGAGTTCTTTGTCCAGAACACCAAGGAGCGCAACCCCACCACCCCGTTCTTGGACCTTGCCCCGGATGAGATCGACATTATCTTGGAGCGGGCCATGAAGAATTCCGATCGTTGGCGCAAGATGAAGGAAGAGGGCAAGTCCGAAGATGAGATCCGGGCATCTTTTGCCCAACCCACTGAAATGACGGTTTTTGACTGGAAGAGCGATACCCGGGAAAAGGACACCGTTTTAACGCCCTTGGATTCCATAAGGTACTACAAAACCTTTTTAAGGACCGCCATGATGTCCATGGAGCCCCAAACGGGGCACGTAAAGGCCTGGGTGGGCGGTATTGACTACAAGCATTTTCAGTATGACAACGTCATACAGGGGGCCCGGCAGGCCGGATCTACCTTTAAACCTTTTGTGTATGCGGCCGCTATAGATCAATTGCGCTTATCGCCCTGCGAAACCCTGCCCGACACCCAGTACTGCATTGAGGCAGGAAAACACGGCAATATGGAGCCTTGGTGCCCCAAAAACTCCAATGGGAAATATTCCGGGCGTGACCTTACATTGAAATATGCATTGGCCAATTCGGTGAACACCGTAACCGCACAGCTCATTGATAAAGTGGGGCCAAAATCAGTGGTCTCCATTGTAAAGAACATTGGCCTTACCAGGGATATTTTGGAGGTGCCCTCCATTGCCCTTGGCACCACCGACTTCAATGTCTATGAAATGGTGGGCGCCTATGGCATGTTCGCCAACCAGGGCGTTTACGTGAAACCGGTGATGGTGACCCGCATAGAGGACAAGAACGGCACTGTGCTCTATGAGTACGTGCCAGAGACCAAGGATGTGCTGAGCAAGGAGGTGGCCTACGCCATGGTGGATCTAATGAAAGGGGTTACCCAAGGCGGTTCGGGAACACGCCTGCGCCATAGTTTTAACAAGAACAGTAGGGTGTACAAGGAAATCATTACCGGATATCCCTACGAGCTTACCAACCCCATTGCTGGAAAGACGGGAACCACGCAGAACCAAAGCGATGGTTGGTTCATGGGCATGGTGCCCAACCTGGTCACCGGCGTATGGGTGGGCGGCGAGGACCGCGCCACCCACTTCAAGAGCATTACCTACGGCCAGGGGGCTTCCATGGCGCTGCCCATATGGGGGCTCTACATGAAAAAGAACTACGCCAATGAAGAACTGGGCATTTCCAAGGACGATTTTGAAAAGCCCGAGAACATGTCCATCATAGTGGATTGTGACAAGTACGAGAAGGAAGTGGAGGAAGATATGGACATGGAAAACGATCTGGAAGAGCTGGACTTCTAAAAAAGGGGGCCACCAGGATGTAAAAGCGCTCTTTTGGAGCGCTTTTTTTATGGGCCTTTGCCGTAAACATCGTAAATTGGTGAGATAAACAAAAGGATGGTATGATACGTAAAACGGTAAAGGATGCCCGGCAGGCACTGGAAGGTGTGGCCAGTGGAATGACCTTGATGTTGGGCGGTTTTGGACTCTGTGGCATCCCCGAAAATGCCATTGCCGAGTTGGTGCGCCTGGGGGTAAAGGACATTACCTGCATCAGCAACAATGCGGGCGTGGACCATTTTGGGCTGGGCCTCCTGCTACAGCAGCGGCAAATAAAAAAAATGATTAGCTCCTATGTGGGCGAGAACGATGAGTTTGAACGCCAAATGCTCAGTGGTGAGTTGGAGGTAGAGCTTACCCCACAGGGCACCCTGGCAGAAAAATGCCGGGCTGCGCAAGCGGGCTTTCCCGCTTTCTACACCCCGGCGGGCTACGGAACGGAAGTGGCCGTGGGCAAGGAAACCCGGGAATTCAACGGTAAAATGTATGTTTTGGAACCTGCCTTTGAAGCCCACTTTTCCTTTGTAAAGGCCTGGAAGGGAGATGAGGCCGGAAACCTGGTCTTTAAGGGAACGGCCCGTAATTTCAATCCCGCCATGTGCGGTGCCGCCAAGATCACCGTGGCCGAGGTGGAGGAGCTCTTGCCCGCCGGCGCCCTGGACCCCAACCAGGTGCACGTACCCGGCATTTTTGTGCAGCGTATTTTTCAGGGCACGGACTATGAGAAGCGCATAGAGCAGCGCACGGTAAGGAAAAAAGACCGCTAAGCATTAAGACATACGACTATGTTGGATAAGAACGGAATAGCAAAAAGAATTGCAAAGGAAGTAAAGGACGGATACTATGTGAACCTTGGCATTGGCATTCCCACCCTGGTGGCCAATTTTGTGCGGGAAGACATCAGTGTGGAGTTCCAAAGCGAAAACGGGGTGTTGGGCATGGGCCCCTTCCCTTTTGAAGGGGAAGAGGATGCAGATGTCATCAATGCCGGAAAACAGACCATTACCACCCTGCCCGGGGCCTCTTTCTTTGACTCGGTCACCAGTTTTGCCATGATACGTGGGCAACATGTGGACCTGACCATTTTGGGGGCCATGGAAGTTTCGGAATCGGGCGACATAGCCAACTGGAAAATTCCCGGAAAAATGGTGAAGGGCATGGGCGGTGCAATGGACCTGGTGGCCTCTGCACAGAACATCATTGTGGCCATGATGCACACCAATAGGGCCGGTGCCTCCAAGTTATTGCCCAAGTGCAGCCTTCCGCTCACGGGCCTGGGCTGTGTAAAGAAAATAGTGACCAATCTGGCCGTGCTGGAGGTGACCCCCAACGGCTTTCTGTTGGTGGAGCGCGCGCCCGGCGTGTCCGTGGAAGAGATCAAAGCGGCCACGGCCGGGAAATTGACCGTGCCCAACGAAGTGCCCGAAATGGTCTTGACTGCTTAAATTCCCAAGGGCCGGGGAAATTGCGCCTATGGGCTTATGGAACGCATCTGTCCGGGGAAGGAAAACGGATGGGGCAACAAGCGCCAGGGCCTGTTTGGCCCATCGATTTGGCTGCCTGGCTTCATTGGAAACGGGGTTTCACAACAGCCCTGGATGACTTTGCAACATTCTTTTGTGGCACAGGGGGTGTTTATCTATTTTTGGGCCATCTTAAGAAGTCCCAAGTTTAACCTACTAAATACCTTGTCATGACATTCAAGAAAAGCGTGGCCCCGGAAGAACCCATTCAAGTGTACAAGAACGATTTTTTTAGCGGTATGTTACTGCTCACCAAAAAGCTGTTCATGCTTTAAGAACTTATAAAACCGGTGTTGATCACCGGTTTTTTTTTTGTTTTAACCCAGATGAAGCAATACAAATTCCCCGCCTGAAAGGTACGGGCAGGCCCGCCCGTACCGAACGTGCTATTCAGGCGGGCGCCCCAGTCGCAAAAGTCTTGATCTTATTGTTCCCGGGTACCCAGGATGCACCCTTATGACGAAAGTTTACCATATAACACCCAGGATACCTTTAAAAACATCAAGCCCATCAAAACGGTGCAAGTGCATTTTCTGGGATGAATGTGACACGGAAAAAAGTCGCTGCGCTCTTCTCTTGAAATTCTTACCATCGGCCAATTCCATCAACGCCTAAGGTATCCTTTGAAAAATGATGAAGCCATTCATCAGTGGACTGGTGCATCATCTGGGGTTAATACCATTTCCCAATTGAAAATAAGCCGATAAATGGTTTCTTTTTAGGCCCTACTTCAAAATAAAAATAAGCCGTAGCTCGGCTATGCCTGATTTTTCTTTTTCGCAGGCCAAAAAAATAATTCCATTTCTATGGCTGCATTTCAAATGAGAACTGGTATAAAAGGTTTTGGGTGCTCATCCCATTCCCACCTAAGGAACACTCCCTTTTTATCCGTTTTGGGCACCAAACCTTTTTTGCCCATCCTTTCCCGTAACAATTTACCTTTAGGCCCGGAGCTGTTCGGGAGGGTTTCCCGGCCTCTCATCGGGTTTTTTGGGTGGAAGGCCTTCACTTCAAAAAAACAACAAAACTTGGGCAGGGCCTTACAAGAGGGCCTTGTGCGGGGTTTTTTGGGCGGCACCGGCGGCTCCAAGGGCCCTTGGACATTTGGCGAAACCCGGAAGTTGGGATGATGGCCGGTGGTTGCTGGGGTTTAGTACTTGTAGAACTTTGCGCTCCGGGACACGCCTTCTTCATAGACCTGGAGCACATAAAGTCCGGAGGCCAGGTCTGCCACGTTCACCTTGGCATTCTTTGCTTTTCCAAATTTCAGGGCCACTCCGGCAGAGGACATGATTTGATATTGGGCCGTATCGCCCACCGGGCTGGCAATGTTCACTTGGTCCACGGCCGGGTTGGGGTACAGGGAAATGGTCAAGTTTTTCTGGCCAAGGGGCTCAGGAACGGGCATTAGCACGCCTTCCAAGGTTTCTTTTCCCTTAAAATGAAAGCGGTGCGCTGCCGTGAACTCCGAGGCAATGTTTTGGGAACAGAACGTGCGCATCTGCAGTACATAGTCCGTATTGGGCGCTAGTTCGGAGAGGGTCAGCGGTGCCTGGGTCGAGGTTTGGAGGATCCAGTCCTGGGTGTTCTCCGGCTTGTACCGAACTTCATAAAAACCGTCTTGCTGCCCTTCAAAATCAAGGGTGGCGCCATCGTCGGTGGGGGTGGTTAGCTTTATGTTCCTTGGTGCCACGGGGGCACAGTCACCGCGCTTTAGGCCAGAGACCAGGAGGGAATAGTGCTGCCCTTGGGGCGGCAAGGTCCCTTTATGGGAAATGGTAAGGGTATAGGTTCCCTTGGGCAGTTCCACCTCAATGCGCTCGTAGGGGTCCACTAGGTTATCTCCCTTTGCGGCCGCTTTTTCCGGCCTTTTCGCCATCAGCACCCAGGGCAAGTGGGTGGTTCCGTCTTGGCTGAGTCTTATGTCCAGGTCATGTACCAAGGCCGGAGTGGGATCGTTCAAAGTGCCCGTGTTGGTCTGCCTTCCCTCCGGATCGGTCCAGGAAAGGGATATTTTTAGCGGCTCGTTGCCGTTGGCCGTGATCGAATGGGTCTTGGGCTGTTGGTCTTTAAGGGTGTCTTCCACCACCATACTGGAGTAGTCCTTTTCCCAGAGCAATTGGGCTGCCTGCTTGGCGTTGAGCACGCCCCATCCCATCCGGTAGTCGGGTCCGGGAGCGTCCACATCGTCTGCCGTGTGCAGCAATAGCCCCTTGACGGTGGCGGCGCGCATATGGTTACCGTACAATTGGGCGTGGTACTGCTGTAACAGCAGCACGGACCCGGTGACTCCGGGCGCGGCCATGGAGGTCCCCGAAGATGTGTCATAACTGCTGGTTCCCGTGCTGCAGGTAGAGAGCAAACGGGAGCCGTCTCCTGCCAGATCTGGTTTAATGCGGCCATCATCCACCGGCCCAAAACTGCTAAAGGGAGACACTTGTGCCTTTTTAAGCACACCACGGTGGTCAATGTCTGCATGGGCAGCCGCCACCGTGAGGCCATTTTTGGCCAAGGTGAAGCCCAGCATGACATCATACCCCTGTTCAGGGCTGCCGATACTGGGGGCCTGGTTGTCTCGCCGTCTCTGGGCGTTGCCCGCAGCGGACACCATTAGGTAGTGGGGGGCACGGTACATGATGGCATCCCAGTCCTGCGCCACCTTGGTGTAGGCGCCAAAGTACCAGTCGGGCACCCTATCGGTCTTGATGCCATAGGAATGGTTGCTCACCAAAAGACCCTTGGCCGCCGCCGCTGTGGCCTCTATCTTGTCCCGGGACCAGTCATAAGACAGTACTTCCGCGTTGGGTGCCACCCCGCGGGCCTTTCGTTTTATGCCTTCTGAAACAATACTTCCCGTGACCATGGTGGCGTGCTTGCTCACTTCCAGAGGGTCATCGGCAAGATAGGCCCGTGAGCCAAATTCCCTGTGCTCCATCAGGGCCGCACCAGCGTCCCATACGGCCACTTGCATTCCGCTTCCATCAATGGGCAGTTCGGGGTCTCCGTAAATGTTGATCATGTGCGAACGTACTACGGTACTCGCCTCGTCCGAAGCGGTCTCGTAATAAATGGGGGTGCCATCTTCCCCTAGGCCCTGTAAGGAAATGGTTTGCCCATTGGCCCCTTTTTCTTTTAAGGGGAGGCCTTTTCTTTTGGCCATTCCCATCCATTTTTTTTGCTGATGCGCGTGTTCGGAAATCAGTTTTTTATGGAGTTCACGGAGCTGTGGAATGGCGGAGTTGGCCATGATGGCTTCACGTTCCCTTTGGGATTGGCCCAGCAGCATGCCGAGGCAGCAAAAAATAAACAATGGTGCAAGGAAGAACCTCGCACCATTGTTCCGGGATTTGGGGGAATGGAAAACCATAGGTCAAAATGTAAGATTCGGACTACAAATTTAGAATTCAATTGAAATATACAGACGAAAAGACCGGTAAATTCGATGAAGTGCACAGCATTTGTTTTAAAACTGTGGTGAACGGTCAAAAAAACGTTGTGTAAGAATAAAGCTACAAAATTTTTGGGGCCAATGTAGTGGGTACCGTGTTGCCCAACCCCCGGAATGCTGCGCTGTGGCCCACAAGATGGGGATCAGGGGTTAAAGCCAAGGACCAAATAGACCGGGAAATGGTCACTATACCCCCCAAGGTACTTTTTGCCCACATAGGTGCGGTAGGGACTGCCCTTGTATTTCCCCTTCCGTTCCATCAGCGAGGCATCGTCAAAAATATGGGCAGAATCAAAGCTGTGCGTTCCTTTTTCGTAATTGAAGAAACTGTGGGAGAGCAAAAGCTGATCAAAGAGGTTCCATTGTTTTTTGTAATGGGAACTGCCCTTTTTCTTTGGTCGGTGCAGTTTTTCCATGGGGTTGAACAGGGAGGTGCCGGCCAGGAGCGTTTGTATGCTCTTTGAGTTGGGGTCGTCATTGAAATCGCCCATGACAATGATATTGGCGTGGGGCCACTGGGCTTCAATGCCCTTTATTTTGTCTTTGACCACTTCCGCGGCGGCAATGCGCTTGTGTTCCGTTTCTTCGCTGCCCTGTCTTCGGGAGGGCCAATGGTTCACAAAAAGATGTATCAGTTCGCCGTTCAATTTCCCTTTTACGTAGAGAATGTCCCGTGTGGTGTCCCGCTCCCCATTGTTGTTCTCCACCATGAGGGGCAAGGGTTCCGAGTGCAGCAACTGAAAGAACCGGCTCCGGAAAATGAGACCGGTGTCAATGCCCCTTTCGTCTGGCGACTCGTAGTGCACATACTGGTAATCCGTTTGGTCCAGGGGCGGGGTGGCCAGCAGGTCTTTTAGCACCTTGTGGTTCTCCACTTCGGCAACGCCCACCATCACCGGGATATGACCATGCCCATCCGCTCCAATGCGCACCAGGGTACGCGCCAATTGGCCCAGTTTCTTTTGGTATCGTTCCGTGGTCCATCGTTTAAAGCCGTTTGGGGTAAAGTCGTCATCCAGGGTATGGGCATCGTCCTCGGCATCAAAGAGGTTTTCCAAGTTGTAGAACGCCACCGTGAATTTTGGTTTTTTCTGCTTTCGCTTAAAGAACGGAAATCGCATGCCCCTTGTTTTGGCCCCTAAAATAACTAAAATAGCACGGCCGCTTTTGCTTAATTTTGTAGTTTACCATTATTATGTTAGAAAAACAGACGACCGTTTACGAAAATGCGGTGCTCATAGGCATCATCAACAGGGAACAGCCCCAAGAAAAGGTGACGGAATATCTGGACGAGCTGGAATTCCTGACCTATACGGCCGGGGGGCAGGTGCTGAAGCGCTTTGTACAGCGCATGGAAGTGCCCAATCCAAAGACCATGATCGGCAGTGGCAAGATGGCCGAGGTGGAGGCCTACGTGAAGGAGCATGACGTGGGTTCGGTCATTTTTGATGACGAGCTCACCCCGGCCCAACAGCGCAACATAGAGAAGCAGTTGCGCTGTAAGATCATAGACCGCACCAGTCTTATCCTGGACATTTTTGCCCAGCGGGCCCAGACCAGTTATGCGCGCACCCAGGTAGAGCTGGCGCAGTACCAATACCTGTTGCCCAGGCTCACGGGGCTTTGGACGCACCTGGAGCGCCAAAAAGGGGGCATTGGCATGCGGGGACCGGGAGAGACCGAAATAGAGACCGATAGGCGTATTGTGCGGGACCGCATTAGCCTGCTCAAAAAGAAATTGCAGAAGATCGATCGGCAAATGGAGACCCAGCGCGGCAACAGGGGCGCCTTGGTGCGGGTGGCCCTGGTGGGCTACACCAATGTGGGCAAGAGCACCCTAATGAACGTGATCAGCAAGAGCGAGGTGTTCGCCGAGAACAAATTGTTTGCCACCTTGGACACCACCGTGAGAAAAGTGGTCATTGGCAACCTTCCCTTTTTGTTGAGCGATACCGTGGGCTTTATACGAAAGTTGCCCACCCAGTTGGTGGAAAGCTTCAAGAGCACCTTGGATGAGGTAAGGGAGGCCGATCTGTTGTTGCACGTGGTGGACATTTCGCACCCCCAGTTCCAAGAGCACATTGCCTCAGTGAACCATATCCTGGCCGAGATGGGAAGTGCCGACAAGAAGACGATCATGGTCTTTAACAAAATAGACCGGTATGAGCACGAGACCATTGAGGAGGACGATCTTACCACCGAGCGCACCTCCAAACATTTTACCATTGCCGAATGGAAACGCACCTGGATGGAGCGCGTGGGCGATCGTGCCCTCTTCATATCTGCACTGAACAAGGAAAACTTGGATGAGTTCAGGCACAGGGTGTACAAGGAGGTCAGGGACATTCACGTGACCCGTTTTCCCTACAACAACTTCCTTTATCCGGAAAACCTGGACGAATATTGATCAGGGAAACGGCCCGTGCCCTGCCGTTCACCGATCAATTGAAACCGTTGGTGCGGCTCACCACAAAAGGGCACCGCTTCACAACATAAATTGCCCAAAAAGGAAAAGGCCAGCGTACCTTTACCCTGTCTTAAGGGCACAATTGACCCCAAATCAATGACCTGTTCATAGACCAAAAGATCCCAAATCTTGCTGTAGTACTTAACTGAAAAAGCTCTCCGAACCGGAGGGCTTTTTGTTTGGTCATATTTGCCAAGGGCAACTTGCACGCCTTGGGCAAATGGGCCAGTTTTTTCTTTAGAACGCGTAGTTAAGGCCAAAGAGGACATAGGTCTGCGGATCGTTGTCAATAGTGTCAAACGTGGCGTTGGCATTTGGCGTGGGGCCGTTGAGCGCAAAGTTCAGCGCCTCTTGGGCATTGTTCCTCAAACCAAATTCAAAACCAAGTCCTATCCCGTTCCAAAGGGTATATCCAAAGGAGTTGATCCAAGTGTAGTTGCTCAGGTTGCCATCTTCATAACTTTGAAACATGGAGAGGTTGGTCTTAAAGTTAACGGCCCCGATTTTACGGGTGTAATCTGCCACGATCTTGGCACCCAAGGAAGAATTGAAGACGGCATCGTTCTCTGCAAACACAAAGTTGTAGTTCAACGGGTGAATCACCACCACAAGGTCCGTTATGGGGGTCCAAGTAAGGCCAATGCCCAGGTCAAGGTAGCCTGGATCGTTAAAGTTGCTCAGTATGGTGGTCCTGTATTCCCCCAATCCGGAGAGGGCCAGCTTCTTGCTGAGGTTCCTACCGTAGAGAGAGGTGATCTGGAACACATCTGCAGACTGTCTAAAACTATCGTCGTCATTGGGGTTGTCCGTATCATCGAACTTTACCCAGGCCACGTTTAGGTTTCCGGAGTTTCTCCAAAAGAATTTTTCTTTTTTGAGGTTTGCAAAGGCGTTCATGGTGATGCCGATGTTACCGGAGGAGTTGTTGGGAGAGCCTTGGGCGTACCAATTGTTGAATCGGCTCAGGTTGGCGCCTATGGTCCCAAAGGCTCCTTTTTTCCAGCCGGGGAGTGCATCGATCTCTGCTTGGAGGGCATCTGCGCGTGCCTGTATGGCGGCTATGGAATCTTTTTTGATTCCCAGGGCCGTGGTCAATTGTTCCTCTTGGGTCTGGGCGAAGCCAAAAAGGCCAGAAAGAATAAGGGCGGTACTCAGTATGGTGTTCTTCATAATTAAGGGTGTTTGTTCTTTTGAAACGCAAAAATAGCAATAGTCACAGGGAACGTATCAAAAAAAACGCCTATTTTCTTTTATAAAGGGGTACGGAAGAGCAGGCCTCCCCGTACATGATGCTCTTGGCCACGGGCACCAATTTCTGGGCCAGCCATAGATAAGCATTGGGCGGTACGGGCTTTTGGCTGCATCCCTTGATGATCACGGGCCGATTTTGGTAGGGGGCCACATCCAATTGTTGGATCACTTCCTGGAAGAGACTGTTCTCCAGGTCGGTGAGGGTGCCTTGGACGGTTTTCTTGGCAAAAGGTTGGGCCTTGGTGGCCAGGAGCATATAGGCCCAGCCGGGCACAATGGCGTCCCCGGTACAGCGCATGGCCAAATAGCCCTGGTCATACTGGGACCAGTCATGGGCATCGGCATGGGCACGGAATTCCTTTTCGCGCAAAATGAGTCCTTCGTACAACCAGTCCTTGATGTCCAGTTCGTACCGGGCACCTTTGGGGTAATGTTCTTCCAAGTTCAGGGTAACCAGTTTGCTCTTGGCCACCCGGTTTATGATTTCTTCTGGCATGGCAACAGGGATAAGTTCCTACAATGGTTTCAAGAAGGCGCAGGGCCCAAAAGGGGAGCGCGTTGTTACAGCATGCCCAGTTCCAGCTTGGCCTCTTCGCTCATCAGTTCCTGGGTCCATGGGGGATCAAAGGTAATTTCCACTTCGGCATCCTTGACCTCGTTGATGGATTTTACCTTTTCCTCCACTTCCACGGGAAGGGTTTCCGCCACGGGGCAGTTGGGCGAGGTCAGGGTCATCAGTATCTTCACGTCATCGTCCTCGTTCACAAAAACGTCATAGATCAGGCCCAGTTCATAGATGTCCACGGGGATTTCCGGATCGTAAATGGTCTTGAGCACCTTTACGATTTTTTCTCCCAGCTCTGCGGTGTTTTTCTCTGTTTCGGTATCACTCATGGTTCTCAGTTTAATTGGGTTTGATAGGCCACGGCGTACAGCTTCATCTGCTTGATCATGCTCACCAGCCCGTTGGCCCTGGTGGGAGACAAGTGTTCCTTTAGGCCTATCTCATCTATGAATTGGGTATCCGCATCAATGATGTCCTGTGGTTTTTGGTTGCTGAACGCCCTGATCAAAATGGCAATGATGCCCTTGGTGATGATGGCGTCACTGTCTGCCGTGAAGCGGAGCCTGTCTTCCTCCAGATCGGCATGCACCCATACCTTGCTTTGGCAGCCCTTTATGATGTAGTCATCGGTTTTATAGGCCTCATCGATCAAGGGTAGGGACTTGCCCAGTTCGATCATGTATTCATAGCGTTGCATCCAATCCTCGAACATGGCAAACTCGGCCACAATGTCATCTTGGATATCTTTGATCGTCATCGGTTCTTTTTTTACAAAAGTACAATAAGAATGGCATCCTTTCAACCCTTTAAGAAAACCTTGGGCGCACGGGCCTAAAGGAGCATGTCCTTGGCGCGTTTTACCCCTTCCACCAAGGCATCCACTTCTTCCTTGGTGTTGTAAAAGCTAAAACTGGCCCGCACCGTTCCCGGGATCTTGTAAAAGTCCATGATGGGCTGCGCGCAGTGGTGCCCCGTGCGCACGGCAATGCCCAATTTGTCTAGGATGGTGCCAATGTCATAAGGGTGTATGCCCTGGATGTTGAAGGAAATGACCGAGGTCTTCTCAACGGCCGTCCCATAAATTTTAAGGCCCTCTATCTCCAGTAGTTTTTGGGTGGCGTAGTGGAGCAGTTCCTGTTCGTACTGGGCAATGGCGCCAAAGCCCAGTGCGTTCATATAGTCCAGTGCGGCGCCAAAGGCAATGCCCCCGCAGATGTTGGGCGTTCCCGCCTCGAACTTGTGGGGCAGGTCTGCGTAGGTGGTCTTTTCAAAGGTGACCTCGGCGATCATTTCGCCACCGCCTTGGTAGGGCGGCAGTTTTTTGAGCCATTTTTCCTTTCCGTAGAGCATGCCCACCCCGGTGGGCCCACATATCTTGTGAGCGGACACGGTGTAGAAGTCCACGTCCAGGGCCTGTACATCTGCCACGAGGTGCGGTGCGGCCTGGGCGCCGTCCACCAGAACGGCGGCACCCGCCCCATGCGCTTTTTCAATGATCTCGGCAATGGGGTTTATGGTGCCCAGGGCGTTGGAGATATGGTTGCAGAACACCAACTTGGTCTTTGGGGAGAGCAGGGCATCAAACCGTTCCATGACCAGTTCGCCCTCCTCGTTCATGGGGATCACTTTGAGCACGGCCCCCGTACGTTCGCAGAGCATCTGCCAGGGCACAATGTTGCTGTGGTGTTCCATGGCAGAGACCAGCAGCTCATCGCCCTGGCGCAACAATCCCGTAAACCCATTGGCCACAAGGTTTATGCCGTCCGTGGTGCCCGAAGTGAAAATGACCTCGTGGGCATGGGCAATGTTAAAGTGTGCCTGGATTTTTTTTCGGGCGGCCTCATAGGCGTCCGTGGCTTCCTGGGAAAGGGTGTGCACCCCGCGGTGTATGTTGGCGTTAAGGCGTTGGTAGTAATCCACGATCACGTCTATGACCTGTTGCGGGGTCTGTGCCGTGGCGGCGTTGTCCAGATAGACCAAGGGCTTGCCGTTTACCTCCCGCTGCAATATGGGAAAATCTTTCCGAATTTCTGATACGTTGAGCATAGCAATGATTTTCTGGAACAAAGATACTCACTGACCATGAAAAGGATGTTACATTCCTCTTAATAGTGGCTGGGGATGATGGCCGACAAACAAACCATGTCCCCACATGGCCGGAAGGTGCCGGCATCGGTTTTTTTGGGTCGATGTTTTAGGGGGGCAGGTGCACCAACATTGGGTTACAGCTGGAGGCAAGGTCACCGGTTCTGCTCCAGTGGCTTCCGTAGGTGCTGGGATGTTTGGGAGTGACAGGGAAAGAAGGAACCCTCCCGCTATCTGCGAAAATGGTAGTTCAGGGACAACTGAAGGGCCGCATTGTAGTTTTGGGCGTTGCCGGGCAGTCCATTGAGTCGGTTGCGCAGTCCTATGTAAAAGCGGGGCGAAAGGGAGAGTTGGTCCGTAAGGGCAATGCCAAGCCCCACGGCCGCGCCGTAGTCCAGCTGAAAATCGCCCGACAAGGAGGTGCGGCGGTTTCCCTGATCGTTGGCCTGGTCCAGGTTCTTGACCTTGGTCACCTGGTTGAGCAGAAAGCCAAATTGCGGTCCAAATTCCACGGAGACCCTGTCATTCAGGGCAAATTGGGCAATGATGGGCACCGTAATGAAATTGAGCTGTACATTGGTGCGGAAATCCTCATCGTTTCCCGTGGCACTGCCACCTTGTATGGCGGCAAGATCGGTGCTGAACTGAAAGCCCTGGGAAGAATAGAGCAGTTCTGGTCGCAGCTTAAAGTTATCGGAATAGTCCACCTCCAAAAAAATCCCCGCGTGACCAGAAAACCGGAATTTTAAACCCTCGGTAAGGTCTCCGACTATGGAGGAGTAATTGGGCCCGGCCTTCACGCCAAGTCGGGTTTCTTGGGCCGTGGCCCCGGGAAAGGACATCAGCATCACGAAAAACACGGTGCACCAAACCTTCATCACGGAACATGTTTAAGTTTACAATTTCATCGTGCAGCAAATGCTACAATACTTTCGGATACCATCGTGATCACTACTGGCGGTGCTCTTTGCCAAAGCACAAAAGGATGTGCCTCCCAATTGTTGCGTGGGGGCCCTTGGGGCTACGATCAATTCATTGCACTGCGCCAACCCGTCCAAGTTGTTGGTCTGGCACTTTGGCGCGTGGTGTTGCTCCCTTACAGATCAAAGCCTAGGTTCACCCCCAACTTTTTCGCTTTGAGCTTGTTGATCCTCGCTTTCAGTTCCGGAATGCGCACGCTCTCCAGCACATCGTTGGCAAAGGCGTACATCAGCAGGGCCTTGGCCTCCTTTTTGGGTATGCCCCTGGATTGGAGGTAGAAAAGGGCATCTTCGTCCAGCTGGCCAATGGTGCAGCCGTGGGAGCATTTTACGTCATCTGCAAAGATCTCCAGTTGCGGCTTGGTGTTTATGGTGGCCTTGTCGCTGATCAAGATGTTGTTGTTCTGCTGGAAAGCGTTGGTCTTTTGGGCTATTTTGTCCACAATGATCTTTCCGTTGAACACCCCGGTGGAGTTTTCCCCGTAAATGCCCTTGTAGTCCTGGTGGCTCTCGCAATTGGGCTCAATGTGGTGCACCAGGGTGTGGTGGTCCACATGCTGTTTGTTGCCCAAGATGGTGATGCCCTTCATGGTGGAGTCAATGTACTCCCCGTTTTGGTAAAAATTGAGGTTGTTGCGGATCAGTTTCCCGCCAAAGGAAAAGGTGTGCACCTTTACCACGCTTTTGCCCTTTTGGTCTATATAGGTATTGTCTATGAGCGAGGCGGTTGGGGTATCGTTCTGAATTTTGTAATAATCCACAATGGCGCTCTCTGCCGCGAAGATTTCCGTGACGCTGTTGGTGAGCACATCATTGGTGGTGAGGTTTTGGTGGCGTTCTATGATCTGCACCTCCGCGTTTTCTTCCACAATGACCAGGTTTCTGGGCTGCAACATCAGGGAAGCCTCGTTGCCCGTGGCAAAATGCACGATCTCCACCGGTTTCTTGGGCATTTTGTTCTTGGGAATGTAAATATAGGCGCCCTCACGGCTAAATGCGGTGTTCAGGGTGGTCAGGGACTCGTCCTTTGAGGCCACCTTGTTAAAATAGACGTCTATGATCGGTTTGTACATGTCCTTGGTCAGGGCAGAGCTCATAAGGCAAATGTCCACCCCGTCATGGGTGGTCTCGGACAGGTGGGAGCTGTACACCCCGTCTATGAAGACAATTTTATAGGTGTCTATCTCGTGGATAAAGTATTTCTTTACATCCTTGTACTCAATGGCGTTGTCTTCCTTGGGGAAAATGGTGAAGTCAATTTTCTGAAGGCTGTTCAGCGAGGTGTACTTCCAGGCCTCCTCTTTCCTGCTGGGAAAGCCTTTGGTCTCAAAGTTCTTCATGGCCGTGGTGCGCACCTCGTGCACCGGATGTTCCACATCCACATCGTTTTCGAAGGCCATGAAGGAAGAAATCAATTTGTCTTTTAGTTCCATACTGTTTCAGTTGGGGTCACCGGTGGCGGTTTCCTGGGGAAAACCGTTGTGGGCAACCGGAATTTATGCTTTTGTAGGGTTGTTGGGCCAGGCTTTTGGCGGAATGGCAAAGGGCCGTATGGGCCCTGAACCGGCCATTCCTTAGACCATGGCCTCGTTCTTGATCCAGTCGTACCCTTTCTCTTCCAGCTCGTGTGCCAGTTCCTTGCCGCCGGATTTCACGATTTTCCCGTTGTGGAGCACGTGCACAAAATCGGGCACAATGTAATCCAGCAAACGTTGGTAGTGGGTAATGACCACCACGGCATTGTCCTTGCTCTTCAGTTTGTTCACGCCGTTGGCCACGATCCTCAGGGCATCAATGTCCAGGCCGGAGTCGGTCTCGTCCAAGATGGCCAGTTTGGGCTCCAGCATGGCCATTTGAAAGATCTCGTTTCTCTTTTTCTCGCCCCCGCTAAAGCCTTCGTTCAGGGAACGGGAGAGGAACCTACGGTCTATTTCCAGCATTTCCGACTTTTCACGGATGAGCTTTAGCATTTCGTTGGCGGGCATGTCTTCCAGGCCCCTGGCCTTTCTGCTCTCGTTGATGGCCGTCTTCATAAAGTTGGTCACGGACACCCCGGGGATCTCCACGGGATACTGAAAGGACATGAAGATGCCCTTGTGCGCCCTTTCCTCTGGGGAGTTGTCCTCGAGGTCTTCCCCGTCCAGGGAAACGGAGCCCTTGGTCACCTCAAATTCCTCTTTTCCGGCAATCACGGAGGCCAGGGTACTTTTGCCGGAGCCGTTGGGCCCCATAATGGCGTGCACTTCACCGGCGTTGACCGTTAGATTGATGCCGTTGAGAATTTTTTTGTCCTCTATCTGAGCGTGTAGATTGTCTATTTTTAACATAAATCCTTACTTTAAATAATTGGGTGCCTTAGGCATTTTATTGAAATCTTCTTGTTGATGCTGTAGGTAAACCGCAGCGCCTTTTTCCTTGGCAAAGGCCTCAAAGGCCTCCATACTGGCCAGGGTCTGCGCCACATCGTGGTTAAAGCTGGGCACTCTTCTGTGCTCGCGGTTTTCGTAGAGGTGGTACAGGTCTCCGGTGAGCAGCAAGGGGCCGTGCTCTGCCAGGTCCAAAAAGAGCACTTGGTGGCCCGGGGTATGGCCGGGCATGGACTTGATCACCACGGTGCCGTCACCAAAAACGTCATGGTCGCCGTTCAGTTTTTTAACCTTGGAGAGCCCTTTTATGGCGTTGTAGAGGTCGGCGTTGTTCTGTTGCGCCTCGTCACTGGTTATAAAATCGTATTCCGATTCCTGAACCAACCAGGTGGATTCCTCCATGGCATTGGCGTGGCCGCTGTGATCAAAGTGGGTATGGGACAGGGCCAGGAAATCAATGTCACCGGGCTTCATCCCAATGGTGGCCAGTTGGGCCTCCACCGAATCTTTCCTGGATACCGTAAAGGCGCCGCTGGGATCTGTGTACGGCGGCTGCCCCACCAGCATTTGCGGTAGGCCTGCGTCCCACATCAGGGTGCCCTTGGAGTGGCTAATGACATAAAAGGGGTCGGCGAAGGTGGCGGTGCGGCCCTGGTAGGTGGTGTCCTGGGAAAAGAGCTCCAAGTTGTTCACCCCAACGGTGCCACCGTCAAAGGTATATAGGCGCACCTCTGGCCGGGCCACGGCAACGTCCTCTTTGGCCTGGGCACCCTCCTTTTTGGCTTCCTTGCAGGAAAGGGCCAAAACGGCGATCAGGGCCAGGTAGGGGAGGTGTCTCATTTGTAACAGTGTTCTCAATGCCATCTCTCTCTATTTAGGGAAGGGGCGTGGCCTATCCCACGGAGCCTTCCAGACTTATTTCCAATAGTTTTTGGGCTTCCACGGCAAACTCCATCGGCAACTTGTTCAGCACTTCCTTACTAAAGCCGTTCACAATCAAGGCAATGGCCTTTTCCGTGTCAATGCCGCGTTGGTTGCAGTAGAATATCTGGTCTTCGCCAATTTTACTGGTGGTGGCCTCATGCTCTATCTTGGCCGTCTTGTTCTTGGCCTCAATGTAGGGAAAGGTATGTGCCCCACATTCATTGCCCATGAGCAGGGAATCGCATTGGGAAAAGTTCCGGGCGTTCTCCGCGCGGCTGTTCACCTGTACCAGCCCGCGATAGCTGTTCTGCGATTTTCCGGCAGAAATACCCTTGGAAATGATGGTGCTCTTGGTGTTCTTGCCCAGGTGCACCATTTTGGTGCCCGTATCCGCTTGTTGAAAATTGTTGGTCACGGCAATGGAGTAGAACTCCCCAATGGAGTTGTCTCCCTTGAGCACGCAGGATGGATATTTCCAGGTCACCGCCGAACCGGTCTCCACCTGGGTCCAGGAGATCTTGGCGTTCTTCTCGCAGAGCCCGCGCTTGGTGACAAAGTTATAGACCCCGCCCTTACCGTCCTTGGTGCCGGGGAACCAGTTTTGTACCGTTGAGTATTTTATTTCGGCATCGTCCAGTGCAATGAGCTCCACCACGGCGGCGTGCAGTTGGTTCTCGTCCCGGGAGGGGGCGGTGCAGCCCTCCAGGTAGCTCACATAGCTGCCCTCGTCCGCAATGACCAGGGTACGCTCAAACTGTCCGGTGCCCCCTTCGTTGATCCTGAAGTAGGTGGAAAGTTCCATGGGGCACTTTACGCCCTTGGGGATGTAGCAGAAGGAACCGTCCGTGAACACGGCCGAGTTCAGGGCGGCATAAAAATTATCTTTTTTGGGCACCACGGTGCCCATGTATTTTTTCACCAGCTCCGGGTGTTTTTGTATGGCCTCTGAAATGGGCATGAACAAAATGCCCTTCTCCTCCAAGGTCTTTTGGAAGGTGGTGGCCACGGAAACGGAATCCACCACAACATCAACGGCCACGTTTTGCAGCCTTTTCTGTTCGTCCACGGAAATGCCCAGCTTGCGGTACATTTCCAGCAATTCGGGATCTACGTCGTCCAAGGATTTGTTGGGGTCCTGTTTTTTTGGGGCCGAGAAGTAGCTTATGGCCTGGAAATCGGGTTTTTCGTAGTGCACGTTGGCCCATTCGGGCTCCACCATTTCTTTCCAGGTGCGGAAAGCGTCAATGCGCCACTCCGTCATCCACTCCGGTTCCTCTTTCTTTTTGGAAATGGCCCTTACAAT
This sequence comes from Maribacter aquimarinus, assembly GCF_047345505.1. Taxonomy (NCBI): domain Bacteria; kingdom Pseudomonadati; phylum Bacteroidota; class Flavobacteriia; order Flavobacteriales; family Flavobacteriaceae; genus Maribacter; species Maribacter aquimarinus. The sequence goes on along the minus strand of NZ_JBLFEO010000002.1, from coordinate 4,415 downwards.
TTCTTCATTTAGGCCCTTGGGAAAGGTTTCGGATTTTAGGTCGGTGTAAAATCCGTACTCATATTCCTTGGTTTCCAGTTCTTTCTTTAATTCTTCCTCAGTGTATGCCATAATTTTCAAGTAAAAAAGTGAAAAGAGGTAAGAACTTAAGGGAAACTACCCTATCATCCAAAGATACCCATTGTTCACCTGTTCATTTTTATGTCTCTATTCCAACCATCCAATCAAAACGTTGGAGAAAAGAAAAAGGACCGTATCCCAGAGCTAAAAACATTTCTTTTCTTTACGTATTTCATTAATTGGACAATTGTTTTGATATTCCTATAAAATTACCGTCTGGTCAATGCTGGCTTTATAAACCTCTAACGCTCCAAAAGAAGTATATTTTGCCATATTGGCTTAACTTTAATTCTCCCTAACTCCTTAACTTTTTACCTCCTTACCTCTTTGCCTTCATAATTCTACAAAGAAAAGCTCTCCCCGCAACCACAGGTGCGCTGCGCATTGGGGTTGTTAAAGACAAACCCTTTCCCGTTGAGTCCGCCGGAATATTCCAGCACGGTGCCCACCAGGTACAGAAAACTCTTCTTGTCCACCAAAATGCGCACGTCATTGTCTTCAAATACCTTGTCCGTGTCGCCCATGGTGTGGTCAAAATTGAGCTCGTAGGAAAGTCCGCTGCACCCGCCGCTCTTCACCCCCACGCGCACGTAATCCTTGGTGGCATCAAAGCCTTCCTCCGTCATCAGGGAAATCACCTTTTTTTTCGCCGTTTCAGATACTTGGATCATGGTTGTTCAATTTACGCTAAAATGTTTACAAATATAGGGTTTGCCCTCTTTTTAGCTATGGCCTCTAACATTATTATAACGTATGTGGCCATAGGCGGCCTCTATGGCGTTTTGCCCAAGGTAGGGCATTGTATTTCTGCTTTCTGATGTGGGCAGGCCCGTGCGGCGTTTTTTACCTTGGTTTTGGTCCGAAAAAACTGGATTCCGATACCCTCTGCTAGGTTGGTTGGTCTGGGCCTTGTTTTTTTGGATGGGGTGGATTTTTTTTAGGTCGATAAAACACTGTGGCGGTGAGCGGACAACTACGAGTTGATCAAACAGGGTATTTATGTGCTTATCATTTGGTTGATGATTTTCACCAATATCCGTTTAGGCCTTTCGGCTTCGCTCAGGTAGGCCTACAAGCGAGAAGCATTTGCCCGCTAAAAGAGGCTTTGACCGCCTTCTTCGGATAGCATCCAGGCGGGCGTTCCGCCTGATATTTTAAGGATGGACCCAATGTGAGACAGGGCCATTCACCGACCTCTGAAACCACGGTTTGGAGAGGGAAAAAGCAGATGTAGGGCCTGGTAAGGAGGCATAGGGGGGTTGCTTGCCATAATTCTTGTGTCGGCACGAGCGTGACGCTCGCGCCAGCGGGGGGGCGTAAGTAGAATCGAAACACTTTGTATACTAAGAAATGTTCTTTTTCAACGCTATTTTACCGTCTATCCTCTCACATAAAAAATAAACAAGAATAAAGGCAATAAAGGATGCCAAAACATCATACTTATCTATTCTAGCACCGGGATATGCATAGATTTGAATTGTAAATTCGTAAGTTATAAAAGCTAGGAGAGCGCTTAGGGCCAGGAAAATGTTGTGGTGCTGTTTTTTGATTTTTTTCCTGTATAAAGCATTTTTTTGACCTTTTTTTAAAAACACAAATAAGAAAACCGCATAAAAATTAGGAGCGGAGTCCGCTATGAAAAAATCAAAGATGTCATTGGCGTATACATAACTTCTATACGGCAGTCTAAAGAAGAGAAAGAGAGCCAATGTAAATATAAACAGTATGCGATAGATTTTCATCTGTTATGAACAAAACCAACACACTTAGCCTTCACTAACCAAGTGTGTTTCAATTTAACCATTGATATTAGTACATCCCGGCATAACCTCCACGGAACCCAAGGCTTCCCATAGTATCACCAAATGTTTTTAAAAGACGACCTGCGGCACAAATTCCGCTTCCGATGGTGTCTATCAGCCAGTTTCCGAGATCTGTTCCCTGTCCACCATTGATTTCAATGATTTCATTTGAAGTTAAGATATTAACGTCGAATTCAATTAAATTTTTCATGATCAACTTGTTTTGTTATTAACAATCCATCGCTGCTTCCAACCGATTAGAGTAATGGTTGAAATTTAAGACTATATCAGTTGCCAGTCCATAACAGAGACCTTAAGCAAGATATCCGACCAGTAATAATGGAGCAATGCCTCCCTCATTTTCCTGAATTTCACGATGGGTCAATTCCTGAACCCCATAATTTTCTAAATTTTCCATTTTTAAAATTTTATTGAGGTCAGTACTTAGGTACCTATTACAGAGCCCATTATTGACACAAATGTCAGGCTGAGCGCAGTCGAAGTCTCCCTTGGCTGGTAAATGGTTCTCGACTGCGCTCGAACAGACAATAGTAAAAATTACTAACCATTTAATAATCAAATAATTACCTTGTATGATTGATAAGTATTTATCTACTGACCTCTAAAATTTTAAATTAAACATTTTTCCTTTGCCATCAAAACCTACATAGTGGTAGCGCGCTGTTTTGATTGTAATGGAATTACGCCGCCTTGGATGGTGCAAACCTACCGCTGGTGGTGCGGCGCTGCGGGGGCATGCCAAAATGCAGGGGCACCGATGAACACATGGGGGCATCAGGGAAGAACGCCAAGGCATGGTGCTTTGGCAGTGCAGGATGAAATGGCCATGCCCGAGCATCCCGGGCACAGGGGCGGTAAGCCGGTCACGGCAATACAGCCTTATGGCGTCCGTACGGCATCTTGGCCGGTATAATTGTTGAAAAAGGCCCATTTTTTGGAGTGCTGCGCCCTTATTGGGCGTTGGTTTGGAAGCGGGTTTGCCGCACGTATTGGGTCGGCACGAGCGTGACGCTCGCGCTAGCGGGGGGGGGGGTGATGTCTATTTTGGTTAAGATTCGAAGCTCATTTATTGGTAAAATAAGCAAAAGCAAACCCTGTTGCATTAATAAAGACGTGCAATAATACGGCCCAGATAAATCCGTGCCTTAGTCTGAAAAAGGCAAAAACTACAGCGTAAACAAACTGTACAAAGATCAATACCGGAAAAAAGAGCTGCTGATAAAAGCTAAGAGGCACAAAATTGGTCAAATGCATAAGGGCAAAACTCAGACAAGAAAACCAAATGAAATACTTCAACCTAACGTTTGTCAGCTTTTTAAGAATAGAAAAAGAATTTATGTTGATCAGTAATACTGCCGCCAAAGACATCGATACCCTCAACAAAAATGTGTCATTCAAAACGGCATAAAAAGGTGATTTTGTGGCCAAGGAAGATAAAAAGTAAAAGAAGAAAAAAAATGAAACACTTAGCGTAAACCTACTTCTTAAAAGATACAATCTATAACATAACTCCTCTGCCAATGGAGCTATGAAAACTACAATATAGACATTGGCCAACGAAGATTTATACTGAAGGAAAGATTCGGGTTGCCTATAAATTTTTTCCCCCACCATTGCTGATATTAGTACACTTAGAACACCTGTCGCAAACAATGTTAACATACATACCCCCCATCCATATAAAAAATTTAGAAAAACTTCATTCTGTCTTGAAGTCGTCCTATTTTCATTAGGATTTTTTAGAAATTGGTAAAGGTTGGCGAAGAAAGTAACCATAACAAAAATTAGGGAGGGCGTATGCCCTCCCAGTCTTGTTCCTAAGAGAGGTTAAAAAGGGAATGTCAAACCTTTGACCACGCCACTACTGAATGCATCCCATGCCTCACGGACTCCATCCGCTACATCTGCTGCTATTTCTCTAATGTATTCGCCTGTTGCCACACCCCAATTATAGGCCGTACCATCATGGCCTCCATTAATTTCGAGCATCTCATTACTTTCTAAATTTCTCATTTCATTTCTTATTTGCTTCCTGTTAAACCTATCCACGTTCCTCTTAAGTAATCGCCTATTTGGTGTAGAGCCCACATATCAGCTTCATAGCGGGCTTTGGCGTCATAGCCAGGATACCAGCCATATCCGCCAGAAATGTGTAATAGCTCATTTGAACGTAAATCTTCCATTCTTAAAATTTTAAATTAAACATTTTTCCTTTGCCATCAAAACCTACATAGTTGTAGCGCGCTGTTTTGATTGTAATGGAATTACGCCGCCTTGGATGGTGCAAACCTACCGCTGGTGGTGCGGCGCTGCGGGGGCATGCCAAAATGCAGGGGCACCGATGAACAAATGGGGGCATCAGGGAAGAACGCCAAGGCATGGTGCTTTGGCAGTGCAGGATGAAATGGCCATGCCCGAGCATCCCGGGCACAGGGGCGGTAAGCCGGTCACGGCAATACAGCCTTATGGCGT
>NZ_JBLFEO010000019.1:0-99038 GCF_047345505.1 Maribacter aquimarinus | reverse complement strand
TGTTCGTTTTTGCTATTACAATTTACCACTTTTAAAACAGTTTTCCTATTTTAGAACCTCCCGGAACATCAATAAAACCAAGGCTTTCATAAACTATCCATCTTTTTTTCGGGGGATGGTTAGTTAGTTATTAGCATTAGTTTTTATAAAGTTTAACAGTCCGAATAGAAGTTTATTTCGTTTATTTCGTTTAATATTGTGTATCCTAACACTTAAGACACCATGGAAACCTTTAAAAATATCAATAAGCCATCTAAAGAGGAGCAAAAGATTGCTATTGAATCTTATGATGCTCTTGCTTCTGTAATTAAGGAATTAAAGTCCGACAATCCTGAAATAGAGATTGAAGAAACTCAAGAACGGATAAAAATTCCATTAAGTGCACTAAAACTTCTCGGTGATATTCTCGAGGCTATGAGTAAAGGCAAACCATTTTCTTTAGTCCCGATAGCAACTGAAGTAACTACTCAAAAAGCAGCAGAGATTTTGGGCTGTTCGAGACCTCATTTCGTAAAACTTTTAGAGGATGGTGAGATCGAATTCACAAAAGTCGGTAAACATAGAAGGGTAAAATTTGAGGATGTTATGGGATATAAGAAGAGGATGAAAGAGGCTCAGAAAAAGCATATTATAGATATTATGCAATCTGACGAGGAAACTGGATTATATGATTCATAGCGTCCGATTTATTTGTGTTCTAGATACAAATGTTATCTATCCTATCGAAATCCGGGATTTACTTTTTTGGTTTGCCCATTACGATTTGTACACACCAAAATGGAGTGAACATATTTTTGATGAGTGGACTGACGTAATGAGACGTAAAGGGGTTTCAGAAGAAGAAATTTTGAAACGCATATCGAAAGCAAATCTAGCTTTTCCGGATGCCTTAGTCTCTAATTATTCAGGTTTAATTTCTGGTTTAACGTTACCGGACAAAAAGGATTGTCATGTCCTAGCAGCAGCCATAAAGATTAACGCAAACGTAATTGTAACCAATAACATTAAAGATTTTCCAAAAGAGTATTTGTCCTCATTTGGTCTGTCAGCAAAAACCGCAGATGATTTCTTAACCGACATAATAGATTTAAATCCCGAAAAGGCCGTGGAAGCATTTAAGGAAATGGTTCTGAATCGTCGAAATCCTGATTTGGATGAGTTTGAAGTACTAGATATTCTTAGAAAAAGGGGTATAAAGGATACAGCAGATTTTTTACATTCCCAACTTTGAATAAATTAATGCTAACGCAGGCATGTGATGATTCATCATATATAGCTTACAGCCACAAGATAAGAAATCAAACCAGAATGACCTTTGGAGCATTGATGCCCCGGCCCGTCACCCAAAATGGTCGCATCCAAAAATAGGCAGGCCGGAAATCCAGGATGCCAGAACCGCAATGGCAGGCTTCTTTGGAGTTTTTTTCCAACGGAATCCAAAATAAACAAAAACCTGTTCCGATCCTTGCCTGTTTCGGAACGGATGCCCTTGGGACAAAAGCTCAGCAAGGGATTATAGACAGCGCTGGGTTAGCAATGAAGAAAAAAACGTGATGCGGCACTTTGCATGCTACCCAAATCGGGACAGAATCCCTTTGGGGCATCCAACACCTAAACCCCTTACCCAATGGCCTGCACCACTTCTTTCTTGGCCTCTTTTTTGGAACCATCAAAGCCTTCCACCCCACCCACGGTGGTGTATTTCATTACAAACCGTTTACCGGGGTTGATGATCTGGTAGGCATATTGGCACATTACGGCCGCTTCGTGGAAACCGGAGAGGATCAGTTTCAGTTTCCCCTCGTAGGTGTTCACGTCCCCAATGGCGAACACGCCGGGCAGGTTGGTCTGGTAGTCCTTGGCGTTGTTCACCTTAATGGCGTTCTTCTCTATTTCCAGCCCCCAATCGCCAATGGGGCCCAGTTTGGGCGACAGCCCAAAGAGCGGAATAAAATCGTCCACCTCCAAATGGGTGTCCTCCTTTTCGGGGGCATTGTGCCCAATGGCCACGGCCTGCAGCTTTCCGTCCCCATAGAGGGTCTTTACCTGGGCTTCGGTAAAGAGCTTAATCTTTCCCGATCGTGCCAGCTGGGACGCCTTTTCCACCGAATCCAAGGCGCCCCTGAACTGGTTCCTGCGGTGCACCAGGGACACTTCGGCCGCCACATCGGCCAAGAAAATGGCCCAGTCCAGGGCCGAGTCGCCACCTCCGGCAATGACCACTTTCCTGCCGCGGTACACTTCCGGATCCTTGATCATGTAGGCCACGCCGCGATCTTCATATTGCGCCAGCTGGTCTATGGCGGGCTTGCGGGGCTCAAAAGAGCCCAGACCTCCGGCAATGACCACCACCGGCGCCTGGTGGCGGGTGCCCTTGTTAGTGGTCACGATATAGGAGCCGTCTTCCTGCCGATCCAGATGTTCGGCACGTTCGCCCAGGGTAAATCCGGGTTCAAACGGTTGTATCTGCTGCATTAGGTTCTCCACCAGGTCGCCCGCAAGTATTTCCGGAAAGGCGGGGATATCGTAAATGGGCTTCTTGGGGTAGATCTCGGAGCACTGTCCGCCCGGTTGGGGCAGGGCATCGATCAAATGGCATTTCAGCTTTAACAATCCGGCTTCAAAAACGGTGAAGAGGCCGGTGGGACCGGCGCCTATGATGAGTATGTCTGTTTGTATCATTTTTTTAATTGGTATTCGGTACGTGTTAATTACTACTTCGTTTTTAGTCGATTTTCTGGTTGTATTTTTATTTTGATGATATCCTTCAAGCTTTTGGAGCTCGATCCCTTCGACTGCGCTCAGGGTGACATTCTGTTTGTTGCTGCCAACCTTCAACCTTTTGGAGCCCTGGCCCTTCGACTGCGCTCAGGGTGACATTCTGTTTGTTGCTGCCAACCTTCAACCTTTTGGAGCCCTGGCCCTTCGACTGCGCTCAGGGTGACATTCTGTTTGCTTTTTACATTTTTTTCCGTCAAGATTTAACCTAAGAACCCGTAGCCCTACGAGGGCGCTCAGGGTGACATTTTGTTTGTTGCTGTCGATCTTCAACCTTTTGGAGCACTGGCCCTTCGACTGCGCTCAGGGTGACTTTTTGTTTGCTTTTTATATTTTTTGCCGTCAACATTTAACCTAAGAACCCGTAGCCCTACGAGGGCGCCCAGGGTGACATTTTGTTTGTTGTTGTCGAATTTCAACTTTTGGAGCACTGGCCCTTCGACTGCGCTCAGGGTGACATTTTGTTTGCTTTTTACATTTTTTTTCCGTCAACATTTAACCTAAGAACCCGTAGCCCTTCGACTGTGCCCGGGGTGACATTTTGTTTGTTGTTGTCCATCTTCAAGCTTTGGAGCATTGGCCCTTCGACTGCGCTCAGGGTGACAATTTGTTTGTTGCTGTCGATCTTCAACCTTTGGAGCCCTGGCCCTACGACTGCGCCCGGGGTGACCTTGTTGAGACCCATTACTTCGCCTCCATTTCAACCCCGGCCTTCTTCCCTTCTCCGGGGCTTGGGGCCAGTGGACTTGTGATCCGGTTCATTTGATCTACTTTTTCCTCAAAATCGCCCTTAATGGTTTTTCTATAGTCATTGAGGTTCTGAACCATTTGACTGATGTCCTCCGGAATCACTTGCTCAAAAAACTGCCGTAGGCGCTTGGCGGTGGTGGGCGATTTTCCGTTGGTGGAAATGGCCACCTTTACGTGCCCCTTGGTAACGATGCCGCCCATATAGAAATCGCAATACGGCGGATTATCGGCCACGTTCACCAGCTTGTCCATGGCCCTGCAATCTTCATATACCTGTACGTTCACCTCCGGAACATCGGTAGTGGCAATGACCATGTGCTTCCCCTTGAGGTAGCTTGGGCGGTACACATCGGTGATCAACTCCACCTTAAATCCCGCGGCCAATTGCAGGGTGGCCTCCCGGAACATGGGCGATACCATGGTCACCGTGGCATCGGGGCTGGACTTGGTTAAAAAGCTGAGTTTTTCCTCGGCCACGTTTCCGCCTCCAATGATCAATACGTGCAGGTTGGCCGTTTTCAAAAAAATAGGGTACAAGTTGTTTCTTTCCATTTTTATTTTGGTACATCATTACTTCATTGGCCCAATTGGGGGCCAGCCATCAGGACAAATGTTAGGCCGAGCGCCCATCTGAATTATTGGCGCGGCGGGCGAAGCCCTTTTGGGGTTCAGAGTTTTTAACACCACCATAAAACCAACCGGGCCACTACCTATATGTTTGTTTTGAAATCAATACCCCACGGCGGCCAAGAAATGGTCTTGGGCCACCGGTTCTCTGACTGGCGTCCTTTGGCCGTTCCGCATCAGTTGCGCCATGCGCTCCCGGTGCCGCACCACCTCGCCAATGACAATGATGGCCGGGTTGGCAAGCCCCTTTTCCGCAGCAATGGAAACGATCGTCTTCACCGTGCCCACGCCTATTTTCTCCCGTTCCGTGGTGCCCTCCTGTATAATGGCCACGGGCGTATGTTCCTTTCCCTCCGCCGTGAACAGGGCCATGATCTGGGCCAATTTGGACATCCCCATCAAAATGAGCACCGTGGCGCTGGATTTTGCCGCCAACCGCACATCGTTGGACAGTTCGTGTTCTTTGGTGGTGCCTGTAATGACCCAAAAACTCTCTGCGGCACCGCGTTTGGTCACCGGTATGTTCTGGGTGGCGGCCACACTAAGACTGGATGAGATCCCGGGCACCATGGCGGTGGGGATGCCGTGCCGGGCGGCATGTTCCATCTCTTCCGCCCCGCGGCCAAACACAAAGGGATCGCCCCCTTTGAGGCGTACCACACGGCCGTGGGTCCCGGCCCGGCCCACGATCAGGTCATTGATCTGCTCCTGGGTATAAGCGTAACACCCCTTGCGCTTGCCCACAAAGATCTTTTCCGCCCCGGGCGCATATCCCAAAAGTTCGGGGTTCACCAGGGCATCGTACAGCACCACCTGGGCCGCCTGCAAGGCCTTGACCGCCTTTAGCGTAATGAGCTCCACATCTCCCGGACCGGCGCCAATTACGGTAAGATGGGGCACCCTAGCCCCCAAAGGAGGAGCCCCTTCGCCAACAGCCATTTTTACCGACCCTTGCCCAGGAGCACAACGTTCCCTTTGGTTGTTGGGCCTTGGAACGGCCAATTCAAAAGCGTCGCCTTTTCCTTTCCTGTACCTGTTGTACGTGTTTTGATGCTTCATACGTTCTGGGTGCTTGTGGTGGCCAGTTCTTGGCTCCTGTAGTTTTCCACGGTGGCCAAGAAATCCTTGGCGTCCTGTAAATAGCTTTTGGCAAAGGATGCCGTGGGTTCGTTCTTGTTGAGTTGCAGCACGAGATGTTCAAATCCGCCATCGACCGAAATCCTATTGGTCTGAACAAATTTTTCATCAAAATCCGCAATGATGCTGTTATGGGTGTTGGTCTTGGTCTTTTCTGCCGTTAACAGGGCCTTGGCGGCATTGACCATGGCGGCATAGGAATAGTAGATACTGGCCGCCCATTTGCCCTGCTCAAAGGTCTCGGTGGCGGTCTGTACCTTCTCATCGCTCTCCAACAAGAGGGTGGCAATGAGGTCTATGACCACACCGGCACATTCGCCAATGCCTATGGCCTTTTCGTATTTTTCCTCATTCCCCCAATCGATAAAATCTTCCGGGACCAGATTGTCCACATTGGTCAGGGGCTTCAAGAACTCATAGAAATACATCTGGCCTTTTTCCCGATAGTAGTCCGTGTAGGACAGGCCATTGCCGTGCGCATCAAAATCGTCCAAAATGAGGCGCAGCGCCTCTGGGCCCCGTTTGCTGGGAATCTTCACCACCTTATCGGCAAAGACCCCCTGGCCATTGCCCAAGTTGCCCCCGCCCAGGAGCACTTGCAGTGCCGGGGCCACCAGTTTGTCCTTGGTGCGCACGGACATGCCCTGAAAGCCAATGTGCGCCATGTTGTGCTGCCCGCAAGCGTTCATACAACCGCTGATCTTAATGACCACATCGGGGTTTTGGGTGTAATTGGGGTATTCCGTCTTAATGACCCGCTCCAGCTCCGCGGCTATGCCCGTGCTGCTGGCAATGCCCAGGTTGCAGGTGTCCGTTCCCGGACAGGCGGTAATGTCCAGTGCCCTGTTGTAGCCCGCCTCCGCGAAGCCCAGTTTCTGTAGTTCCGAATGGAAAAAGGGAAGCAGTTCTTCCTTCACGTGGGGGATCAAGATGTTCTGGCGCAGGGACAACCGCAGTTCCCCGGCCGCGTATTGCTGCACCAGATCGGCCAACAAGCGCGCCTTGTCGGTGTGGAAATCGCCCAACAGCACCTTGATGCCAATGGCCACAAAACCATCTTGTTTTTGGGGGACCATGTTGGTGGCCTTCCAGGTTTCAAAGGCTTCCCGATCCGTGACGGACACCTCCGGTACGGCCACCTCGGCAATATGGGCCTTGGGGTAGGCATCCACATCCACCTTAAAAGAAGCCATGGGCACGGCTTTCCCTTCCTGTTCCAAGAGCGCCTTGAAGCCCTCCAGGCCCAGGTCTTTTATAAGGAACTTCATCCTGGCCTTGGCACGGCTCTTGCGCTCGCCGTACCGATCAAAGACCCTGATCACCCCCTCCATCATGGGAATGATCTTATCTGCCGGCAAAAATTCATGGAGCACATCGGCGTGGCGGGGCTGGGAACCCAATCCGCCGCCCAACATCACCTTAAACCCGCGCTGCCCGTTCTGCAGCTTGGCAATAAAGCCCAGATCGTGCATGTAGGAGAGCCCGGTATCGGCATCACTGGCCGAAAAGGAAACCTTGAATTTGCGTCCCATTTCCTGCCCAATGGGGTTTCTCAAAAAATACCGAAAAAGGGCATCGGCATAGGGCGAGACATCAAAAGGTTCGTTTGGGTCGATTCCGGCGGTCTCGCTGGCCGTTACGTTGCGCACCGTATTGCCACAGGCTTCCCTAAGGGTTACCTGGTCCTTCTCCAGCTGCGCCCAAAGCTCCGGGGTGCGGTCCAGATCCACATAATGGATCTGTATGTCCTGGCGGGTGGTAATGTGCAGGCGCCCGGTGGAGTATTCGTCCGAAACATCGCAGATACGCCTCAATTGTTGGGAGGTAACCTTGCCGTAGGGCAACTTTATGCGGATCATCTGCACGCCCTGCTGCCGCTGTCCGTAAACGCCACGGGCCAAGCGGAGGCTTCGGAACTTTTCCTCATCTACCTTGCCCTCCTTGAATTCCCTGATCTTGCGCTCCAATTCCAAGATATCCTTTTCCACTACCGGATTCTCAATTTCTGTTCTAAAACTTTGCATACACAGCCGCTGACTAACCTCCCCAACAGGAAAGGAACACTTGCCCGGGCAAGGCAAGCATTGTTGTTAATAAATATATTTATCCTATGGATTTAATAGATTTTAAAGCTCCATCAATCCACCTTAATTTGTTGCTCCGAATGTCACAAAAAAGACCATCCCCTTTGGGGCAATGCCCTTCCCGCTTGGGCCGGGTCTGCAAAAACCGTTCCTTCGATGCCTTCCCACGGCCCACCGGGGTCTCCCGCATTTGCTAAAAGGCCATCCTTGTCATGATGTTTCCCTACCCGAGGTCCACGCTGTGCCCCCATTCGTGGACCGGCGAACCCAGGGCCTAGACAATGAACCCCGCTCCCACCGTGCTATTGGTCTGGGTGTCTATGATGATAAAGGATCCGTTGGTCCGGTGGTCCTTGAACCGATCATAGAAAATGGGCTTGTTCAGTTTAAAGCTTACCGCTGCGATATCGTTCATGCCCAATCCGTCCACATCTTCCTCAATCCCGGAATAATCGGGGTTGATCTTGTGATGAATGGCGCCCACTTTGGCCAAGACCTTGTTCACGCCGTGCTGCACCACATACTTGTTTCCCGCCCGCAGTTGTTGGGCATCCATCCAGGCCACAATGGCCTTGAACTGCTTGTCCACAATGGGCAGGTCGTTGGCCTTGACCAGCATGTCTCCCCGGCTCACATTGATCTCGTCTTCCAAGGTAATGGTGACCGAGGTTCTTCTGGAAGCGGTCTTGTACTGCTTGTTGTGTACATATATGGCCTTGATGGTAGATCTTGTTTGCGATGGCAGCGCCACCACGGCATCGCCCACGCTGAGCTCACCTCCGTACACCTTGCCGGCAAAGCCCCTAAAATCGTGAAATTCGGCCGTTTTCGGGCGGATGACATACTGTACGGGAAATCTGGGCGTGCCCACATTGGACACGGCGGCCATATCCAGGGCCTCCAAATGCTCCAACAGGGTTTCCCCTTGGTACCAAGGTGTGTTTTTGGATGCGTGCACCACATTGTCTCCCTTGAGCGCGCTCACGGGAATAAAGGTAATGCGCTGTTCCGCATAGTCCCGTTTCTGCATCAGGGCCTGAAAATCTGTCTTGATCTCATTGTAACGTTCCTCGGAAAAATCCACCAGGTCCATTTTGTTGATGGCCACCACCACCTCCTTGATCCGTAGCAGGTTGTTGATGAAAAAATGGCGGTGCGTCTGCTCTATGACGCCCTTTCGGGCATCGATCAAGATAATGGCCGCCTGGGAGGTGCTGGCGCCGGTGACCATGTTACGGGTATATTCCACATGGCCGGGGGTATCCGCAATGATGTAGCTCTTTTTTGGGGTGGAAAAATAAATGTGGGCCACGTCTATGGTGATGCCCTGCTCCCGTTCTGCCACCAGGCCGTCCGTGGCCAGGGAAAAATCGAGATAATCATAGCCCTTTTGCCTACTGGTCCTTTCAATGGCCTCCAGCTTGTCGGTGGTCAAGGATTTGGTATCGTAGAGCAAACGGCCGATCAGGGTGCTTTTTCCGTCATCCACACTACCTGCGGTGGCCAGCTTTAGCAGCCCCATGCCTGGCTTCCCTCCAAGGGAGGGTGCTTCCTTGATCATAATGGTTTCACTGGTATCGGTATTCGTCATTCCAAACTGGATTTTCTGTATAGATTTGTTGTCCCGCTGTTTGGGATCAGGTGGGTTCTTTAAAAATAGCCCTGTTGTTTTCTTTTTTCCATGGCCGCCTCAGACCTCTTATCGTCTATTCTGGCACCTCGTTCGCTGATGGTGGAATCGCGGATCTCACTCACCACGGCATCTATGTCCGTGGCCTCCGAATAGACCGCGGCGGTACAGCTCATGTCTCCCACGGTCCTAAAGCGCACCATGCGCTCCAGTACTTCTTCATCTTCCTCTTGGTACACGTGGTCCGAGTGGGACCAGATGAGGCCGTCCCTGAGGAACACCTTGCGCTTATGGGCAAAATAAATGGAGGGGATTTCCATGTTTTCCTCCTTTATGTAAGACCAAACGTCCAGTTCCGTCCAGTTGGATATGGGAAAGACCCGCACGTTCTGTCCGTGATCGATCTGTCCGTTGAGCATGTCAAAAAGCTCCGGACGTTGGTTTTTTTCGTCCCATTGCCCAAAATCGTCCCGGACGGAGAAGATGCGCTCCTTGGCACGGGCCTTTTCCTCGTCCCTGCGGGCACCCCCAATGCAGGCATCGAATTTAAACTCCTCTATGGCGTCCAACAGGGTAGTGGTCTGCAGGGCATTTCTACTGGAATACTTCCCGGACTCCTCCTTTACCTTGCCCTGGTCAATGGAATCCTGGACCTTGCGCACAATGAGCTCCAGACCAAGATCGGCCACCAGCTTGTCCCTAAAGGCAATGGTCTCCGGAAAATTGTGCCCGGTGTCTATGTGCATCAAGGGAAAGGGGATCTTGGCGGGCCAAAAGGCCTTTTGCGCCAGCCGTACCAGGGTAATGGAATCTTTCCCTCCCGAGAAGAGGAGCACGGGCTTTTCAAACTGCGCGGCAACCTCCCGGATAATGTAAATGGCCTCGTTCTCCAAGGCGTTTATGTGCGCGGTATCCCCGGCCAGGGCAACGTTCCCGGTTGCCTCCAAATGTGCTGTGTTATCCATTGTTCTCCAAACTCAAATACAAAATCAAACTAAAATCGTGTGCAAAGGCAACCTTTTTGCCCTGCCCCAACTTAGGTGTGCAGTCCGCACTCCCTGTTTTCCAACACCTTGGTGGGATCAAAATACGTGTGTTCGTTGGGCAGCCCATGCTCCTTTAAATAGGCGTCCAATTGGGTATCCGTATAATGGTGGAAAGGACTTACCTTTAAAACGCCCTGGCGATCTACGCTCAAAATATCCAAACGATCCCGCAAGGCGGTCTGTCCCTTTCGTAAATTGGTGAACCACACTTCCGGTCGGTGCGCCTTCATGGCCCGCCTAAAAGGTTCCAATTTCACCTGATCGGTAAAGGTGGCGTGCCGTGGATCGTCTATCTGGGGAATGCCCATCACCACATTTCTATGGGCCACGGTTTGCTTGGGCACATAAAGGTCTATGTTAAGCTGCAACCGATCGATGAGCTCGGTGGCATGCCGGTAGGTCTGTGGGGTGTTGTAGCCCGTATCGCACCAAATTACGGGAATGTCTTGGCGCACTTGGGACACGGCGTGGAGCAGTGCCACTTCATAGGGCCTAAAATTGGTGGTCACCACCGCCTTTTTGCCCAAATCCAGGGCCCAGGAGATGATCTCCACCGGAGGAATGCCCTTGAACTGCCTGTTCAACTGTGTCAACCCGTTTTCCGTAAAGCGCATAATTTCTAGTGTTTTCCCCAGGTTATCTTGTTCCATAAACGTTCGTGAAAGAAATACAGGAACATTTTGGTAATAAAATCTATGGTAGCAATGGAGGCCGCAATGGTGACCTCCCCGGTGAGCAAATAAGAGATGAGCAAGGTATCCAAGGTGCCTATGACCCGCCAGCTAATGGCCTTGACCACACTGCGAAGCGGACGCTCCGATCTTTTATCTGCCCGGTATTTGCTTTTGGTGGATTTCCTGTCCAACAACAATTGATCAATTATCATGTGCCCGATCCTGTTTTTAAATCCTACCAATTTAGTAGGGTAGCAAAATAAGGTGTTTTTACATCGTCCCGCAAGAAAAAAAGAAAAAAATTAATATTCCTATGGATTTACTGGGGTAATTGGGGCTTAAGGGTCATGGGTTGATACAGGTTCCCAACAATTTGGCGTTGCAAGGATAAGAGTTGCAAGGGAACAAATGCCAAGATATCCCTAATGGAAGTCACTGCCCCGGGGCAAGCCCGCAAGGCATTCATAAGAAATTGAACTTTAATTTCGAGGCAAGCTTCGGAGTATCAAACCCTTTGGCGGTGCCAATGAAAAACGCGGATACGATGAACAAGGGTATTCCTATCCAATGATATCGGACAAGGAGGTGTTGCGGTACACCTGTAGGTTGGCGTCACGCACCTTGAGCATGAGCTTGTTCACGGCGCAACTGGCCTCATCGGGACAGTCATCGCAGGGTTCATAAAAATTGAGGCTCACACAGGGCACCATGGAAATGGGCCCCTCCAAAACCCGCATCACATCCGTCATTAAAATGTCCTCCGGCGTTTTCAACAGATAATAACCGCCGCCCTTCCCCTTTTTGGAGCCCAGAAACCCGGCCTTTCTAAGGGACAACAGAATACTTTCCAAAAACTTTTGGGAAATGTTCTCCTGCTCGGCTATGTCCGCGATCTGTACCGGATGCCGATCTTTTTGGGCACCTAGATGGGCCAGGGCCTTAAGTCCGTATTTGGTCTTTTTAGAGAGCATGCGGCTAAGATAAGTAAATTAAAGACCAACCCTTGAATACTTTTTAGGCCTGGAAAACGTTGTGGTAATTCCACCAAATCCAAAAAAAATGAAAAAGTACCTTGTACTCCTCCTCGTATCCGTCATCTCATTGGCCCTGTTATCTTGTGAAAATGAAGATGCCGGTTCGGCGAACCATAACGAAGCCGATATAAACGGTGTCTGGAACCTGACGGCACTGGAAGCCACGAACGGCCGGTCTGAGGTAATGGCCGATGGTGAATCTGTCGTGGGAGAATTTGAAGCCATTGGAAAAGACTTTGACCTGACGGTGGATTTCAACACCGACCCAAACACCGTGGAAAGCCAAGGTGGATATACCACCGTGTTAACGACCACCATTCTGGGGGAAACCACGACCCAAGAAGAAGAGGGTGAAGATTTTTTTGGATCAACGGAATGGAGGCTGGATGGCAACATCCTTTATTTTGGCACGGGCAATGAAGAAGTGGGCTTTACCGTGGTGAACCTGACCGATGGCCAAATGGACCTGCAATTTGATTTGAACGAAAGTGAAGAAGCCTTGGGTTTTTCAGTGAACGTTTCGGCACGGTACAACATGCGCCTTACGAGGTAACACAACAGACTACCTATTAGCCCAATGCCCTGTTTCCAACGGGCATTTTTAATTTGTAAAAACCACATCCCCAAGGCCTGCGCCAGTTCTCTTTGGAATAAGATGGTGCTCACCGCGCTTAACCACCTGTCAACACCCCGATCTCCGCAAAGGTGGCCCGTGGATCGTCCCCGGCCGTTTTAATGGTCTTCAACTTTATATATCTTGCTTGGGTGGCTGCAAAGCGCACCTCCTGCTGCAACCTGCTGTTCACCACATTGGAAAACTCCCCTTCTGCCACCCTGCGCCAACTGGCCCCATTGGCACTTACCTCAAAGACATAATCGGTTACAATGCCAAAGGGATAGCGCTCTTGGTTGGGCACATAGGTAAATCCGTTTAAGCTATGGCGTTGCCCAAGGTCAATAACCACTTCTTGCGCCCCTGCCCTTTTGTTGTCCGTGGCCCAAAAAGTGTTGGCATCCTCATCCAGCATCTTCTGGGAATCCTCTGGATTTCCGGAGGACACCGAGACCACTTTCCAGTCCTTTTTTGGGATATCCAAGCGCTTCACCACCGTTTCCGTGACCTCCCCGCTCTCAGGGTCAAGGGCAATGGCCTTCAATACGCTGGGCGTTTCCACCAAAAAGGGCGCTTCATAGCGCGGTGAGGTGGCCTTGGGCTCGCTGCCATCCAAGGTATAGCGGATGTGCACCGCGGTATCTGGCACGGAAAGCCTTACCCTGCCCTCCCGATCTCTCTGCACCGTGGGCGGCACCAACAGGTTCGGGGCCTTGTAAAGCTCCAAATTACTGATCAACGGCGGTCCTTTGGCCTCCTTTATCTCCAAGCGAAAAGCATTGGCCTTCACCGATGGAAACCTTAAAATGCGTTTATAACCTATGGTGGTCTGGGTATCCAAGGGCTGCCACGCCTCCCCTACCTGCGCAGCAATGGAAAATTGCGCCACCCGCTGCCCCAGGGCAATATGCTCCTGCAACACCACCCTGTTGATCGTGGTGGGCTCGGGAAATTCAAGCGTCAGCGTGGCATTGGTAACCCCATCATCGGTGGCCCAATACGTATCCTTTTTGCCATCTACCGCGTTTTGCGCCCGGTAGGCACTGCCATTGCCCCGCACATTGGTGGCCGCTGCGGTGGTGCCCTGGGCCAATTCTTCCTTAAAATCGGCTTCCAACTGCTTTTTTAAGCGCATCAACTGTTGTACATCGGTCTCGTGGACCAGGCCGCGGGTATCCACGGGCAGGTTCAACAAAAACGTACCGTTCCTCCCCACGGATTCATAGTAGGTATCCACCAAACGGGTCAGCGATTTTACCTGGTGGTCCTCTCCCGGATGGTAGTACCAACCGGGTCGTATGGAGGTGTTCACCTCTGCCGGCAACCAATGCGTACCATCGGCATGGCCAGAACGCAGCTCCACATACCTGGGCCAGCCGGGATAGATCTCATCTCGCCGCATGATGCTCCAATTGGTCTCGTTGGCAAAACCCTCTTCCGTGCCCACCCAACGCACATCGGGCCCGCCATCGCCAAAAATGACCGCATTGGGCTGCAATTCCCTGACCATGGCGGTAACCTTGTCCCATTCGTAATAGGTCTTGCTATCTATCTTTCGGGTTTCATTGGCACCACCATAATAGCCGCTTCCGCCATTGGCCCCATCGAACCAGACTTCAAAGACCTCACCGTAGTCGGTAAGCAGTTCCCGAAGCTGTTCGTGAAAATCGGCCACGTATTCCGGGCCTCCGTAATTGCCCGCATTGCGATCCCAGGGGGAAAGGTAAACCCCAAACTTGATCCCAAATTCGGCACAGGCGGCTGCCAGTTCCTTTACCACATCGCCCTGGCCGTCCTTCCAAGGGGAATTTTTTACCGAGTGCTCCGTGGTCTTGGTGGGCCATAGGCAGAATCCGTCATGGTGCTTGGCGGTAAGGATCACGCCCTTCATGCCGGCCTCCTTGATCACTTTTGCCCATTGGCGAACATCCATTTCCGTAGGATTGAACTGCTCAGGGCGTTCCCCGCCCGTGCCCCATTCCATATTGGTAAAGGTGTTCATGTTAAAGTGGATAAAGGCATAGTACTCCAGCTCCTGCCAAGCCAACTGCCGCTCGGTGGGAAGCGGCCCCACGGGGGCGGGGGGGGATACCTGGGCACAGGAAACTGCCATCATCATCACAAGCAATAAACTGAAAATTCTGTATGTCATTTTTAGGTGGAATTATGATTTTATAATCTAAGGTTTCACATTTACAGGCCCATGAGGTGTTCCATTTGATGCCAAGGTTGCCCGTTCAGTCCAAGGGGTGCATTTTGTTGCACTGGCCCCGGTGTGCTGCGCCCATTGGCTATGTAACCCTGCATGAGCTGTGTAAGCTCTTCCAAGATGTCCGGGTGCCCTGCCACGAGGTTTTCCGTTTCGCCGGGGTCATTTTTTAAGTGGTACAGCTGTAGGGGCGGTAATTTGGCGGCCATATCCTTTCCGGGCACGGGCGGGCTCCACCCTCCGGAATCCGGGGCAAAAATGAGCTTATAATCGCCCTTTCTTAGGGCAAAGCTACCGTTTATGGAATGGTGCACGGTGGCCGTACGGGCATATTCCCCTCCTTCTTGGGGCGCCAAAAGGGGCAAGAGGGAAAAGCTGTCTTCCCCCTCATCATCGGCCAAGGGCACTTGCACCAAGTGGGCGGCCGTGGCCATAAGGTCCGTAAGGCAGACCGTGGCATCGCTACGGCTGCCAGCGGCCACTCGGGCGGGCCATTTCACTATAAAGGGCACCCGGTGGCCTCCCTCAAAAATATCGGCCTTATGGCCCCTGAACCCACCGTTGGGGTCGTGACCAAACTGTTCCAACACCTCAAAATCTGCCTCTGGGGAACAACCATTGTCGCTGGTGAACACCACCATGGTATTGTCTGCAATACCCATTTCTTGGACAGTGGCCACCAACTGGCCCACATAATGGTCCATTTCCATCATAAAATCGGCATAGGGATTCATACCGCTTTTCCCCAACCAATCTGCCGTGGGCAAAATGGGCGTATGGGGAGATGGCAGGGCCAGGTACAAAAAGAAGGGTGCATCCACTTTGGACCTTTCCTTGACATAGGCCATGGACCTTCTAAAAAAGTTGGGGGTCACATCGCGGTGCAGAAAATCGGCCGCAGTGGGTCCTTTTCGCCACCAGGTATATTTTCCGGTGTCCTCGGTAACACCTTTGACCTGGGCGGTAACCTTCCCATTTTCCACATACACGTAGGGTGCCATGTCCAAGGAACCAGAGTGGCCATAGGCAAGATCGAATCCCAGATCGTTGGGTGAATGAGCGATGTTTTTTGTGAAATCGATGGCATCAAAATCGCCAGGGTTCCATCCATCGCCGCCAAGATCGGCAGTGTCTTTCAAGGCCCAGTCCCAGCCCAAATGCCACTTTCCAATAAAGGCGGTATGGTAGCCCGATTTTTTTAGGAGCGATGCCACCGTGGTCCTATTTTTGGCTATCAAGGCCTTGGATTTCCCGGTGAGCACCCCGCTCTTCAGTGGACTGCGCCAACTGTACCTTCCCGTTAGAATGCCGTATCGGGTGGGCGTGCAAACGGCAGAGGGGCTATGGGCATCCGTAAAGCGCATCCCCTGGGCCGCCAGCGCATCCAAATGCGGCGTTTTTATTTTTCCCGAGGGATGGTAACAGGATACATCCCCGTAACCCAGATCGTCTGCCAAAATGTAAATGATGTTGGGAGGGTTTGGTTCGATGACCTCATCGCTGCGCCCTTCTTCCTTACAGGACAACAGGCCCAAAAGGCAGGCCAACAACAGTGGGAATCGGTACGAAGCTCTGGTCACAACAACGGCATTTACGATCTGTACCGGCTAAAATAACATAAATTGTCCGTATCCGCCCCGGAACTGGTTGCCAAGGCATACGGAGACCATCCCAACAAAGCCTAGCTTGGGCCTAGGCCAAGTGCTGTTTAAAAAAGGCTACCGTTCGCTGCCAAGCCAAGGCGGCATCTTCCCGATCGTACCGGGGCGTGGTATCATTGTGAAAGCCATGGTTGGCGCCCTCGTACATATGTGCGGTGTAGGTCTTACCGTGTTCCTTCAGGGCGGCCTCATACGCGGGCCAACCGGCATTCACCCGTTTATCGAGTTCGGCAAAATGGAGCAACAACGGCGCTTTGATCTCCGCGATGCCCTCGGTGGGCTGCCCTCCGTAAAAAGGCACGGCCGCCTTTAGATCGGGAAGGGACACGGCCATCATGTTGGCCACCCATCCGCCAAAACAGAAACCCACCACCCCGACCGAGCCCGAACATTCCGGATGGTTTTTTAGATGTTCAAAAGCAGCGATGAAGTCCTCCAGCATTTCGCCTCGATCGCGCTTTCGTTGCAGTTCCCTGCCATCGTCATCGTTACCGGGATAACCACCCAAGGGGGTCAAGGCATCCGGGGCCAATGAGATAAAGCCCGCCAATGCGGCCCTGCGGCCCACATCCTCAATATACGGATTTAACCCCCTGTTCTCGTGCACCACCACAATACCGGGCAATTTTTCGGTGGCATCCTTGGGCCGGGACAAAAGGGCATTGATGGTACCACCGCCCTTGGGAGACGCATAGGGGACAAAACCCGATCGAAGCCGGGGATCGTCCTTTTTGATCTGTACTTTCTTTACATAGTCCGGGGACATATAGCTCAACAAGGAGGCCACGGTAAGGCCACCCACTGCGTAGGTTCCCAGTTTATCCAAAAAGAGCCTTCGGTTTATCCTGTTGTGGGCATAGTCGTCATAAAGGTCGAACACCCCTTGGGGCAGGTCTTCTTTTTTAATGTTTTTCATCTACCCTTTGTTTTTTTATTTAGGTCAATGGATAACCACCAACCCCTACAAGGTACAACATTCACTTGGTTTCGCCACCCTTACAACGATGATAATGGAAGGCTGGGCAATATGTGGACAAGATACGGGAAAGATGGCCTCCCCTATCCGCGTTAAGCTCCGGAAACAATACCATTTCCCAATTGAAAAAAAGCCGATAAATGGTTTCTTTTTACGCCCTACTTCAAAATAAAAATAAGCCGTAGCTGGGCTATGCCTGATTTTTCTTTTTCGCAGGCCAAAAAAAACAATTCCATTTCCATGGCTGCATTTCAAACGAGAACGGGTATAAACCCAAGCGCGCATCAACCTAAATGAAACTATTTTTTTAACTTATCTTGCCACAAGATTACACCCAAATGAGGTATTGGAATTTGAGGTTGACCCTTTGAGATGGAACACGCCCTAACTTTTTCTCCATTCTTAACGTCACACCACTACAATTACCTTGAAAAAAGTCGCAATGCGATACTTTTGCGGTGGTTAGAAGCCATATTGGGATTTCCAATGTACATTAAGGGCAAAACATCTTTTAAAAATCAATATAAAATGAAAAAACAAACCACACGTTACGCAATTCTTGGAGCAATGATGCTCTTTTTGGGGGTGGCCCCCGCCCTTTGCCTTGCCCAAGACCGGTTGGGCGGACTGGCCCTCTACACCCTGCGCAAGGATATGGGGGAAGATGCCAAAACCACGCTCCAGGCGGTGGCCGATGCCGGATATGCCTATATTGAAGCGGCGGGATATAAAGATGGCAGCTACTATGGTATGGCCCCGGAAGTATTCAAAGAGGTATTGGCAGAGCGTAAGCTCGTTCCCATTAGCACCCACCAAGGCAGCGTTACCCTGGACAATGCGGCCACCCAAATGGCGCACGCCAAGGCGGTCGGTTTCCGTTATTTTGTCATACCCGTGCCGCCCATGGGGATGTTTACCTTTGACCGGGCCGCCAGAACCATGGGGATGAAGGGCAGCTTGGAAGAACTGGCCAAGGTATTGAACGAGCTCGGGAAACAAGCCAAGATGGCCGGGCTGCAACTGCTCTACCACAACCACGATTTTGAGTTTGTGGCGAATGGTGACGGTGTGGTGCCCATAGACTACCTTTTGGAGCATTGCGACCCCGAACTGGTAAAATATCAAATGGACCTGTACTGGGTGGCAAAGGCCAAGGCAGACCCACTGGCCTATTTTGAAAAGTACCCCGGACGTTTCCCCATCTGGCACGTAAAGGACATGGACAAGGACGGCAAATTTGCGCCCGTGGGCAAGGGCACCATAGATTTTGGGAACATCTTGGATGCCAAGGAAAAAAGCGGCATGCGCTACTATATGGTGGAGCAGGACAATACCTTTGACCTGGCTCCGCTGGAAGCCATAAAAATTAGCCATCAGGGCCTAAAAACATTTGGTTTTGAATAAGATGAAGAACATTGCGCCCACCACCTTGAAACTACTGGTCTGGTTCATGGCATGGGGCCTTTCCTTACATTGGGGCCTTGCGCAGCACACCGGCGAAAGCACCACCTATACCCTAGTGGTGGAAGGTTTTGACTGGGGCCCGGGGGCCAACAAGGTCATCTTGCCCTGGGAGGGCACTTTGGCCCAAGCAAAAGCCAGTGACTTTAGCGTTACCGCTTACAAAACAGCAGCGGGAACAACCCTGCCCAAAGCCGAAGCGGAGGGTCCCCGAAAAGTGGTGCACGCCTATGTATCCGATGAAGAGGGCAGGGCCATACCAAAGGGCAAACACCTTACCTTGGTACTGTTTGTCAGTCCGCTGGAGGCCATCTCATCGCCCATGAAATACCTTACGGAAAACGGCAGGGGCATTAACAAATGGGTCAAATATCAATTAAAGATACGCCACTTGCCCAGCAAAAGGGAATGGAACACCGAAGGAAGGCGTTTACGGCCCCAGATCGATCGTTTTGACCTTTCGGGAACATTCTCTTTGGGTAAAACAAAGCTCACCTACGCCCATTTTGTCCCGGAAGAACGCAGTGGAAAAAAACCCCTTATCATTTGGCTGCACGGTGGCGGGGAAGGCGGTACCGACCCCAGTATTGCCCTGGCGGCCAACAAGGCCACCAATTACGCCTCGCCAGAAATCCAGGCCATTTTCAATGGGGCGCACGTTTTGGTGCCCCAAACCCCTACCTTTTGGATGCAAAATGCCCAAGGGCGCTATACCCGGGGCAAGGAAAACGACATCTACAACGAAGCCCTGATGGAACTCATTAAGATGTACGTGGAGAACCACCCCAACATTGATACCCGTAAAATCTACATTGGCGGATGCTCCAATGGCGGTTACATGAGCTTAAAATTGGTATTGCGGCATCCCCACTATTTTGCGGCGGCCTACATCAGTGCCTTGGCCTACGAGGCGCGGCATATCACGGATGCCCAAATAGCCTCCATTGCCCATGTGCCCATCTGGTTCATACACGCCAAGGACGATACGGTTACGCCACCGGAGGACACCGTGGTGCCCCTGTACAAGAGACTCAGGGACGCCGGGGCCACGAAGACCCATTTTTCCTATTACGACCACGTCGTTGACCTCAGCGGACTCTTTGGCGGCGCGGATTTCCACTACAATGGCCACCTCTCCTGGATCTATTCGCACAGCAACCACGCCCACCTGGATTTTAACGGTGGGCCCGTGATGGCAGAAGGAAGACCGGTAAACCTTTTGCAGTGGATGGCGCTTCAACAAAAACCCTAAGGAATGTTAAAGAATTTTCAAGAGCGCAAAAAAGTTGTAATTTCCATAACATCTTAAAAAGTTGCTACACTATGGCCACATTCACCCTACACGTAAACGGGACCAAAAAACAATTAGAGGTGGATCCCACCACGCCCTTGCTTTGGGTACTGCGGGAGCACCTTAACCTGCCGGGCACCAAATTTGGCTGCGGGGTGGCGCAATGCGGGGCATGCACGGTTCACCTGGAGGGCAATGCAGTGCGTTCTTGCCAACTTCCCGTGGCTGCCGTGGGCGAACAGGAAATCACCACCATAGAGGGCCTCTCGGAACAGGGGGACCACCCCGTGCAAAAAGCTTGGCTGGAAATGGACGTGCCCCAATGCGGGTACTGCCAGGCAGGACAGATCATGAGTGCCGCGGCCCTATTGTCCCAAAACCCCAATCCTTCCGATCAAGACATTGAAAGTGCCATGGACGGGAACATTTGTAGGTGCGGTACCTATGTGCGCATCAAAAAAGCCATAAAACGCGCTGCCGGAACAAGTGAAGCCTAACGTCCGGAGGACAGACCCCCTTTCCTTAACCTTATTTTAAACCACGCATCATGACACGTATCAGAACAAAAATAGGAAGACGCTCTTTCATAAGAACATCCGCTGCGGCCGGCGGCGGCCTTATGCTTGGATTTACCTGGTTGGGCTCCTGTAAGGACAAGACCGCGGCAGAGGTGATGCAAATGCCCAAGGAGTGGTTTAACATCAACGGCTTTTTAAAAATAGGCGATAACGGACTCGTGACCATCATGTCTCCCAATCCCGAAATTGGCCAGAACGTAAAAACCGCCATGCCCATGATCGTGGCAGAGGAACTGGACATAGATTGGAAGGATGTACTGGTGGAGCAGGCGCCGTTGAACACGGACATCTTTACAAGACAGATTGCCGGGGGCAGCCAGTCCATCCGCCAAGGATGGGAAGGGCTCCGCATGGCCGGGGCCACCGCGAGACAGATGCTCAAAACCGCCGCTGCAGAGGCTTGGCAGGTACCGGTGGAAGAAATTGAGACGGACGGCGGCGTGCTCACCCATAAGGAAAGTGGCAACAAAGCGGGATATGGCGACTTCGCCGCGGCTGCCGCCCTCATCGAAGTACCGGAAACCGTGGAACTGAAAAAAACCAGTGGCTTCAAGATCATTGGCACCGACAGAAGAAATGTGGACGGCAAAAAAATCGTGACCGGGGCACCGCAGTTTGGCCTAGATCTAAAAGAAGAGGGCATGCTCATTGCCATGATCATCCATCCGCCCGCCTTTGGAATGACCTATGCCTCCATGGATGCCAAAAAGGCCAAGGCCATGCCGGGCATCAAGGATGTGTTTCCCATTGAGGTGTATCCGGAAGGCAGCGAAAAACAGTGGTCTGACGGCGGTGGGATCGACAAATTGGTGGCCATTGTGGGAGAAACCACCTGGCAGTGCATGCAGGCCAAAAAACAGGTGGAGGTACAATGGGAAAAATCCTCGCAACTGGAGGACAGTGCCTACCATGACAAGGCCCTGACCGAACTCTTGGACAAACCCACCGAAGCCCCTGCCCGAAAAGATGGGGATGTAAACAAAGCCTTTGCCCGGGCGGCCAAGGTGGTGGAACGTACCTACAGCGCGCCCTTTTTGGCCCACAATACCATGGAGCCCATGAATTTCTTTGCCCATGTGACCCCAGAAAAAGCCATCCTCAACGGTCCCATACAAACCCCGGAATTCCTTGAGAAGACCTTGGTGTCCGTCTTGGGAATGCCCCCGGAACAAATAGACATTCAGATGACCCGTATGGGCGGTGGTTTTGGACGTAGGTTGTACGGTCATTTTGGCGTGGAGGCCGCGGTGATCTCCAAAAAGATGCAGGCCCCCATTAAATTGGTCTATACCCGCGAGGACGACATGACCCAGGGCACGTACCGCCCCGCCTACAAAGTGCGGTACAAAGCCGGACTGGATGACAACGGACGTCTCATTGCCTGGTCCGTTAAAGGCGTGGGCACCAACGATGACCTTGTTTTCGAAAATCGGTTCCCGGCAGGGGCGGTGGACCATTACCTGGCGGAAAAAGCCAGCTTAAACAGCAATGTCACCACCGGAGCCTGGAGGGCACCGCGCTCCAATTTCATTGCCGGTGCGGAACAGTCCTTTATGGACGAGGTGGCCGAGCTTGCCGGAAAAGACCCCTTCGATTTTAGGCTGGAACTTTTTGAGCGCGCCATTGCCGATCCCGTGGGCGATCCAGAAAAAAACGACTACGATGCCAAACGGTTCATTGAGGTACTGAAACTGGCCAGGGACAGGTCTGGCTGGGAACAGGGCAACAAAGCCGCCAGGGGCGTATCTGCCTATTACTGCCACAACTCCTATGTGGCCCAGGTATTGGACCTCCATATGGAAGACAACAAGCCCGTGGTGGACAAGGTCTGGTGCGCCGTGGACTGTGGCATTGTCATTAATCCGCTGAGTGCCAAGAACCAGATCGAGGGCGGCATTGTGGATGGCCTTGGCCATGCCACCTACAGCCAGATGACCTTTAAGGAGGGCAAACCGGAACAAGCCAATTTTGACACGTACCATTTGGTGCGGCACAGCGAGGCGCCCAAAGAAATAGCTACCTTTTTTGTGGACAACGGCATAGATCCCACCGGCCTTGGGGAACCCTCCCTGCCCCCGGTTTCGGGGGCCTTGGCCAACGCCATGTACCGCGCCACCGGACAGCGTTTCTATGACCAACCTTTTGTGGTGAACATGCCCTTAAAAGGATAACCGCAGGGACAATTGCCCTCTAGGTGTGCGGCCATACCGGACGCTTATGGCATAGGCACAAACCCTTGTGGTGGCCCCAGTATTCCCTCCACACGAGAACAATGGCTCCGTACACCGCATCCCACGGGGCGCGCCAGTGTTTGGGGCAAAGTACCCTTTGATTGTGGCGATCCACCTCCCCTTTCTGGACTATCTTATGGCTGTGTTATGGCGATAGGCACCTTTTTTTTGAGTTATCGCTACAAAAACAAAAACATGAACACAGACGTGAAAACCATTGAAAACCGATTAAAAGACTTGATGTCCAAAAATGAGGATGCCGTAAAGGGATTTAAGAAAGCTGCGGACAACGCCAAGGACAAAGGCGTAAAGGCCTTTTTTGAACGAAGGGCCAAACAGCGAGCACTGTTCCTAAAAACATTTCGGAACGCCGCTCCGGATTTGGATCTGGGAAGTACGGCCTTGGAGGGCAGTGCCGCCGGCCAAATGCACCGTGCTTGGATGGATGTAAAATCTTTTTTTACAGCAGATGATGATGAGGCGATGTTGGAAGAAGCCGTGCGTGGGGACAAGGCCGCGGTGGAAGAATACAATGATGTGCTCACCGAAACAATGGTGCCCCAGCGGCTCAAGGAAATTATTCGGGAACAACGGGACGAGATTAAAAATGACTTGGAAACCTCCAAAATTTTGGAAGATGTCATCCAATAGTGATGCTCCCCTTTCCCCATTGGGCATTGGCCGATAAATCATTTCAGTCCATTTCCTTGAGGGAATGGGCACTATGGCACCGGGAGCCCTAAAAACAAGAAAGTCCGAAAGCTACTTCCCAACGGAAAAGCTTTCGGACTTTATTTACCCAAAGCCAGCTATTTAAACACCTTTCTGCCCGTAATGTAACTCAGTGACAACAGCAACAGCAACAGGGCGCAAAGGCCTACCAAATACCCCATACCATACTCGGTGAGTCGCTCAAAATCACTGACCAAAATGGTCACGATACGTACCGTTAAAATCAGGGAGAGCACCACCAACAAACCGAATGTAAATTTTAGCATGGAAATCAACGGGGTTAACTGGGTTTGAACAAGGCACAACGGCCATGTTACTTTTTAACGATGGTGGTCGTGGGAGTATAAATCCCAAAAGTAAGGCCCGCAATTAGTCCATTTACAAATGTATGGGTGGTGGTCACCTCATAATTGGCTGCACCGCCGGCTAGTTCCTTGGCATCGGAGACGCCAACAGGGGCCAATCCGTACACCACGTAGTGGTTCCAGGCCTTGGTCTCAGAATTACCTTGTGCACCTGAGCCCACCACGGTGGTATAGGTATAACAAGAGGTCATTAAAAAGCTGCCCGCAATGGCAACGGCCATTGTTTTAAAGATACGTTTCTTCATGTTCTTTTGGTTTTAATGGTGGTTCCTACTCGTATGGCTTTTCAGAATACGCCCCGTTTTTTTTATGGTGGCTGGACTCCATTTTGTTTGGTTGCCCATTTTTGGACCAGCCCAGTTTCTTGGGCTCACTTCCATCTTTAAAAAACAACCAAATCAAATATAGTCGTTATTTTCTCAGGAGGCAGCATTACAACCAAAATTTAAAAACAAGGCCCATCAGCACAAGAGGCCACGGGGAACAGACCCCCTGGGATGTTCTCAAGTCTTTCCAAAAAACCAAAGGGTGCCCAAGGAGAGCAACAGCAACACAAAAAACAAAAAGGGCGGTAAGGGATGCCACTCCAGTTCCGGTACGGACAAGGCCGGGGCGTTCCCGTTGAACCGTTTTTGGTTGGCCTCTAGCAAATGGTATGCTTTTGCGGCTTTCCAGGCTTCCGGCCCATGGACATAAAAAGAAAGGGTGTCCGTACGGGCCAGAATTTGGTTCCATCCCTTTTCTTTGGGGTAGTACCTCCCCTGCCACCGGCCACCAAGTTCCACATTTTGGAGCAATGGTATCTTTGCGCCACTTTTGGATCGTATGCTTGGGAGTTCCTCCTGGGAGGCCATTTCAAACGGAAGGGGGTGGCCGGGCCGTGGCCACGGATTTCCCAAGGTCATCTGCACTGAACTCTCACGGCCCTTGGCAACCTTGGGCAGCACTTCGCTCCAAAATTGGGCATAGGTTTCGGCCTCGCCCTTGAGCAGTAAGGGATAGGTGTTTTTCAACAAGGTGGTGCCCACCTTGCCCTTGCCCAGGGGAACATAGCCGGCCAAGGGCTGTCCCTTACGGAGAAAGAGCCGCTGTAAGGGAAACGGACCGGCAAACCGGTAGGGATGCTTGGCTACCGCGCTGTTCCCGCCCTCTCCCAAGACCACCTTCTCCGATGCCGCCCTTGAAAAATGAAAAAAAGACGGGCGCCCGGAAAAAAGGGCACCCGTTGGCAGTAAAAACAGGCCAAGGCCCTGTTCTCCCACAGCGGCCAGCAGTGCGCCCCTTGAGCTCCCGGAGAGGTCATTATAGGTATCCGTGTCCGTCACCACCAGATCAAATGCCTTGAGCCCTTCTTGGGTAAGGCCATAGATGTTCTTCGGTGGGGCATTGTAATGTTCAAAGCGATAGCGATCGGTGGTCAATTGGTTGCGCACGGTTAAGGAGTGTCCTTTGTCGGCCAAGAAATTTTTCAGGTACTTGCTCTCAAATGTGGGGAAACCGTTCAACAGCAACACCCTGGGCTTTCGGGGAGACCGCACCTGTATGGGCAATGGCTCTGACCCTTGCTCCCTGCCCGTACTGTCCCGCACCACAAGTTGATAGCGCCATTGCCCCACCGCCTTGGGCCGCAACTGGAACCGAAATGCCTGTTCCGGCGCATCATGGAGCGCCAGGGAGTCCATTGCAGTGCCGCTGGGATCCTTGAGCAACAACCAACTGCCCGGGGCCGGGCGCAGATATTCCCCCAAAAGGGTGGTGGCACTGCCCAGGTCCACTTCATCATCATACCGAACGCGGGAAATCCCCGATGGCAATTTTCCCGGTAGAAAGGTTACCCTTCTGTTCTCCAACTGCCAAAAATCATAGGGCTCAATGCCCTGTCCCAAGAGCCATACCAAAGTGTTTTGCCCCAAATTGGGGATGGCACCGGTCACGGAATCGTACGTTATGGTCCGTATGCCCTTGTGGGCGGCTTTTAAGCTGTCCAAGGTCTTGGCATCATATCCTTGTGTAAGCAAAATGGCGCTCCCCGTTTCCCGCTCCCGGCCATGGGCCGGCGTTAACAACAACATGGCCAATGACCCCACCGCCAACATGGCCAGCAAGATGCGCGCCCAAAGAAAGGGCTTGTTCCGCTCCAATAGGATCTTGGCCAAAAAGGCCGCAAAGACCAGGGCGCTACCCAACAAAACGGGCCAAAACAGTTCCGGACGGAGAAGTTGCCAAGATTCAGTCATGCTCCTTCAGGGCTTTAAGGAAATGGGCCTGTAGGGCATCTTGCCCGTAAACTTCCTGCGCGGGAACCCTTTCCGCGCGGGGCAAGATATGGATGATTCCCTTCTGCAGTTTCCCATAATAGGGTTTGTTCCGGTTTTCTTCACGTTCCAGCCCCTTTAAAAGACGTAACAGTTCCAAATGACGTCCCGGAGACTCTATGGCCAGAGAGGCCAATTCATTGCCTGCCTCCTTGAAGAGTGCCACATCCGTATCCTGGAACGTACCGTTCCCTTCCATAAAATGCCCCAACCGCGTGGCCGCCCGGCGAAGCCCTGCATAAGGGGGCTCATATTTTGGTTCCGAGCGCTGGGTGGTGTTCCCAACTTCATTTATATCCCCACTTAGGCGAACCTCCTCCTTTATGGGCGGCGGGTCAAAACCAATACGGTGCACATAAATGCGGGCACTGTTCTTTATTTCCTGAATGCGCTCCAAAGCGGCGTACTGGAAGGGCAAGGATTCCTCAGGGGCATACAACCTGAGATGTAGTTCTGCATCCCACATGAAGGTGATGGCCTCGCGCAATTTGACCTTCAACGACTTTTCAAAAAGGGTGGCCGCCTCTGGGTCGCGATGATCGTGCAGGTAGCCGTGCAACAAGTCCTCCTTGCCTTCACCATCACCTCCAGTATCGTGTTCGTGATCGTGCCCGTGGTCCTCGGGCACCAAATTATGCTCATTGTCCCCATCGTGATCGTGGGCGTATCCGTCCGGGAGATGGTTCGTTTCGATCCCGTGGTCGTGGCCCTCGTGATCGTCAACGGCTTCGTTGGCCGATTCAAATTCCTGATCCACCCGTTCCATTTCAGACTCATCACCCATAAAACGCCCGTATTTAAGGCGAAGGGATTTTTGGTCGAACGCCAATTCATTGCTCCGACCATTGAATTCGGATTTGGTCTTGGCCTTGCGTTCAGAAATCAGACGTTCCGTATCCAAAATGAGCTGTCGTTGGCTCCGGAAGTAATCGGGCATCAGATCGGCCCCCATACCCCCTGCCACGGCAAAGGCATTTGTGGCCGTGTCCTTGATGATGGCAAAATAGGTCTCGCTCCTGGATACGTTGGGGCTCGGTGCTTTGTTGTCCTGCGCTTGCACATAAAAGTAAAGCTCATCGCCCACCTCCATCTTCAGGTCTTCCAAATTGATTGTCGCGGTGGGCCTGAGCGTCTTTTGCCCACCGCGGTAGGGGGTGTCAAACGCCAATTTTTCTTCCCTGAACTTTACCGCTTCCCCGCTGCCCTTGGTCACCGTGGCCACGATGTGGGCAGATGCCACCCCAAAATCGTCCCCAATTTCTGGGCTTAGCCGTATTTCCTTTTCATCCGAATGCTCAAAATAGGTGTATTGGGGCAGCGTGCCCATTTTTACGAAGGGCGGTTGATCTTCCAACACTTCCATTGGGTAGAGCTCGCTGACCTGGGCATGGCCATCCGCATCCACAAACCGAAATCCGTAAAAGCCAGACGTCTCCAAGGTTTGCTTTATTTCATAACGCCCATCCCTGAATTGCAGCGGCAGGGCCCTATCGGCAGATTCCCAAAGCACCGTGTCCAGGGGCGCATTGAACTGAAGTTGCCATAGCACGCTGGTGCCCTCCACTGCCCTGATGTTAAAATCTTCTTTCCGTTCCGTGCCCAGGCCCGTATAGTCTGGATAGCCTAAAATGATGTTCTGGGAGAGCAATTGTGGGCTTGCTGCGCTCTTGGAAAGGGAGTCCGCTACGGGTTGAAACCTCAACATTTCCGTTTTTGCAGGCGGCCCGCCGGCCCGGGAAGTGGCAGAAAGCCCTTTGGAAATGGCCCACCCCAGGCCCAAGAGCACCATGGCGGACAAAAGTCCCCGTTTTAGGCGATGCGGAGGGCGCATACCTACCAAATGCTCTTGGAGCACACGGCCCACCCTGTGGCGCTGCAACTGGGAAAGCGGGGGCAATTGGCCTTCTGGCCGTAACAAAAGATGTGTGCTGAAATGCACTTGGGGCAGATGCGAATCAATGTAGGCACTGGTTTTTTGAAGGTTCTTTTTCCAAGGTTTTAACAACATAAGGGCCACACATTGGACCAAGGCAAAGCAAAGCAGTGCCCACCAAAGACCTACGCCCAGCACCCAAAGGAAAAGGAAGGCCCCAAGGGCATAAAGCCCCGACTCGGCATAAAGGAGCAGCTGCCATTGCCGGGTGAAGCTATGTAAAGCACTTTTAGCTGTTTCCATCAGTGTTTTTTTATATAGGCCAAGATGCGTTCTGCCACAAACAAGACCACCAAGAGCAGCCAGAACCACTGGGTAAGGTCTGTTTGCGCCCATTGGGTGGCCAATGCTTCCCCTTGGCTTTGTTGGGGCACCAAAGCGTTCAACTCCATTGTCCTCATGTCATGTTCCTGTATGGCTTCCGCAGCCACGCCTGGCCAGGGCAAAAGCGGCAACAGTTGTTCTGCCAATCTGCCCTTGGTGGCACGTTCCAAGTCCAAGCGGCCCGTTACCAAAAAATGACCCTCCTCTGGGCCGGGCACCACCAGCCCATCGGCCAAGATATCCTCCCCATACGCCAACAGCCTACCGGAAAAATTCGGAGCCGGCCCGTCACTGAGCCAGACAAGGACGTCCATTTCTTGGGAGGTCACGGTGTCCGCGGACGCCACCTCCAGCAGCTGTATCTTGCGTTCCAGATACGTGCCCAGGGCTGCAAAGGCGGCCTTGGCGAACCGGCCATCATCTTCAAATCCAAGCGCTGTGTAAATCCCCACCTTAAGGGGTTCCGGCTGTGATAGGAACAATTTGTACGGCCTATCCATAATCGTCAGGGACAGGGTGTCTCCCAAGATATCGCCACGGTCCGCCAAGCTCTGGTAGCCATATCTTTGCTTAAAAAAACGGGTGTGCTCGGCATCGCTCTGCATAAAGCGCACCACCACGTCATCTTCCTGCCTCCAGGCCTCCAAGGGAAGCTCTGTTGGGGGTTCCGACGCTCCCATCGTTACCCAATGGATCTTTTTCTTGGTGCTGAACAAACGACCTTTGACCCCTTTGGCCAAGCCCTGCACAAAGACCACGATACTGTCCGCGGCCAGGGCCTCCATTTCGGGCACCAATTGCAAATAGTGGGGCGGCTGCCGCACCTCTTTTTGGGTCACGCCCCCCTCCCATTCCGGAAAACCCTTGGCCAGGAGACGCACGGCTGCGCGCTCCTTAAGACTGTCCAAAACGGGGGTCCACTCCCCCTGGCCTGCCAAGAGGGGAGACACCAAATAAATGAGCGGGGCCGGGGAGCTTCTCTCCCTAAGGGATGGCCCGGCCATGAGCATCACCACGGTGCCCAGGAGCAACATCCTCAAGAGCAACAAGCCCCACTCCTTTAGTTGTATGCTTCGCGACCGATGCGAAGGGGAAGCCTTGAGCCAAGCAATGCTGCCCACCTTCAGGGTACGTGCCTCCCGCTTGCTCCATAGATGGATGATCAGGGGCACCAAGAGCCCCAGCAATCCCCACAAATAGAACACCTTGGAAAACATCATCTTACCGCAACTTATTTCGTACCTTTAAAAAGAGGGGCAAGACCGTTGCCAGGTCTTCATCCATACGGAAGCGTTTGTACCCAATGCCCTGCCCCAAAAATTCCATTTTGTTTCTTTCCGTGGCCCGCTCCATTTGTTCCAGATAGGCCTTTCGTGCCTCTTTGGCGTTTACCTTTACCTTGTCTCCGGTCTCCAGGTCTTGGAAGGTGATGTTGGCGCTATGATCGAACTCCATTTCGGACTTGCCCATCAACTGCAGTATCATAACCTCATTGCGCGGGGATTTCAGTCCCTTTGCAAAAGTGGTGAGCTCTTGTTCCCTTTCGTAAAGGTCCGTGATAAAGAAGACCAGTTCTGCCCCGCCCTTGGCCTGCATTTTCTTGGCGGCCGTGGCACTATCGGGCCATTTGGCATTTACGTCCAGTTGAAGCAATTGCAGCAGCAGGCGCTGGAACGCTGTTTTCCCGGGCTTGGTGCGCAGGCTTTTAAACTCTTCTTCATTCAGGGCATACAGCTGTACGGTATCTCCCTGTTTTTGTGCCAAATAGGCCAAGACCGCTATGAGCGTGCGGGCATGATCTATTTTGGAAAGCCCATTCTCGGTGTGTGCCATGGAGTTGCTGGTGTCCAGGACAAAGGTGACATTGAGCTGGCTCTCACGATCGGATTGTTTGATGTAGTGCCTACCGGAGCGGGCCACCATTTTCCAATCCAACAAGCGCAGATCGTCACCGGGCTCGTAGCCCCTGTATTGACTGAATTCCATTCCCGGCCCCACCCTGATGCTCTTGGTGGCCCCGGACAGATACCCGGTTACCACCACCTTGGCGATCAGGGACAGCCCAGCAACGGTGTTGACCATGCCGGGCGTTAGCAAATCTCGATGGTCCGTTTTGGCCATGGTCATTGGTCCAGCCCAATGGCGTTCAACAAATGGCCGGCCACATGGTCTGGGGAGATGCCCTCGGCCTCGGCCCTAAAGTTCACTAAAATCCGGTGGCGCAGCACGGGCAGGGCCACTTCCTTGAGGTCTTCCAAGGTCACGGAGAGCCTTCCTTCCATCAGGGCAAGGGCTTTGGCGGTCAATATCATGGCCTGTCCCGCACGGGGGCCGGCACCCCAC
The DNA here is from genome assembly GCF_047345505.1 of Maribacter aquimarinus. Taxonomy (NCBI): domain Bacteria; kingdom Pseudomonadati; phylum Bacteroidota; class Flavobacteriia; order Flavobacteriales; family Flavobacteriaceae; genus Maribacter; species Maribacter aquimarinus. The sequence goes on along the minus strand of NZ_JBLFEO010000019.1, from coordinate 68,246 downwards.
TCCACCCAACTCTTAACATAGTCCACCGCGCTTTCCGCGGGGCGACTGGCGCGGACAAGGCGACCCACATAGCCCACCAACGCATCGCTGATGGCCACTTCCCGCACCAACTGTTGCAATCGCAAGATTTCCGAACCGCTGATCACCTTTTTCAGGCTCACTTTTTTAACACCGGTGGTTGCCTTGAGAATACTATTTTCTTCCGTGGCACTGGGATACCCCACCTTGATGTAAAGCAGAAAACGGTCTTGTTGGGCTTCGGGAAGGACAAAAGTACCCGACTGCTCTATGGGGTTTTGGGTGGCCAGAATGAAAAAAGGGCGGTCCAGGGCATAGGTGGTTTCCCCATAGGTGACCTCAAATTCTTGCATGGCCTCCAAAAGCGCGGCCTGTGTCTTTGGTGGGGTACGGTTTATTTCATCGGCCAGGATGATGTTTGAAAAGATGGGTCCTTTGTTGAACTTGAAGAATTTTTTGCCCGTTGCCTTATCCTCCTCCAATATTTCGGTGCCTATGATGTCCGAGGGCATCAGGTCCGGAGTAAACTGAATGCGCTTGAATTTCAGGTCCACCGCACTGGCCAAGGTCCGTATCATCAAGGTCTTTGCCAAACCGGGAACGCCCTCCAGCAAGGCATGGCCCCCGGCCAAAAAAGTGATGAGCAGTTGGGAGACCGTTTTCTCCTGACCAATGATGACCTTGGCAATTTCTGCCTTCAGGGCATCCAGCCTATCGGACAAATGCTCCACTTCCCGGGCCAGTTCCTCCAAATCTTTATTCATGACAAATGTGTTACGATGTTAGTGCGTACATGACAATGTTCACCCCAAAGCGGGTATTGTCCACCTTGTACCACCTTTTGTTCCTAAAGTCATAGTCCCATTCACAGCCATAGTCCTTGTTGCTGTACAGCACCCCGATGCGTCCGTTGACCTCAATGGCCTTGAGGTAGTCATGCACCAGATCGTCTCCCCAGCCGTTAAGCTCCTGTGCCGTGGTGGGCGGACCGTCATCAAAGGAAAAGAAGGCCCTGTAGATGTCGTGGTCGTTCGGGATTTTCTTTAGGGCGCCCATCCCAAAAATATCCTCCATCTGTTGTTCAAAGGATTTGGCGAAGAGGCCGTCTATGTCGTGGTTGCAGTCATCGGCAAAGACAAAACCGCCATTGCGCACATACTTTTCAAAATTGGCACGTTCCGCCTGGGTAAACTGCACCAGTTTGTGTCCGGAGATGTAACAGAACGGACAGTTGAAAATGGCCTCACTGGAAAGCGGGACAATATTTTCCTGTGGATCTATCTCCAAAGTGGTGTATTCCACCAGGGAGTGGAGCAGGTTGCTGGGCATGCGTTGGTCCACGTCCCAGTTGCCCGACTCGTACTGCAGCCTTGTAAAGAAAAATGCATTGTTAAACGCCATCTTGTCTTTTTTTTCAACCCGTGCCCTTAACCAAGAAAACTGGCCGCCCACTCTTTGGTGGCAACCAGTTTTTAGTTGCGTCTCCCCGCCTATACCGCATCGGACAGGCTGGTGAAGGTAAAGTCCCTGATCTTCATGTAGGGAATCAAGTTCCCGTCCACCCGTACCTGCTGGCCCAGGGTCTCCAGGTTATTGAGCATGATGATCGGGCTCTCGTTGAACCTGAAATTCTTTACCGGGTGCTTAATTTTTCCGTTTTCAATATAGAACGTTCCGTCCCGGGTGAGTCCCGTGTAGAGGAGCGTCTGCGGGTCCACACTGCGTATGTACCACAGACGGGTGACCAAAATTCCGCGACGGGTGCTTTTAATGAGGTCTTCCAGACTGGCATCGCCCCCGGCCATAATGCCGTTGGCGGGAAAGGGCACGGGCTCCACGCCCTTCTCAGCGGCCCAAAAACGGTCATAGGCCAGGTTCTGCACCACACCGTCCTTGATCCATTGCGTCTTTTTAATGGGCTGTCCCGAGCTGTTCCAAGTGGCCGTGGGCACGTCTGGGTGCAAAGGATCGCTCCACAGGTTTACGCGCTCGTCCACAATTTTTTGGCCTATTTTGTTTCCGCCATCGGGGGCCGACATAAAGCTGCGCCCCTCATCCGCGCTACGGGCGTTGAAAGAGCGTATCATGTTGCGCAGCAGGTCCGAAGCTGCCGCAGGTTCCAGGATAACCGTGTACTTGCCCGGCTCGATCGCCTTGGCCTCCCTGGACATCACCGCCTTGTCTATGGCCACCTTGGAGGCCTCGGCACCATTGAACTTGGAAATATCGTTGAAGTCCCTGGTAACCCATCCGGACCCGGTGCCGTCATTGGTGCGCATGGTCACGGTAAAGTCCACGTTGGTGGACTTATTATAGGCAAACAGCCCCTTGGAATTGATCATGGCACTGAAGCCGGCGCTGTCCACAAAATAGCCGGCAGCGGTTACGTCTTGGGCCGCGGCCGGGGCAATGCTGCCACTGGCCACCTCAGCCCGATATTCGGGCGACACATTGGCCGTTTTTTCGTCATAGCTGATGGATTCGTCGTACTCCTGTGGCCCCAAGGGCTCCATGAACTCGGGATTTTCGGGAGATAGGCGGGCAAGTTCCTCGCTGCGGCGCACCACTTTTTCCAGGGAGGCATCATCAAACTCGTCTATGGTGGCACTGCCAGACCGTTTTCCGTAACTGGACTGCACGGCAAGGGTCTGGTTGCTGCTGTGGCCAGAGGTGGAGACGGTGTTGCGGGCATAGCGAATGTTACCGCTCTCACTGCCGCTTAGGTTAATTTCGCAGGTATCTGCCTTGGAGAACCCCAAGGCCTTTTCCAAAATGGTCCTTGCTTCTTCTTTTGTATAAATAGCCATTGTTGTCTTTTTAGATTGGGTTGATTAAATGTTTCTGCCCGTATTGATGACGTTCACATCCTTGAAACGGGTGGTGGAGCTTCCGTGGGAGACCGCGCTCACCTGGGACGGTTGGCCCTTCCCGTCAAAAAAGGAGCCGAACATCCTGTAATCGTCCTGGTCGCAAATCTTCACACAGGAGTTCCAGAACTCCTGGGTGTTGCTCTGGTAGGCCACATCATCCAGCATGCCCACGATTTTGCCATCCCTGATCTCATAGAACAGCGTACCGCCAAACTGGAAATTATACCGCTGCTGGTCTATGGAATAAGAGCCCCGCCCGGCAATGTAAATGCCTTTTTCCACGTCCTTGATCATGTCCTGCACACTGTATTTTTCGGTGCCCGGTTCCAGGGAGACATTGGGCATGCGCTGAAATTGCACGTCGTTCCAGCTCTGGGCGTAACAGCAGCCGTGCGATTCGGTTTGATCTATCGTATGCACCTGGTCCCTAATGGCTTGATAGTTCTTGAGGATGCCATTGCGCACCAGGTCCCATTTTTTGGTCTTAACGCCTTCATCATCGTAGCCCACGGCCCCCAGGGAACCCACCTGGGTCTTGTCTGCCACCAGGTTCACAATATCGCTCCCGTATTTAAAATCACCCGCCTTCCACTTGTCCAAGGTGGCAAAACTGGTGCCGGCATAATTGGCCTCGTAGCCCAAGACACGGTCCAGTTCCAACGGATGCCCAACGGACTCATGGATGGTCAATCCCAAGTGGTTGGGTTCCAGAACAAGATCGTACTTGCCCGCATCCACGGACTTGGCCGTTAGCTTTTCCTTGGCCTGCTGTGCGGCCATGGTGGCATCTTCCACCATATCGTAGCTGTTGCGGTACAGTTTAATGCCCGCGGGTCCGTTCAATTTTTCGGAATCCAGGCCGTCCATATATTCGTAACCCAGACCCATGGGGGCGCTCATCGCGGCCCGTGTCTTGAATTTCCCGGCCGCACGGTCCACGGCGGTCACGGTAAAAGTGGGCCAGATACGGTGAACATCCTGGTCAATGTAAGACCCATCGGTTGAGGCAAAGTATTTCTGCTCGTTTACCATAAACAGGGCAGAATTGACAAAATTGGCCCCATTTTCCAGGGCGGCGGCATTGGCACTGAGAAGCAGATCCACCTTTTCTGAAACAGGTACCTCTTTAAAATCTTTTTTAATGGGCGTTTTCCAACTGATGTCCCCGTAAGCGCTCACGGGCGCCAGCCTCACGGGCTCCTTTTGTATCTTGGAATTGGCCTTGGCAATGGCCACGGCCTGCTCCGTGGCTTTCTTGATCCCATCTTCCGTGACCGTATTGGTAGAGGAAAAACCCCAGGTACCATTGGCGATGACGCGGATGCCAATGCCAAAGGACTCTGTATTGACAACGTTCTGCACCTTGTCTTCCCGGGTAAAGACATATTGGTTCAGGTAGCGGCCTATGCGTGCGTCCGCGTAGGTGGCCCCCATGGACTTGGCGGTGTTCAGGGCCACATTGGCCATTCTCTTTTTGAGCGTGACATCCATCCCGGGCTGCAAGAGCGCCTCGGTGGGAATGTTGTTGCCCAATAGCATGGAGGGCATCAGCATGGCACCGGCACCCAGACCTGCGTATTGTACAAAGTCTCTTCTTTTCATCTGTTCTCGTTTATGTTTGTTATTGGTCTCTGTTCGTTGGGCCCATCCATCGCCTTGTACGGGATATTACCGAAAGCGGGGTTCCAAGGGCAGCGGAAATGACCTAAAGGAACATAGGTGCCCGCTTAAGAAACTACTCCCACTTTTCCTTGGATGGCCAATAAAAATAGAGAGACTCTGCGAGCCATACTGTTAAGTTAAACTTAAAAAGCCCGTTAAGGCCCCGCGGCCCTCTTAAACTTGGGTTCCATCTTCATCTTGAACCCATATGAAACCCGAAAACGGTCCATGGCCCAAATGCTCCATTTTGGCAAGCAGGGTATGTTGCGCAGTGGCCCCGATCGGGAAGTCCGGCTTCCCAAAGGCAGGTTGCAAGGGGCGTTGTTGGGCAAGGGCAGGGCGATGGACAAGTAAGGGGTTAAGGTAGATCGGTCCTTTCCATGCCCCCAAAGGACAAAGGGCCCTTTTGGGTACGGCTTATCCCAAGGCCTGATCAATATCCGCGATGATGTCCGATAGGTGCTCCAGGCCCACTGAAATGCGTACCATACCGTCCGTGATGCCGGCGGCCGCGCGCTCTTCCGGCAGCAACTTGCTATGGGTGGTGGATGCCGGATGGGTCACGATACTGCGGGAATCTCCCAAGTTTGCGGAAAGGGACAGCAGGGCAATGGCATCAAAAAAGCGCTTCCCGGCCTCCAGACCGCCCTTGACCTCGAAGGCCACCACACAGCCTCCGGCCTTCATCTGCTTTTTGGCCAGGGCGTACTGCGGATGGGACTTTAGAAAGGGATACTTTACCCAAGCCACCCGCGGGTGCGTTTCCAAATGTTTGGCCAAGGCAAGGGCATTGTCACAATGGCGATCGACCCGAATGGCCAAGGTCTCCAAGCTCTTGGAGAGCACCCAGGCATTAAAAGGCGAAAGGGCCGGCCCGGTGATGCGCGAGAACCGATAGACCTTGTCCATAAGGTCCGCGCGGCCCACGGTGATGCCGGCCAACACCCTACCTTGACCGTCCATGAGCTTGGTGCCGGAATGGATCACCAGATCGGCCCCAAACTCAATGGGCCGTTGCAAATAGGGCGACGCAAAACAATTGTCCACCACAAAGATCAGATTGTGCTTTTTGGCCAGTTTCCCAAGGGCCTCCAGGTCCAGCACGTCCACCCCGGGATTGGTGGGAGATTCCACATACATCAATTTGGTGTTGGGACCAATGGCGCGTTCCGCGGCCGCCAGATCGTGAATGGGAAAGAAGGTGTGGCCAATGCTCCATTTCGGGAAAAAATTGGTGATCAAGGAATGGGTGGACCCAAAGATGCTCTGGGCCGCCACCATGTGGTCCCCACTGTTCAAAAGAGCGGCCATGGTGGAAAAAACCGCCGCCATGCCACTGGCAAAGGCAAAACCGCTTTCCGCTCCCTCCATCTGGCAGACCTTGTCGATCAATTCCGTGCAGTTGGGGTTGGAGTAGCGGGAATAGATGTTGCGCTCTTTCTCCTCGGCAAAGGAGGCCCGCATGTCTTCCGCATTCTCAAAAACAAAACTGGAGGTGAGGAACAACGGTGCGGAATGCTCCAAATGTTCCGTACGCCCCATTTGGTTTCTTATGGCATTGGTCTCAAACTTCTTTTTCATTGCTTCTTTTTATAAGGTCCGGCCGTGCGCAGCACATGGTCCTTTAAAAACCGGAGTAGGTACTGGAAAAGGGTGTTGGTATTTGTGCCGTTCCCTATCCCTTTTCCGCGATCCTCAGGATGTCCCCGAAGACACCACGGGCCGTTACCGCGGCACCTGCGCCGGCCCCTTGGATCACCAAGGGGTGTTCTCCGTAGGAATCCGTGTAGATCTCAATGATGCTGTCCGATCCCTTTACCTGTCCCAGGGCGGTTTCCTTGGGCACGGAGACCAATTTTACATCGAGTTGGCCCTTTTCCTTTTGCAGGTTTCCGTGAAGGTCGCCCACATACCGCAGCACATGTCCCGGTTGCTGTTCTGCCTTGATGCTGGCAAAGATAGTGTCCAAAACTTCAGATCGGGACAAAAAGGCTTCCGCATCCCCATCGCGCAAGGATTCCGGAATGAGGTTTTGAATCTGGATGTCATGGAACTCATTTTCAAGGTCCAGCTCCCTGGCCAAGATGAGGAGCTTGCGGCCCACATCGTTTCCGGAGAGGTCCTCGCGGGGGTCCGGCTCGGTGAATCCCTGGGCCATGGCCTCGGACAGAACAACCGAAAAGGGAACATCGACCTCAGAAAATCTATTGAAAATGTAGCTCAGGGATCCAGAAAACACCCCTCTTATGCGCGTTATGTTCTCCCCGGAAAGGTGCAACAACTTAATGGTGTCCAAGAGCGGCAGGCCGGCCCCCACATTGGTCTCGTACAAATACTGTTTCTGATGGCGGCGCAGTTCTTCACGGAGCAATTGGTAATCCCCATACCCCAAGGTATTGGCTATCTTGTTGGATGATACCAGATCGAAGCCGTTCTGCACCAAGGGCACATAATGCCGCACAAAGTCCTTGCTTGCGGTATTGTCCACTGCAATGAGGTTTTCCAGATGATGTGTCCTGGCATACTCCAAAACCGTGTCCAGGGAAGATGGCACCCCTTCCCGGTCCAACTGTTCCTTCCAATTTTTTCCGATGCCGGCTGCATTGAGCAACACCTTCTTGGAATTGGCCAGGGCAAAGATGCGCAGGTCTATGTTCTTGCGCTTTTGGATTTTCTTGGCAGAGCGCAAGAGCTGCTGTACCAGGGTGCCCCCCACGGTGCCGTGCCCAAAAATGGCCAAGTGCACCTTTTTGTCCACATTGAAAATTTGCCCGTGCATGACGTTCAGGGCCTTGATCATGTCTGCCTTTCGCACCACAAGGCTCACATTTTTCCCTGAAACCGTGTTGTTGAACAACAGCGGGGTGATCTGGTTCTTGATCAAGGCATTGTAGGGTTTGTGAAAGGTACTCAGGTCCTGGCCCACAATGGATATGACGGCCACCTCGGCGGCCACCGATATGGTGTTGATGTCCCTTGAACGAAGATCGCCGGTGAACTCGTCTTCCAGGGCGCGCTTGGCCTTTTGGGCCTTGTTGCGTTTCACCACCAGGCCAATGCCCCGTTCCGAAGAGCCCTGGGAAACAATGCTCACGCTGATGTTGTGCGCCTCCAAGGTCTTGAAGATACGGGCATCAATGCCCACTTTGCCCAACAGTCCCCTGCCCTCCAGGTTGATCAAGGCCACATCCTCTATAACGGACAGGGACTTTATACCCTCGGCACTGCTCTTGGCGCTGATCAGGGTGCCCTCGTTACCCGCATTGTAGGTATTGAGGATACGCAGGGGAATGTTGCGCTCGATCAGGGGGATTATGGTCTTTGCGTGCAAGATGGTGGCCCCAAAGTTTGCCAGCTCATTGGCCTCCTCGTAAGAGAGTTGGGCAATGCGCCTGGCCCCTGAGACATGATCGGGATTGGCGGTGTAGATGCCATCCACATGGGTGTAGTTCTGCAGCTCTGCGGCATCCAGGAAATTGGCCATTAACGCCGCGGTATAGTTGCTGCCGTTGCGGCCCAAAGTGGTGGTCTCCCCTTTTTCGGTAGAGGAGATGAACCCGGTAATGATGGGCACAATGTCCTTGGAAAGTTTGGAGAAGGCGCGCAGTACATTTTCCCGCGACACCGTTTCCAGCACATGGGCATCACCAAAGGCGTTGTCTGTCTTGATCAGTTCCCTGGCGTCCATGAACTGTGCGGAGACACCGCGCTCCCGCAAAAGGGCCGCCACCATTTTCCCCGAAATGAGCTCTCCGTGGGCCAGAACCTCATCCTTGACCTTAGGGCTGTAATCTGACAATAGGGCCACCCCTTCCAACAATTGCTCCAGCGCCTGGAACTCTGCCTGCAGGTCCAGTTGGGGCAGGGGGCTTTTTTGGTACGCCTTAAATTGTTCAAACGGCTTCGCATACCCTTTTCCGGAAGCGGCCAGTGCCAATAGCTCCTCCAACTGGTCCGTTCCCTTCTCCCTGGCAGACAGCACCACGGCTATGGGATGTTTTTGGTGCGCTTTGTCCTGGATCACGGAAAGTACCCGCTCCAGGCCCTCTCCATTGCTCAGGGACTTGCCCCCAAATTTTAGAATGGTGTACTTGCCGTTTTTGCCGTCCCGGCCAAAGATTTCCCCGAGCAAGGTCTCCATCTGCCCAAACTCTATGAGAAAGGCATCGTGCCCGTGCACTGAGGTAACCTCCCCGTAGGTAACGTTCCCCTGTGCCTGGGCCAAGCGCTTAAAAGTGTCCTTGTTCTCCTTGGCGGTAAAGAACAGGTCAGAATCCACCCCAATGATGTGGATCTTGGTATCGCTGTTCTGCAGGGCCACAAAACGCTCCTCCCCATCACGGGTCACATCAATGGTCTTTAGCAATTGGTTCATGAGCTTATAGGCCGATAGTTGAAAACGCTCCTGCAACTTGGTGCCGTGGTGCATTAACCAACTCTCTACGTTAAAGACGTTCAGGGCTTCATTGGTACTGCGCTTGAAGCGTTGTTTGAAGGACTCCGGCGTGCGGTAGCAGAGCATCGCGTGCATTCGGGCATCGTGTACCGGCTGTTTGGAATTTACCAAAAATTGCTCCTGGATCTGGCAATTGGCAATGAGCCAGTCGGTAGATTTCCAGTCCGAGGCCACCGGGATCAAATGCTCGGTGATATCGGTGTCAAGGGCCGCCATTTCCCAGGCGATGCCCCCGCCCAACGATCCACCTATAATGGCAAAAAGGCGCTTTACGGCCAAGCGTTCCAATCCCAAGAGAAAGATCCTGGCCATGTCCGCAGCCACAAAATCCTTGTAGTTTTCAATGACAAATTGGTCATGTCCGTTGCCCGGAATGTTAAAGGACAGGATGGTGTAGCGTTCGGTGTCAATACATTTGCCATCACCGATCAGGGCAGACCACCAACCGTCTTCCCCGGTTACGTTGCTATTGCCCGTAAGGGCATGATTCACCAATACTATGGGGGCGCTGTGCAGTTCCCTGCCGAAAAGTTGATAGGACAGTTCAATGTTTTGGGACACCCCACTAAAGGTGGTGTAGTTCTCAATGGTTAACCGATGTAACATAAGCCGCTTGAAAAATAAGGTAAAGGCCTCTTGGCCACAGCTTGTACCCTGCGCCAAAAGACCTTTTGTGAATGGAGATCAATTATACGTGCGCCGGTGCATCAATGGCAGCAAAGGCCTGCTCCAGATCCGCCTTGAGGTCTTCCAGGTCTTCCAGCCCCACGGATAGCCTAATGAGGTCCTGCCCCACCCCGGCACTTTCCTGCTGCTCCACACTCAACTGTTGGTGGGTGGTGCTTGCAGGATGGATAATGAGGGACTTGGTATCGCCAATATTGGCCAATAAGGAAAAAACCTTGGTGGCGTCCGTCAAATTCTTGGCGGCCTCAAAACCACCTTTTACCCCAAAGGTGACCAAACCGCTCTGTCCTTTTGGCAAGTACGCTTGGGCCAGTTCATAATAGGTATTGCCCTTTAGGCCGGGATAGTTTACCCAGGCCACCTCCTCGCGTTCGGACAGCCAAGTGGCCAGGGCAAGGGCGTTCTCGCTGTGCTGTTTGATGCGCACGTTCAAGGTTTCCAGCCCCTGGATGATCTGGAAGGCGTTGTAGGGGCTCAGGGCACCGCCAAAGTCGCGCAGCCCTTCCAAAATCAGTTTAAAGGTAAAGGCAGCGGCCCCGAGGGCCTCGCTGTACACCAGGCCATGGTAGCCGGCGGAGGGTTCCGTGAACTCCGGGAACTTCCCGTTGGCCCAGTCAAAGGTACCGGCGTCTATGATGGCCCCTCCCAAGGAATTGCCCTGTCCGCCAATGTACTTGGTCAAGGAATGGATCACCAAATTGGCCCCGTGCTCTATGGGGTTCAGCAGCGCTGGGGTGGCCACTGTATTGTCCACGATAAAGGGTACCTTGGCCGCCTTGGCCTGCTCGGAAATGGCCTTGAGGTCCAAAACGTCCAATTTGGGGTTGCCCAAGGACTCCACAAAAATGGCACGGGTGTTTTCTTGTACCGCCTTGCCAAAATTTTCGGGCTCGGAGGCATCCACAAAGGTAGTGGTAATGCCCAGGCGGGGAAGGGTTACATTCAAGAGATTGAAGGTGCCGCCGTACAGACTGCTGGAAGCCACAATGTGGTCTCCCGCCCGCAGGAGCGTGAGCAGACCGGTTGAAATGGCCGCAGTGCCCGAGGCGAAGACCACGGCGCCCACACCGCCCTCTATGGCGGCCAAACGGTTTTGCAGAATTTCATTGGTGGGGTTGTTCAAACGGGTATAAATATAGCCCAGTTCTTTGAGTGAGAACAGGTTGGCCGCATGGTCCGTATCCTTAAAGACGTAAGAGGTGCTCTGGTAAATGGGCACGGCCCGCGTCCCTTCTGTCTTGGTGGTGTCATGCCCTGCGTGCAGGGCGTTGGTGGCAAATTTTTGATCGCTCATGATGTTGTTTTTTTAAATCGTTATTAAAAATGGACGCGCCGCGGTACGTACCGCAACTTCAACTAAACCAACAAAAAACAAACAACCTCCGGCCCGCGTTGCCGGGAGGTAAGATCAAAAGGTTATCAAAAAAGAAAATCGAGAATGTCGATGATGGTTATCCTTCCCAAAAACGATGCTTTGGCATCGCAGGTTCCACGCTTTGTTGGAACCGGGTAGAATGTAGCACCTTCTTAGTACGATCATCGCTGGAAGTGACTAAGGGTTGCTAAGGTTTCAAAGGGTCTAATCCCTCCACCTTTCTTGATAACTTTTCAATATGTGCTTGAACTTTGAGGGCACAAATAAAAGGGAGAAAAGATTAAAAACCTAATGATTTTCAAAAATTTCACAAAAACCCAGTGAATTGGTAGGATACCTTATGGGCCCGGTGTCATTTCAGTGGTGTATCCGATGCAAAATAGGGGGGAAAGCGGCAACGATCGCCGTCAAAAAAAAAAAGGATTCCATCTCCAAAAAACGGGTAGGCCCGTGGCCGTGATGCCCTACCGCCCGGCGTTGGCATTACGCTGTGGTGCTCTACCCAAAATGGACCGGGCTTTGGAGCCAAGAACATTTTGCCTGGTGTGGCATACCATTTCACCGGGTTATGCGTTAGCTCTCCAACGGAGGGGCCGTTACCAAAACAAAAAATATGCTGCACAAAATTCTTTTTACCACCCTGTTCCTAATCGGAGTGGTGGGGGCCAACGGCCAAAACAACGTGATAAAGGCGAGTGCGCTGATCGGCAACCTTGGCCTACAGTATGAACGGGCCCTGGGAGATCGTTTTGCACTCATTGGCCAAGTGGGCCACTCCAATTTTACCAACTCGGTGAACGATGTGGAAACGACCTCCAACGGGTTGGGTTTTTTGGTGGAGGGCCGCTACTATCTTTCAAAAAACAAGGAACGTATGGAGGGCTGGCACATTGGTGTGTTCTACAGCGCCATGAACACGGAGTCTTCAGAGGGTTTACAAACCAATATTGCCTCACTGGGCATCGCCTCCGGGTATCAGTGGGTGTTTGGCTCCCATATTTCCTTGGGCCTGGTCTTCGGTGCCGGCACCTTTGATTATGACAGTGACCAGGATCGTGGCCTTCTTCTAGAAGGTCTTACCTTTTGGCCCCATTTGGGCCTCTCCCTGGGATACCGGCTTTAAACGCCCACGGTACAGACCAATGCTTGGCCCCATACAGGGCCATACAAACTGGGCGGCACGGTTACCGGGTCTAACAGACCGTTGCCATAAGTTCCAAAAACAATGCCCCCTCAGGACTTATTTGTTTACTGCGAAAAGTGGTGTAGATTGGCACCCCGCACCATACAGGAGCTTCCCCCATCCTTGTTCACTTCTTGGAAAACCAGTGGCTCAAAGCCCAAATGATGCTTTGATTTCTGCGGTCATGTCCAATTTTTCCCACGTGAACAGTTCCACCTCTTTTTCGATCCTACCGTTGTAGGGAGACTCAAACACCTTGGTAACCGTTCTGGGGGCCTTGCCCATATGGCCATAGGCCGCTGTCTCCAAATAGATGGGGTTTCTGAGCTTTAGCCGCTCCTCTATGGCAAAGGGGCGCATGTCAAAAAGCTGGGCCACTTTCTTGGCAATGTCACCGTCCGAAAGGGGCACTTTGGCCGTCCCATAGGTGTCCACAAATATGGAGGTGGGCTCCACCACGCCAATGGCATAGCTCACTTGCACCAAGATTTCATCGGCCACCCCGGCGGCCACCAGGTTTTTGGCCGCGTGCCGCGCGGCATAGGCGGCACTGCGGTCCACCTTGCTGGGATCTTTTCCACTGAAGGCCCCTCCACCATGCGCCCCTTTGCCGCCATAGGTGTCCACAATGATCTTTCTTCCCGTGAGGCCGGCATCGCCGTGCGGGCCACCGATGACGAATTTACCGGTGGGGTTCACGTGGTAGCGGATACCGTCAGTGAACAAGGCCCGTATCGGGGCCGGAAGCTCCCTGATCACCCTTGGCATGACGATCTGCTTTATGTCTTCCTTTATTTTGGCCAGCATTACGGCATCATTCCCGTCAAAAGGATCGTGCTGGGTGGACACCACTATGGTATCGATGCGCACGGGTTTGTTTTCATCGGAATATTCTATGGTGACCTGGGCTTTGGCATCGGGCCGTAAATAGGTGATTTCGCTGTTCTCCCTTCTCAGTGCCGCCAGGGTTTTTAAAATACGGTGGGAAACATCCAGCGCCAGCGGCATAAAATTCTCCGTTTCCTTGGTGGCGTAGCCAAACATCATCCCTTGGTCTCCGGCACCCTGCTCCTCCTTATTGGCCCGATCCACGCCTTGGTTAATGTCTTGGGACTGTTCATGAATCAGGGAAATCACCCCGCAAGAATCCCCACTGAACTGGTATTCCCCCTTGGTGTAGCCTATGTTGTTTATGACCTCCCGGGCAATGTGCTGCACGTCCAGATAGGTGCCGCTCCTCACCTCGCCCGCCAAGACCACCTGTCCGGTGGTGACCAAGGTTTCACAAGCCACTTTGCTGTCCGGGTCAAAGGCCAGGAAATGGTCCAACAGCGCATCGCTTATTTGGTCGGCCACTTTGTCCGGATGCCCCTCGCTCACTGATTCTGATGTAAATAAATATGCCATGGTTCTTTTTTATGGCGGTGGGTGTCCGGAGTAACCAAAAGTAGCTTAACGATCTTGTGAAGATATCCAGAACAGCGTTCCGGTTAAACTGCTTTAGCATTTTTATGCCGGCCCCCAAAAGAAGCCAGGCATCTAGTTCTTTAAACTAGGCCCCAAAAAGAACAAGGGGCAAGAGGTTGCAATCAGACAAATCCGTCCTCCGATTAATAAAGGCCAAAAATAAGGAATTGATAAAGCTTTGCCCAAACGCACAGCACATTTTTACAAAAAAATCCACACCAAGGATTATGCTGCCATTCATCCACATTTTTTTTCTGAACCCATTATACTTTGTATCTTGTGCGTCCCTCCGAAAAAAGGAAGCCGACCATTTAAACAACTATACCATGCATATTGCCGTAGCGGGAAACATTGGAGCCGGGAAGACCACGCTTACCAAGCTCTTGTCCAAACATTACAAATGGGAAGCTCATTTTGAAGACGTGGTGGACAATCCGTACCTGGATGATTTTTACACCCAGATGGAGCGGTGGAGCTTTAACCTGCAAATCTATTTTCTTAACAGTAGGTACAGACAGATATTGGAGATCAAGCAGAGCGGCAAAAACGTGATACAGGACCGCACCATTTATGAGGATGCCCATATTTTTGCGCCCAACCTGCACGCCATGGGCCTCATGACCAACAGGGACTTTAAGAACTACAGCAGTTTGTTTGAGTTGATGGAGTCCTTGGTACAGCCACCGGACCTGCTCATTTACCTGCGCAGTTCCATTCCCAATCTGGTGAAGCAGATCCATAAAAGGGGCCGTGAATATGAAAACACCATATCCATAGACTACCTGAGCCGACTCAATGAGCGCTACGAGGCTTGGATACACGGCTACGGGAACGGAAATCTCCTGATCATTGATGTGGACGTGCTGGACTTTGTGGACGAGCCCGAGGACCTGGGCACCGTGATAAATAAAATTGATGCCGAAATAAACGGATTGTTCTGACCGAAAAACCCACCCCCAAGCCCCCCATGTTCCAAGAACGGACCACTGCCCTTCTGAAGCAAGGCACCCCCTTTTTCTTTCTGGTGGATTTTGCCAAGCAAAACCAAGAGGTGCTCACGTTCGGGGAGGCCGCCGCAGCGGGCATATTCTTTAACGTAAAGGGCACTACCAACCGGAATAGGCCCCTGGCCAAAAAGACCACGGCCAAGACCATTGCCCTACAGCCCAATCCCATAGGACTGGCCGCTTACCGCAAGGCGTTTGATCAGGTGAAGTGGGAACTGGGGCAGGGCAACTCGTTCTTGTTGAACCTTACCTTTGCCACGCCCATTGCCCCCAATGTGCCCTTGAAAGAGATCTATGACCGGGCCCATGCCCCCTTTAAGCTCTACTACAAGGATAGGTTTGTGGTCTTTTCTCCCGAGTCTTACTTCCACATCAAGGGAGATCATATCCATTCGCACCCCATGAAGGGCACCATAAGCACCGATGTGCCCCAGGCAGAACAACGATTGCTGGAAAATGCCAAGGAAATGTACGAGCACAACACCATTGTGGACCTGATCCGCAACGACCTCTCCATGATCGCCAAAAACGTGGAAGTGACCAAGTTCAGGTACCTGGAGCGCATTAAAAGCACCACGGGCGAAATACTGCAGACCAGCTCTGAGATCAAGGGACGCCTTCCGGCCGATTGGAAAGATCATTTTGCCGACCTGCTTTTAAAGACCCTTCCCGCAGGGTCCATAAGCGGGGCACCCAAGAAAAAGACCATGGACATCATTGCCGCCGCAGAAACAAGTGCAAGGGGGTTTTATACGGGTATTTTTGGGGTGTTTGATGGGGAAAACCTGGCCTCGGCCGTGAACATCCGTTACATTGAAAAGAAAAAGGGCCAGCACTACTTTCGCAGTGGGGGCGGCATTACCCATTTGAGCCAGCTGGAGGAGGAGTACGAAGAACTGAACCACAAGATCTATGTACCCACTTTTTGAGACCATTTGCGTGACCCAGGGCAGGGTGGCCCACCCGGAATACCACCACAAACGGTTTTGGGCCTCCTACACCCAATTTTATGGGACGGCACCATCCTTTGGGCTCTTTGATGCCGTGACCCTTCCTTCCCTGGAAGAGGGTGGCCTTTATAAATTGCGGGTGGAATACAATAAAAAGGGGACCCGCCATACCTTGGAAAAATACCAACGGAAACGGACAGCGCACCTAAAATTAGTGTTTGACGACCACATAGACTACGGCCTTAAGTACAACGACCGCCGCCGTTTGAACGACCTTTTTGCCCTACGCGGCCAAGCAGACGACATCCTGATCGTACGGAAAGGCCTTATCACGGATGGAAGCTATGCCAACCTGTTGCTTACCGATGGGCGACAGGTGTACACCCCAAAACATCCCTTACTGAAAGGATGCTGCAGGGAACGTCTCTTGGACAAGGGTGGCGTACGGGCCAAGGACATTGCGGTTGGAGACCTGGGGGACTTTAAAGGTTTCCAGCTCATTAACGCCATGAACGATTATGACCCAAATCGCTGGCTGCCCATCCAAAACATTGTTCGCTAATGGCGGCCTGTAGGCCATTGCCCCCATAAAAAAGCCCCGTTGCATGAACGGGGCTTTTCTTTTTTAACCAGGTCAGGGCGCTCTTGCCCCGAACGACACTTACTGTACGCGCACCTCTATATGGTCCTGCGATACGCCGTACTTGGCCATGTCTTTTTTAACTTGGTCTTCGGAACCTTCAAAGACCTCCTCCGTAACGCTTTCCGTGCCATTTTCGGTAAGGGTGGTGGTCACCACGGCCTTGAGCTGGTCGTTGGGCATGCTTTCCATCATCACCTCTACTTGCTTGTCCACATGTTGCACCACATGTTCAGAAGCCGCCTTTTCTTTGGTATAGGCCGCCATGCCCTCTGCGCTTACTGCGATACTGGGTGCAATGACCAAGGCCACAACGGACATGAGCTTCAACAAGATATTTAGGGAAGGGCCGGAGGTATCCTTGAACGGGTCTCCCACGGTGTCTCCCACCACGGCGGCCTTGTGGGCCTCGGTGCCCTTACGGCCATCAGATTCGATCATTTTTTTGGCATTGTCCCAAGCGCCACCGGCGTTGGATTGGAAGATGGCCATCAACACACCGGCGGAGGTTACCCCGGCCAAAAGCCCGCCCAACATCTCGGCACCGCCAATAAACCCAACGGCCACCGGAACGGCAATGGCCAGCAGTCCAGGCAATACCATTTCCTTGATGGACGCCTTGGTGGAAATCTCCACACATTTATCGTACTCCGCATAGCCATCGGCAGCATCGAATATTTCGCGCTGTGCCGGGGTGGCCTTGCTCATATCGGAATCCACGGCACGCATCACCTCCAGGGCGGCCTTTAATTGGGGAATGTCATTGAACTGCCTGCGCACCTCCTCGATCATGGCCATGGCCGCACGACCCACGGCGTTCATGGAAAGCGCAGAGAACACAAAGGGCAGCATGGCGCCCACCAAAAGCCCCGCCATCACCGTGGGCTTGGAAACGTCAATGGAGCTCACGTTGGCCACCTTCATGAAGGCGGAGAACAACGCCAAGGCGGTTAACGCGGCAGAGGCAATGGCAAACCCTTTTCCAATGGCCGCAGTGGTGTTCCCCACGGCATCCAGTTTATCGGTGCGCTCGCGCACCTCAGGATCCAATTCCGCCATTTCGGCAATACCACCGGCATTGTCCGAGATGGGCCCGTAGGCATCCACGGCCAATTGGATGCCGGTGTTGGCCAACATCCCCACGGCCGCAATGGCAATGCCGTAGAGACCGGCACAGTAGTGCGATATCAAAATGGCAGCGGCAATCAATACAATGGGAACCATTGTGGACATCATGCCCACGCCCAGACCGGCAATGATATTGGTGGCGGCACCCGTCTCGGACTGCCTTACAATGGAGGTCACCGGCTTTGTCCCGGTGCCCGTGTAGTATTCGGTTATCTTGCCCACGCCCAACCCGGCAACGAGTCCGGCCAGGGTAGCAAAAAAGATCCCCATGGCCCCCATGGGAAGCCCATCCACAGATTCCGGGATCAACGCGGTGATGATGAAATAAGAGGCCACCACCATTAAGGCGGCAGAACCAAACTCCCCAATGTTAAGGGCGGTCTGGGGGTTACCACCATCCTTTACCCTAACGAAAAAAGTGCCTATAATGGACATGATGATGCCCACTGCGGCCAAGACCAAGGGCAGGTACACCGCGCCTAGGCCGGCAAAATCCGGGGTAATGATAAAGGCGCCCAGCACCATGGTCCCAATAATGGACCCCACGTAAGACTCAAAAAGGTCCGCTCCCATTCCGGCCACATCGCCCACGTTGTCCCCAACGTTGTCTGCAATGGTGGCGGGATTCAAGGGGTGGTCTTCCGGAATTCCCGCTTCCACCTTGCCCACCAAATCGGCACCAACATCGGCGGCCTTGGTATAAATTCCCCCGCCCACACGGGCAAAAAGGGCTATGGAAGAGGCGCCCAGGGAGAAACCCGAAAGTACGTTCAATACCAGGGCCAGATTTTCGGCGCCCGGCCAAATGGCCTGGTAGATCATAAACAGACCGCTAAGTCCCAAAACACCAAGGCCCACAACACCCAGACCCATTACGGCACCTCCGGCAAAGGCCACTTCAAGAGCTTTGCCCAATGAGGTTTTGGCAGCTTGGGTGGTGCGCACATTGGCCTTGGTGGCCACGCGCATACCAATAAAACCGGCCAAGGCAGAACAGATGGCGCCCACCACAAAGGAAAGGGCCACCATACCGTGCGATCCGGTTTCATTACTGCCCTTAAAAAACAGGAGGATGGCCACGGCCACCACAAAGACACTCAATATCTTGTACTCCGCCTTTAAAAAGGACATGGCCCCATCGGCAATGTTTTTGGCAATTCTGGCCATTTTGGCATCTCCGACATCTTGTTTTCCCACCCATACGTTCTTAACGAACACGAAAAGGAGTGCCACAACGCCGAATACCGGCAATAGGTTTACGATCATTTCCATTTTGCTTGATTGTTTATAACGTTAAAAGATCGCTAATGTAGTAAAATAGAACAGAATAAAAAAAGCCGCCCCCAAACTGGTTCGGAAGCGGCTTTCATTTGTTGTTCATTTGCCTTTCTCAAATGGTAAAGGTGCGGTTTTTCTTGTGTTCGCTTTCCTCATAGCGCTGCACGCATTGGTGGTAAATGGCAATGGCCTCCGCGGCATTTCCCCAACCGCCGGTGTCCACCTTTTTCTTTTCCAAGTCTTTGTAGACCTGAAAAAAATGTTCTATCTCCTTTAAGCGGTGCGGGTTAAGGTCGGAGATGTCATGCCTTTTGTTCCAAATGGGGTCCGAGACGGGAACGCAGATGATTTTTTCGTCCGGTCCCTTTTCATCGGTCATGTGAAAGACCCCAATAGGCTGCACCTCCATCACAACCATGGGGTAGGTGGGTTCCGTGCCCAACACCAGTAC
This sequence comes from Maribacter aquimarinus, assembly GCF_047345505.1. Taxonomy (NCBI): domain Bacteria; kingdom Pseudomonadati; phylum Bacteroidota; class Flavobacteriia; order Flavobacteriales; family Flavobacteriaceae; genus Maribacter; species Maribacter aquimarinus. The sequence goes on along the minus strand of NZ_JBLFEO010000019.1, from coordinate 49,074 downwards.
ATCCAGGGGATCCTTGTCCAAGGCCAGGGTCTCGGGGACAAAACCATAGTCTCCGGGATACATCATGGAGGAGAACAGGGTACGATCAAAGCGAATCTTGTTCAACACAAAATCATATTCATATTTGTTACGGCTTCCTTTTGGTATTTCGATCAAAACATCAAAGGTTACGTCTTTTGTTTCACTCATATCAATGGCTTATATATTTAAAAATTCTTGTCAATAGTTCTTTTATTTCCTTTGCTAACGCCCATTCACCGCCTAAATTGCCCCCAAGTCTGCCCTTAAAAACTGAAACCAAAGGTGCCGGTGACCCCAAAGGGCCTGGCCTCGGGATGCTCCAGGTAGTTCCCCCTAAAGTTAAAATCGACCCTAAAAATCCTGAATATATTGCCCACCCCAAAGGAATATTCATAATAAATATGGTCACTGGGCGCCAGCAAGGGCGTGCTCACGGCAGCGGGGGCGTTCAGGGCCTTGTTTTCATCGGAGAGGGTGCCCCAGGCCGCGCGCAGCCCCACAATTTCCCTCAGGTCCAGTTTCCTTAGGAAGGGAATACGGGAAAAGAGCCGTCCGTTAAAATTGTGTTCCAAATGCAGGGCGGCGTAGGTATCTGTCACAAACTCATAAAAATCGAGGTTGGGAAAGGTGGCGTAGGTGGTAAAAAAGGTCTGGTTTCCCGGTACCACTCCCAACAGGCCCAGGGGCACGGTACCAAAGATGCGCCCCATCTCCAAGGTGCTCCTAAGCCTGCCCAGCCCGCCCAGTTGCCAAGGCCTGGTGTAGGAAAATTGCAGTTTATCATAGTTGAAATCGCTCTGGAAGGGCCCGGCAATGCCCTTGGTGTAGTTGAGCAGCAAGGTGCTGTAGGTATCATTGATGTCCCTGCGCTCCACCCCGTGGCCAATGGTCCGCTTGCCCGGGGTATAGATGAGCACCGTACTGAGATCGAACTGCTTTACCGCCGATGCGATGCCGCCAGGGCCATCTGAATCCAGATAATCCAAGCTAAACTCGTCCGGAAGGGCAGATTGCAGGGTTCTGAAGGTACCGCCCAGGGCCAACCGGAGATTGGTGACGGGCTCTATCTCCGCGCCCAGGGCACTGAGGTTTATTTCTGTGAGCCGGTTGTTGATGCCCACCGTGAGCACGGCCGAAGAGGCCAAACTGCGGCCCAGCACATCATTCGTGGCCGTTAGGCTCACCCCCAGTTGCTCCACGTCCCGGCGGTTGCCCCCGGACAAGATCAGGCGGCTGCGTTGGTCCAGCAGTATTTTCCCCGATATGCCGTACTTGAACTTCTTGTCCCAAAAACCGTAGGCGGTGTACCCTTCCAGCCGCCACGGATCGTTTTGGCCAAAAAAGGTGCGGGCCCCAAAACGCACTCTTGGGCCCTCTGCCAGGTTAAAGCCCACAACATCGTACACCGAGCCCAGGTCCATGTTCCACTTATCGATCTCCACATAGCCAGAGCCCAGGATGCTCACCAGATTATAGTAGGTCTTGAACTTGGGCACCGTTTGCAGGGTGTCCAATAGGGCATAGATGCCCTTTTCGTCCTTATTGAGCTCCTCCAAGCGGTTCTCTTCCCAAAAAGCATTGTCCTGGACAATGGCACTGGGGTCCAAGGGGTTTTTTTCCTTTCGGTAAAAGTCCCTGGGCCGTGGTTGATCGAACACATAATCATTGTACACCGTGGTTCGCTTGCCGTACACTCCGCGTGCACTTTCTTTCTTGCTGAGACTGAAGTTGCTGAGCATGTAGTCTCGCTTCAAGAGGAAAACAGAGTCGTTCACGACCTGGAACTCTTGTTCAATATAAATGTCCTTTACCCAATTGATGTTGGCACTCTTGGTCACTTCCAGGTTGATCTCCTTAATGGCCCAAGTGGAATCGTTCACCCAAAAATCGCCCTTAAAGGTGAGCTCGTTCTTGCGCCTGGGGTAATAGACAATGTTGTAGCACCATTTGTTTCCAATAAAGGCGCTGTCCCTCAGGGCATAGTTGTAGGTGTCCACCCCGGTGGTGGAGAGCGGACTGGTGAAGCTCTTGTCAAAAAACTTGAGGTAGTTCTCGTACACGTCATAGTTTTGGTAGAGGTCCTTGACAAAGGCAATGATGGCCTGGTTGTTCTCGAAGCCGGAATTCTTGTTGCCCAGCACCTCTTCCTTCTCCAGTTTCAGAACATTGTCGCCTGCCACCTTGGAGAGGGTCTCGTTCAAAAAAATGGGGAGATAGGTCTTCCCGGTGATGCTGGAGGTGTCCAGGTCCTGAAACACAAATTCGAGGCCCTTGAACACCTTGCTCTTTATGAGGTTGCTGTCTATGGTGTTCAGATCAAACTGCACCTTTTCGTACTTTTTAAAGGCGTATTGGCGGTACTGTTTTAGACCGTTTACCCGTTTCTTGGCCCATATCTTTTTAAGGATGTCCACGGCGGGATTGTTTTTTTTGGATTGCCTGCCCCCTATGAGCACCACCTCGCTGAGCTCTTGGGCGGCTTCCTGCAGCACGATCTTTAACTCGTGGTTCACGGCGCCCGAAAGCGGCACCTCCTGATCGCGAAAACCCAAGAATGAGACCACCAGGGTGGCATGACGCCGATCCGATATCAAATAAAACCTACCATCGTCATTGGTAATGGTACCCTCGGTGGAATCCTTGAACAGCACGTTGGCGAAGGCCACCGGTGCCCCATTGGTGTCCAATACCACACCGCCCACCTTGGTCTGGCCCCAGACGGAGAAGGCAAAAAGCAGCAGTATGGCACATAGGTGGGATTTCATTGGGGATTGCCGTTGTGGCCAAAGGGGATTCTTTATAAAAATGGCTTCCCCATTAAGAACGGGGAAGCCATTTTTAAGTTGTGATGGGGATACTATTTATACATTACTTTTTTCACTGCCTTGATCACATCTTCGTGATTGGGCAACCATTCTTCCAACAGAACGGGCGAATACGGTGCCGGGGTGTCCGCGGTGTTCAACCTTACGATGGGGGCATCCAGATAATCGAATGCGTGGGCCTGTACGTGGTAGGTAATTTCCGTGGACACGTTTCCAAAAGGCCAAGCCTCTTCCAAGATGACCATTCTGTTGGTCTTTTTCACGGACTTGAGCACCGCCTCGTAATCCAGGGGCTTCACGGTCCTTAAATCTATGATCTCACAGCTAATGCCCTCCTTTTCCAAGGCATCGGCCGCCTTGTCCGCTTCCTTGATGATCTTGCCAAAGGAAATGATGGTCACATCCGATCCCTCCCGGCGAATGTCCGCGACCCCAATGGGTATGGTGTATTCTCCCTCGGGCACCTCTCCCTTGTCTCCGTACATCTGTTCGGATTCCATGAAAATGACCGGATCATCGTCCCTAATGGCGGACTTGAGCAAGCCCTTGGCGTCTGCCGGGTTCGATGGCACAATGACCTTGAGCCCAGGACAATTGGCGTACCAACTCTCAAAGGCTTGGGAATGCGTTGCCGCCAATTGGCCCGCCGAGGCCGTGGGCCCCCTAAAAACAATGGGGCATGCGAACTGCCCCCCGGACATTTGTCTTATCTTGGCGGCGTTGTTTATGATTTGATCGATGCCCACCAGGGCAAAGTTAAACGTCATGAACTCTATGATGGGCCTGTTTCCCGTCATGGTACTGCCCACACCGACACCGGCAAAACCGAGCTCTGATATGGGGGTGTCAATGACCCGCTTGGCCCCAAACTCATCCAACATCCCCTTGGAAGCCTTGTAGGCGCCATTGTACTCTGCCACTTCCTCACCCATTAAATAAATGGATTCATCGCGGCGCATCTCCTCTGACATGGCCTCTGCGATAGCTTCTCTAAATTGTAAGGTTTTCATTTATATGGAATAAATTTTAGACTTCTGGTTTCGCTTTTAAAAGCACGCAAAAATAGGAAATTATATGGCAAATGTAACCTTGGCCAGTTCAAAAAAATACCCCAAAAAATACTATGCGTGCATAGTATTTTTGAGATTATTTATTTATCTTCGTCCCATACCTTGATGGGCCAAAGTGGAGCGCAGCGGGAAAAATTTCCCCGTTTCACCTCCAAAACGTTGATTACAAACCAATTGTAATAAAAAAATGTGCGTTTCAACGCGATTGGACAGTGCCCGACTTGGTTTAAAACGAGAAGGTTTGCCGTTATAAAAAATCGGGTAAGGGACAAAAACGCCCGCTACCCAAAACCCTCAAAAAAAAAGCAGTATGAAGATATTAGTTTGCATTAGCAACGTACCGGACACCACGTCCAAGATCAACTTCACGGAAAACGACACCAAGTTTGACGCGACCGGGGTGCAATTTGTGATCAATCCCAATGATGAGTTTGGCCTTACCCGAGCCATGTGGTTCAAGGAAAAACAGGGTGCTACCGTGCACGTGGCCACCGTGGGGGAAGCCAATGTGGAACCCACTATGAGAAAGGCCCTGGCCATTGGCGCAGATGAGGCCATAAGGGTAAACGCCGACCCCACCGACGGTTATTTTGTGGCCACACAATTGGCCGAGGTGGTAAAGCAAGGCGCCTACGACTTGATCATAGGGGGCAGGGAATCCATAGATTACAATGGGGGCATGGTGCCCGGCATTCTGGCCACCCAGCTCAACATGAACTTTGTGAACACCTGCATAGGGCTGGAAATAGAGGGCGACAAGGTCACGGCCATAAGGGAAATTGACGGTGGCAAAGAAACCCTGAGCACTTCGCTACCCCTTGTGGTGGGCGGCCAAAAAGGTTTGGTGGAAGAGAGCGATCTCCGCATTCCCAACATGCGGGGCATCATGATGGCCCGCAAGAAAAGCCTAAAGGTGGTGGAACCCGTGGAAGCCACAAAGGCAAGTGAGGACACCAGCTTTGAAAAACCGGCACCCAAGGGCTCGGTAAAAATGGTGGAAACAGTGGACGAACTCATCACCCTGTTGCACAACGAAGCCAAGGCCATTTAAGATTTGCTGCACCGTTGATCCATGCTACACAGCGCAACATCATCAACTTAAAAAAAAAGAATATGTCAGTTTTAGTCTATACAGAATCCGAAAAGGGAAAATTAAAGAAAAACGCCTACGAGACCGCCTCGTATGCGGCCGCAGTCGCGGAGATGCTGGGCACCAGCGTTACGGCAGTGACCATAAACAGCAATGAAAACGAAGCCTTGGGCAACTACGGCGTGGGCAAGGTGCTGAACGTAAAGAACGGGGAGTTGGAAACCTTCAATGCCAAGGCCTTCGCGGCCGTTGTGGCCGCAGCGGCCATAGCGGAAAACAGTTCGGTGGTCGTTCTCAGTTCCAGTGCCGACACCAAGTTCATGGCCCCGATATTGGCCGGCACGCTACAGGCGGGGTATGTGCCCAACGTAGTGGAGGCCCCCAGTGGCACGGACCCCATAACCGTAAAACGAAGTGTCTTTACCAACAAAGGCTTTGCCCATACAAAGATAAGCACGGAAAAGGCCATCATTGGCGTGAGCAACAATGCCTTTGGCTCCGTGGAAAAAAAGGTGGAGACCACCATAAGTGATTTTGCCCCATCCTTGGGGGATGTCTTTGGCACAAAGGCCACCGAGGTGGACAAGGTTCAGGGCAAGGCCACGATAGCGGATGCCGACATTGTTGTTTCCGGCGGCCGCGGCCTAAAAGGCCCCGAGCACTGGGGCATGCTGGAAGAACTGGCCGATGTGCTGGGCGCTGCCACCGCTTGCTCCAAACCCGTTTCCGACCTGGGCTGGAGGCCCCACGGGGAACATGTGGGACAAACCGGTAAACCTGTGGCCACCAACCTGTACATTGCCATTGGCATTTCTGGGGCCATACAGCATTTGGCCGGCGTAAGCGCGTCCAAGACCAAAGTGGTGATCAATACGGATCCCGAAGCGCCCTTTTTCAAAGCGGCCGATTATGGAATGGTGGCCGATGCCTTTGAAGTGGTTCCGGAACTCACCGAAAAATTAAGGGAATTTAAGGCCCAAAACAGCTAATTTTTGTTAATTTGTGCCCTGAAGGGCTGTTCAGGTATTTGGTGAACCCCATTTATTTGAACCGCCCTTTTTTAATGCAACCTACATGAGCCTTGTACGATTAAAAATTAAGGGTATTTCCTATAGCCAAACTCAAAATGGCGCATATGCCCTTATTTTGAACGAAGACCAGGGCGATCGAAAATTGCCCATAGTCATCGGTGCTTTTGAAGCCCAGTCCATTGCCATAGCCCTGGAAAAGGAAATACGCCCTCCCAGACCGTTGACCCATGACCTTTTCAAGAATTTTTCGGACCGCTTTGGCATTGTGGTGAAACAGGTCATTATACACAAATTGGTGGATGGGGTCTTCTATTCCAGCATCATCTGTGAACGGGAAGGCATAGAGGAGATCATAGACGCCCGTACCAGTGATGCCATTGCCCTGGCGCTGAGGTTTGATGCGCCCATCTTCACCTATAAGAACATTTTGGACCAGGCGGGCATCTTCTTGAAGTTTTCTTCCAAGGAAAAGGACAAAAAGGATGCTGAGGGAAGTATCATGGTGAACGAGATCCTTCAGGAAGGGGAAACGGTAGAGATAGAGTCCGGGGCCTCTGACGGATACACCGAGCTGAATCTGGATGAACTGAAGGCAGAACTGCTCAAGGCCGTGAACAACGAAGACTACGAGAAAGCGGCCAAGCTCAGGGATGAAATATCCAAAAGAAATTGATTCCGCGCTCCCTTAGGATGAAAAAAAAACTTGGACTGTTTCCCATGCTGCTCTTCTGTTTGGGAACGGTTTTTGCCCATGACGGCCTAAAGCCCAGTGTCACGGCTCCAGAACTGGCCCAAGCCCTTGAAGCACAGGCAACGGCCCAAGAGGTCATGGAGGCCCTGCCCAGTGCGGGGATTTCCCTGAACAGTGTTTGGCGCGGAGCTTTGGGCATGTTGGTGCTGCTCCTCATCGCCTACCTCTTCAGTGCCAACCGAAGGGCCATCAACTGGCGTACCGTGGGCATTGGTTTAGGGTTACAGATGCTCATAGCCATTGGGGTGCTCAAGGTGCCCGCCATACAATATATTTTTGAACAGATCGGGAAAGTCTTCGTGAGCATTTTGGAATTTACGCGTGCGGGCAGTAAATTTTTGTTTGAAGGGCTCGTGGTGGACACCACCACCTTTGGCTACATTTTTGCGTTCCAAGTGCTGCCCACGATCATTTTCTTTTCCGCACTTACCTCCCTCCTCTTTTATTTGGGGGCCATACAAAAGGTGGTCCGGGCCTTGGCCTGGTTGCTGAGCAAAAGTTTGGGCATTTCCGGGGCAGAAAGCCTCTCCGTGGCCGGCAATATCTTCTTGGGCCAGACCGAGGCCCCCCTGCTCATCAAGGCCTATCTTGAGAAAATGACCCGCTCCGAAATTCTTTTGGTCATGATCGGGGGCATGGCCACCGTGGCCGGTGCGGTACTGGCCGCCTACATTGGCTTTTTGGGCGGAGAGGACGAAATACTGCAGCTCGTTTTTGCCAAACATCTTCTGGCGGCCTCGGTGATGGCGGCGCCAGGGGCCATTGTCATATCCAAAATGCTCTACCCCCAGACCGAGGCCGTGCACACGGATGTGAACGTCTCCTCGGAAAAAATAGGCTCCAATATCCTGGACGCCATTGCCAATGGCACCACAGAGGGCCTTAAATTGGCGGTGAACGTGGGTGCCATGCTCTTGGTGTTCGTGGCCATCATTGCCATGGTCAACGGCATCTTGGAATGGACGGGAGACCTTACCCACCTAAACACCTGGATCGCGAAAAACACGGCCTACCAAAAGTTTTCCCTAGAGGCCATTTTAGGAACCATTTTTGCGCCCTTGATGTGGCTCATTGGTGTGGCCAAGGAAGACATCATGCTCATGGGCCAACTATTGGGCATAAAATTGGCGGCCAGTGAATTTGTGGGCTACATTCAACTGGCAGAATTGAAGGACCTGGCCACCCTACCGGCCCTGAAGTACAACAAATCCATTATCATGGCCACCTACATGCTGTGCGGTTTCGCCAATTTTGCATCCATTGGCATACAGATCGGCGGCATTGGCTCCTTGGCGCCCGGACAACGAAAAACCCTTTCCGAATTTGGGATGAAGGCCGTACTTGGCGGTTCTTTGGCCTCCCTGCTATCGGCCACCATTGCCGGTATGATCCTAGGTTAAACAGCTGCGTCTTCCAAAGGGCATTTGTGCCATTTTCGTTGATAAATAGTGATATGTTTTAGATTTCCGATGGAAATAAGACGGCACCGTTTTTTTAATTTTACCGTTCATTCGTTGTGTTGGGCAAAGGACCACAACCACTAACAAAGTGGCTCTCCCCGAGGGCGCTATCAAGGAAAAGAGATGAAACAATACCACGATCTATTGGAGCACGTGCTGGAGCACGGCAACCAGAAAGGCGATAGGACCGGAACAGGGACCAAGAGTGTTTTTGGCTACCAAATGAGATTTGATCTTTCGGAGGGTTTCCCCATGGTCACCACCAAAAAGCTTCACTTAAAATCCATTGTGCACGAATTGCTGTGGTTTTTAAAAGGGGACACCAACATCCGCTATCTGCAAGAGAACGGGGTGCGCATCTGGAACGAATGGGCAGACCAAAACGGAGACCTTGGCCCTGTCTATGGCCACCAGTGGAGAAATTGGAACAGCGAGGAGATCGATCAGATAAAAGAGGTGGTGCACACCCTTAAAAACAATCCCAATAGCAGAAGGATGCTGATCTCGGCCTGGAATCCCAGTGTTTTGCCGGACACCTCCAAATCCTTTGCCGAAAATGTGGCGAACGGCAAAGCCGCCCTGCCCCCTTGCCACGCTTTTTTTCAGTTTTATGTGGCCAATGGCAAATTGAGCTGCCAATTGTACCAACGCAGTGCGGACATCTTTTTGGGCGTGCCCTTTAACATAGCGTCCTATGCCCTCTTCACCATGATGATGGCACAGGTCTGTGGTTATGGAGTCGGTGATTTTGTGCACACCTTTGGGGATGCCCATATTTACGACAACCATATGGAGCAGGTGCAATTGCAGTTGAGCCGTGAGCCCAGGCCCTTGCCCAAAATGATCATAAACCCGAAGGTCACCGATATCTTTAAATTCAAGTTCGAGGATTTTAAGCTTGTGGACTATGATCCGCATCCGCACATAAAAGCCACGGTGGCGGTCTAGTTCCAGTTGTCCGTTGAAAGCCTCTGGCAAATGGTTTTTAGTTTCCCTTACGTCCTTTTACGGACCAAGGCCGGCCTTTTTTTCCGAAAGCCAAAAATCAACACCATTTTTTTACTGCTCGCTTAAGGAGAATTGGGTTAAAATGCCAAGGCATGAGCAAAAAAAGAAGCCCAAACTTTCGCTTGGGCCTCTCAACTTAAGAATTAAACTAAACACAACACTTCTCCATAGCTAGTTTTTAGTCGCCAACCCTGGTAACCGTTATAAAGTTGGACAGGTCAAAGAAACCCTCCAGGTTGTTCGCATTTTGTCCTTCCGCCAAGCCCGTTATCCCGTCTTCATAGGTAAGGTGCCATATATAACAGATACCGGCGCCGGCCTGGTTAAAATCTATTGCCTCCACGGCTTCCAAAGTAGGTGGCAGGCCCAGAATGACCCCTGAATCGTCGGTGATGACAAAAGTCTGGTTGGAGCCGTTTACCTTGGCGGCATCCAACATGAGGCCACTGACCATATCTGGCGTGTTATCCATGACAAAGGTGTACGGGCCACCGGACAAGGTGCCCGCCTCCAAGGCGTTCCTTGTTACGGTCAGGGAGTTGGAAATCCCATAAAAGCCTTCCAGGTCCGCAACATTGTTACCAGCGGCCAAACCGGTTAGGCCCTCCTCATAAGTAAGGTGCCAAATAAGGCACACCCCGGCACCAGCACCATCAAAATCCACACCCTCCACATTGGAAAGCATGGGTGGCAATCCAAGAATGTTGTTCTGGTCATCCGTGATGATCCAGGTCTGTAGGGTACCTGTAAGTTCAGTGGTATCCAGGGCAATCCCGGTGACCCTATCGGCCATTCCGTCAACCGTGAAATCGTAGGGGCCACCGGAGATCACCCCAGCGTTCAAAGCGTTTCTGTTTACCGTTATGGCATTGGACAGTGCAAAAAAGCCATCCAAATTCCCTGCATTGCCACCGGTTTCCAGCCCAACAATGCCCTCTTCATAGGTAATGTGCCAAATAAGGCATACCCCGGCACCCGCACCATCAAAATCCACACCCTGAGCGGCCTCCAAGGTGGGCGGTAGGCCAAGGATGTTCAAATCGGCATCGGTAATGACAAAACCGGATCTGCTGCCATTCACCATATTGGCGTCCAGGGCCAGATCCGTTACCCTATCCGGATTGCCGTCTATGGTAAAGTCATACGGCCCACCGGACAGGGTTCCCGCCACCAAGCCTTTTCGCTGTACCTCTATAAAGTTGCTGAGGCTAAAACTGCCCATAAGGCCATCCAGACTGTTTCCTGCCTCCAGGCCTTCGAGAGCGCCGGAATAGGTTATGTGGTAAATGTAGCAAGACCCCACACCGGCACCGTCAAAATCCACTCCCTCCACGGCTTCCAAAGTGGGCGGCAGGCCCAATATGTTTCTGGAATCATCGGTAATGACAAAGGATTGGGTCTCACCGTTAAGTGCGGCACTGTCCAAGGCAATTCCAGTGACCATGTCCGGTTTTCCGTCTACCAAAAACTCAAAGGGCCCGCCGGACAAGGTGCCCGCATTTAGGCCACTGCGCACCACGATCAAAAAGTTGGAGAGTGCAAAGTCTCCCGATAGGTTGTCCAAATTTGTACCCACTTCCAATCCGGAAAGGCCCGGCTCATAAGTTAGGTGGTAGATGTAACAAGAACCAATGCCGGCCCCGTCAAAATCCACACCTTCCACATCCACTAAAGTGGGTGGCAGTCCCAGGATATTCTTGGCATCGTCCGTGATCACGTAATTCTGCACACTTCCCGTAAGGGCCGATGCATCAAGGGCAATACCGGCAACCATATCCGGTTGCCCGTCAACGGCAAAGGAAAATGGCCCCCCTGAAAGGGTACCGGCATTCAGTTCCAACACAGCAACATCCGCGTCGTTCTCACTGCAGCTCCAGACAAAAAGGGTCATGGCAAACAGCATGGCAATCCATTTTAAATTGTTCATTGTTCTTTATGTTTTGATTTGGCACAAAGAAACCCCGAGGCTGTAACAGAAGTATCACATAAAGTTCATTTTTTATAATCAACTCTTTATCAGAGATTTAAAATAAAAAATAGAAAATCCCTGTCAGCAATCCACATTTTTACCGACTCTAAGGGAGCGGACGCAGATACCCTGGATGTGCATTGTGACCTTTCCGTGATAGTTTAACCCTTATTTCGTATCCTATGAAAACTGTACTGATCATTGAGGACGATCCGGAAATTGTTCGGCTACTGGAGATTCACTTAAAAGACCTGCATTGCACCGTTCATTCTTGCCACGATGGCAACAATGGCTTGGCCAAGGCTTTGGAGCTGGTCCCGGACCTTATCATATTGGACATTATGTTGCCCGGTAGGGACGGTATCGCGGTCTGCCAACAAATAAGGGCCAACAACGTACCTTCTCCCATCCTTATGCTAACCGCCAAATCTGAGGAGATAGACAAGGTGTTGGGCCTTGAAATAGGTGCGGACGACTATCTCACCAAACCTTTTAGCATTCGGGAATTCATAGCTCGCGCAAAAGCGCTCTTTCGCCGGCAACAATTGGCCATGGCATCCCAAGAAGAAGCGCCCCTGAAGAAAATTTCCCGTTTCGGGGCGTTGACCATAGACTTGGAAATGCGCAAAGTTGTGGTAAACGGCAATAGGGTAGAGCTATCCCCCAAAGAATTTGAGCTCTTGGTGCTGCTCTCTTCCAACCCTGGAAAAAGTTACGACCGATCCAAACTATTGAACCTGATCTGGGGCTACGAATTTAAAGGGTATGAACACACCGTAAATTCCCACATTAACAGGCTCAGGGCAAAAATAGAGCCCGATATGGGCAAGCCCACCTATATCCTAACCACCTGGGGCGTGGGCTATAAATTTAACGAAGAGCTATGAGCACGACCATCCTATCCAACAAACTGGTAAGAAAGCTGGCCCTTTCCTTTTTGGCCATTCTCATACTGGCCGGTCTGGGCTATACGGTAGCGACCATTCATCTGTCCAACAACTACTTTAACGAGACCACCCAGCGGTTGCACGCCAACCTTGCCCAAGACCTTATTGACGAAAAGTTTGTGCACCAAAGCCCCATTGACAGTTTGGGCAAGGTCAACAAGGCCCTTTTTGGCGATATCATGCACAATATGATGGCCGTAAACAGGGCCATAGAAGTCTATTTACTGGATTTGGACGGCACAGTGCAATACTCTGTGGTACTTGATCACGATGCGCCAAAAACCAACCAGAAACAAGTGAACACGGCCCCTATTGAAGCGTTCATCGCTGCAGAGGGAAAGGGTTATTTTTTGGGCGATGATCCAAAAAACGTGCAAAACCAACAGGTTTTTTCCGTGGCCAAATTTAAAAAAGGCAGTACAGAGGGCTATATCTATATTATCTTGGCCGGGCAAGACTACCTAAACACCAGGGACCTTCTCTTTGGCAGCTACGCCCTTAAACTGGGGGTGGGCTCTCTATTGGTAACCCTACTTTTTGCGGCTATCTTGGGAGTTTTGTCCGTCTGGTACCTGACCAAAAACCTCAGGGAGCTGGTCTTTGCCGCAAAACGTTTTGCCCAGGGCGACCTAAATCATCGGATCCATAATGCAGAAAAAAGCGATCTTGCCGGAGTGACCACCACTTTTAACCATATGGCCAGTACCATCCTGGCCGATATGGAAAAAATCAAGTCCTTGGAAAAGCTTCGCCAAGAGCTCATAGCCAACATCTCCCACGATCTGCGCACGCCACTGGCCATTATACAAGGCTACATAGAGACCCTACAGATGAAGGATGCCACCCTAAGGGCCGATCAGCGATCGGAATACCTGGGCACCATAAGTTCCAGTGGTGAAAAACTTTCTAAATTGATAGGACAGCTATTTGAATACAGCAAGCTGGAAGCCAACCAAATCACGCCCCAAAAGGAAGCCTTTCTCATAAGCGAACTGGCCAACGATGTGCATAGAAACTATCAACTCCTGGCCCAACAAAAAAATATTTCGCTGAAACTGGAAATGGACCAAGGCATTCCATTGGTCTTCGCAGACATATCCTTGGTGGAGCGCGCCGTACAAAACCTTATGGACAATGCCCTAAAATTTACCCCAGAGCACGGAGAAGTGGTGGTGGGCATTGTGCCCAAGGAAAATTTTGTGGAAATTACCATAAAGGATTCCGGACCGGGCATACAAACAGAAAACCAAGCCCTGATCTTTGAACGCTATCGGCAAACAAAGACCGGGCAACAAAAAGAGGGTGCAGGCCTTGGACTCGCCATTGTTAAAAAAATAATGGAACTCCACAATTCCAGCATAAGGGTGCTCAGTAAGCCCAACGAAGGTACAGCCTTTGTTTTTGACTTGCCCATTCACCAAATGGCGTAATCCAGAAAAGGTGCCATTACAAAAAAGAGAGATTATTCTTTATCTTTAGCAAAATAGCTTTAATGATACTTACCAATTCCCTCGTGGATTTCTTCTTGAAGACCCGAGCCCACACGGAAAAATTGTGCAGCCCCCTTGAAATTGAAGATTACGTGGTACAGCCCATGGCAGATGTGTCCCCGCCCAAATGGCATTTGGGGCACACCACTTGGTTTTTTGAGGAGTTCATCCTAAAAAAGCACCTCCCGGAGTACGAGGGCTTCAACCAGGATTTTGCCTTCATCTTCAACAGTTACTACGAGGCCATGGGCCAACGGGTGGTACGGGCCGATCGGGGCAACTTGTCCAGACCCTCCGTGGCGGAAGTATATGACTATAGGGCCCACGTGACCGCGGCCATGGAGAAACTGCTGGGCCAAGGGGAGATCGGCGCGGTGTCCCATCTACTGGAAATCGGGATACATCATGAAAAACAGCACCAAGAACTGCTGCTAACGGACATAAAATACATCTTGGGCAACAATCCCCTGCTGCCCGTTTATTCCAGCAGCATCAAGGAGCATCAGCAGAACAAAACGGCCCAAGAATGGTTGTACGTCCCCGAGGGGCTCTATTCCATTGGCCATGCCACGGACGGCTTCTGTTACGATAATGAGTTGGGCCGGCACCAAGTCTATCTGAACCCTTACAAAATCTCCAACAAATTGGTGACCAACGGTGATTTTATGGACTTCATTTCCCAAGGGGGCTACGCCCAGTTCCATCATTGGCATGCCGAGGGTTGGGATTGGGTGCGAAAAGAAAACATAACCGCCCCACTGTACTGGCATTACATTGATGGCAACTGGCACCACTACACCTACAACGGACTCAAAAAGGTGCACAAAGATGCGCCGTTGACCCATGTTTCCTATTTTGAGGCCTTCGCCTACGCCCAATGGAAAGGTTGCCGCCTGCCCACGGAATTTGAATGGGAAGCCGCACAGCATCGGTTCTCCTGGGGCCAGCGGTGGGAATGGACGGAGAGCGCCTACCTTCCCTACCCCAACTACAAGAAGGCACCCGGGGCACTGGGCGAGTACAATGGCAAGTTCATGGTGAACCAAAAAGTACTTCGGGGCAGTTCCGTGGCCACGCCCAGCCAACACGCACGCCCCACCTATCGCAATTTTTTTCAAACCCATACAAGATGGCAGTTCACCGGACTGAGACTGGCCAAATAACCCCGTATTCCCCTATGCAAGAAGCACTGAAACCCACATTGGCGACCCAATTTGAGCAAGACGTCCGTTCCGGGCTTACCGCTTTCCCAAAGTACCTATCCTCCAAGTACATCTATGACCGGACGGGAGACCGCCTGTTTCAACAAATCATGGAATTGCCGGAATATTACCTGACCAAAACGGAGTACCAGATCATAGAGCGGCACAAAACTGCCCTGGCCCACCATTTTTCCAAGGGAACAAAATCGTTTCATTTGTTGGAGATGGGTGCGGGCGACGGTACAAAGACAAAAATCCTGTTGCGCCATTTTACGGCCCAAGGGCTCAATTTTAGTTATAGGCCCATAGACATCAGTGCAAGTGCCCTGCGATCATTGCAGGACAGCTTAAGGGAAGAACTTCCCCAACTAAAGACGGCACCTTTGCAGGGCACCTATTTTGAGACCCTGAGCCAGCTGAACTTTGGCCCGGACCAACGCAAGGTGATCCTCTTTTTGGGAAGCAACATAGGCAATCTGCTGCATGACAGAGCCATTGAATTTCTCTCCCAAATCCAGGCGTACATGGCCCAGGACGATCTGCTCTTCATTGGGTTTGACCAGAAAAAAGATCCGCAGACCATTCTGGATGCCTACAACGACAGCAGTGGGGTCACGGCACGTTTCAACAAGAACCTTTTGGTACGCATCAATAGGGAACTGGGCGGTAATTTTAAGGTGGATGCGTTTAAGCACTGGGAAACCTACGACCCCGAAACGGGCACGGCCAAGAGTTACCTGGTGGCCACCCAACCCCAAGACGTTAGATTGGAGGCGCTTGACCTGGACATCCATTTAAATGCTTGGGAAAGCATACACACCGAAATATCGCAAAAGTATGACGATGCCACCGTGCAATGGTTGGCAGGGCAATCCGGACTCACCATACTGGAGCACTTTGGGGACGATCGCGGATATTACAAGAACTATCTATTCACAAAAAACCTATAAAAACCTTTGAGATGAAAGCTATTTGGAACGACACCGTCATCGCCGAGAGCAATGACACCCTGGTGGTGGAAAACAACCACTACTTCCCTGAGGACAGCATAAAAAAAGAATTTTTTAAAAAGAGCCCTACACACACCACCTGCCCCTGGAAGGGCCAAGCCTCTTACTACACCCTTGAGGTGAACGGAAAGGAAAATCCCGATGCCGCATGGTACTATCCAGAAGTGAGCGAACTGGCAAAGGGCATCAAAGGCCGCGTGGCCTTCTGGAAAGGGGTCTCCGTGGTGGAATAGCGAGGTTGAACGGCATAAAAAAAGCCCGGATCGTTCCGGGCTTTTACATGCTTTAGGCTGAAAACATTAAAGTTCCAACACCGCGTTTTCAGAACCGGCATAGTCGTTCCACTGGTAACGATCGGCCTCTGTTTCGTTCACGTAATTGCCATCCACAAGGTATTTGAACTCATAGGCGTTCTCCTTGGGCAGATCGAACGTGCCCTTAAAGGTACCGTTCTTTAATTTTTTCAAGGTGCTCCCTTTTGGGTTCCAATTGTTAAAATCCCCAACAACGGCCACTTTCTTGGCTTCTTCCGCCGGTACGGTGAAGGTCACCTTACAAACGGGCTTTGTCTTTAAATACTTCTTTGCAATTGCCATGGTAAAACTTTTTTAAGATATACGGCAAAACTACCAATTTAAGTTGCTCATTGACAATGACTAAGGTCATTTTTATGGTTTTATTAAAAAATTGGCGGCATTTGGCAAAAGTCCAAAGATTAAGCCGTTAAAAAGACAAAAGTCGCAAACTTACAGCACCCTTTGCAAGATTCTTCCGATGGCATCAATTTCCGCCTCCCCATTAAAAAAATGAAAGCCCAACCGAATGCCATTGCCCCGTTTTGCGCACACCACCCCGTTTTTGGCCAACGCATGGAAGACACGGTCATTTGCCTTGATGTTGAATATGGTGCTTTGGTTTTCCTCTTCCCAAAAGGTGTGGTCCAAGAGCCCCAGGGAACCAAAGGACGCCAGGCCCTTTTTGGAGAGCTCCCTATGGTGCCCAGCGATGTTGTGAATACCCAATTGGGAAAGAAACTTCAACGAAAAACCAAGACTGCCAAAACTAAGGGGGCATAAGTGCCCGGGCTCCATCCGCTTGGCAAAGGGAACATGCCCTTTCCGATCAAGTTCCCCATTGGCGGAATTGAAACCGATTGTTTTGGGCAAAAACCGTTCTTTGGCCGCCTCGGAGAACAACATGAAGCCATTTCCGTGTCCTGCCAAAAGCCACTTGTAGGCACTGGCACCGAAGACGTCTATGCCCGAATCCTTAAAATTGAAAGCCATGGTGCCACAGAACTGGGTACCGTCCACCAAAATGGTGAGCGCTGGATAGAGGTCTTTCAACTCCTTAAAAAAACCGCTTCTAAACCGGTACCCATGTAACCATTGCACCATGCTTACGGCCAGCACCTCTATGTTCCTTTCACCAATTTCCCCTTCCATGCGCGCCTCCAGATGTGGGGCAAGGTCCAGATAGTGCACTTCAAAATCACGGTGCTCAAAAGGCCAGTTCAAGGAAGGGTAGTCTTCCCTTAAAAGCAACACCTTGGTCTTGGGGCGCAAGCCCTCCAAAAGTAGGTTCATGGCCGTGGAAAAATTGGGCACCAAGGCCACGTCACCGGTCTCCGCGCCAAAAAAATCGGCCACCCCTTGCCGCGTCTGGGACAATAGGGCCGTGTTCCGTTCGCCCGCGGCGCTGCCGTATTGCATGGTGTTTTCGTCATGTTGGCGCCGCCATTTCAACAGCGGCTTGTAGAGAGGGCCAAAAACGGGTGTGTTGGCGTAAATACCTTTGTCCATTACTGGAAATTCATCTCTGATGGAGTTCATCTCAGGTAGATTATGATGTATGCAATAGGCTTTGGCAAGCCATCAAAAACAATTGGCTTATCTTAGCCTAAAGATACGTGATGTGGCACTGGGAAAGGACTTCCATCCTTTTTTTCTGGCAACGGGATGTACCGGAACCCATATCGGGGCAGTGTCCCGGCCAAAGGGGCAGCGGCACAGATAAGCAAAACCGCAAGGGTACGGTTTTTGCCCTGATCCCATTGGAATGAACAGCGTGCACCACAAAAAGCCATTGTGGAGACCAAAGAAAAAGTCAGTGTTTGCCCCTACGGAACATGGACCCAATTGTTAAAAAATATTATAAGTGAGCACCATTACCATGATCGCGGCGGCCGCGGAAAACAATGCCTTGGGAAAAGACAACGAACTCCTCTGGCACCTGCCGGATGATTTTAAGCGTTTCAAGAAACTGACCATAGGCCACAAAATCATTATGGGCAGAAAAACCTTTGAGAGCTTCCCGAAGCCCCTTCCCAAGCGAACCCACCTGATCATTACCAGAAACAGGGACTACAGTGTGGACCACCCCGATTGCCAGGTGGTGCACTCTTTGGGCGAAGCACTGGCCTTGGTAGAAGGGGAGCCTGCCTTTATCATAGGTGGCGGTGAGATTTACCAACAGGGGGAAGCCTTTGCAGACGTCTTGGAACTGACCCGGGTACACGCTGCATTTGAGGCCGATGCCTTCTTTCCGGAAATCAGTGATACCCTCTGGAAACTGGTTGCAGAAGAACACCATCCCAAAGATGAGCGCCATGCTCATGCATTCACCTACCGCACCTATCACAAAAAAGATTCCTGAAACCCTTACAACGGCAAGGAGGAAACGGACACATTTTTGGAAATGGGCCCCACGAAGTGCTCCAGCACGGTCTTACTGCCATTGGTGTAGAAAGCATGCCGGCTATCCGGGGCCGTAAGGTTCAATAGCCCCAATTGCCCCAGTACCTTCTTGGTCTGCCGGGCCACCGCGGCACCGGAATCTATAATGGTGACCCCCTGAGGCAAAATTGTTCGTAACAACGGTACCAAGTAGGGGTAATGGGTGCATCCCAAGACCAGGTAATCAATATTTGCCTGGATCATTGGCCGTAGATAAAGCTCCAACAATTTCCGCATTTCCGGACCGTGCAGCTGGCCCGCTTCCAGTAAAGGCACCAGTCCCTTGCCATCCTGTTCCACAATTTCCAGACCAGCCGCATGCATCTGGGACGTACTGTGAAACAGCGCGCTGGACAAGGTGCCGTGGGTGGCCAAAACCCCCACTTTCTTTGTCCTGCTGTTCAGGGCCGCGGGCTTTATGGCCGGCTCAATGCCAATAAAAGGAATTGGGTAATGCTTGCGCAGGTGCGCTATGGCGTTGGTGGTGGCCGTGTTGCAAGCCACCACAATGATCTTGCAATCGCGCTCCAGGAGCCACTCCGTGTTTTTCACGGAGAGTCGCAGAATTTCTTCGGGGCCCTTCTCCCCATAGGGAGCATTGGCGCTATCTGCCAAATAAATGATGTTTTCCCTGGGCAGCAATGTTCTGATCTCTTTCCAGATAGAGGTGCCGCCCACTCCAGAATCGAACATACCTATGGGGCGCTCCTCCATTGGTCTATTCTTGCTCCAGGACTTCGGGAATTGGCCTACCGGTTGTTCCATTGGGAAAGGACACCCCCAAGAGCGTGGCCATGGTGGGGGCTATGTCCGGTATCTCGGTCCTTTTTACCGTGCTGCCCTTTTTGATGCCCTTGCCATAGAAAAGCAATGGGGAGTGGGTGTCATAGATCTGGGGGGATCCGTGGGTGGACCCTGTTTTGGAGTAGCTGACGTGGCCGGGCTTGAGCACGATGAGAACATCTCCCGAGCGCTTTTGGTGATAGCCGTTCTGAAGAATGTAGGGAATGCCCTGGGTATAATTGGTGGTCCACATTTGGTGGCCGGTGTACACCCGGTCCACAAAGTCATAGCCCAAAAATTCACGGGCAATGGTCTCCTGTACGTCCTTGATGTCCAAGTCCAGATTTTCAATGATCTTGTGGTCCAAGAACAGCTGGTAGTTGGAGAAATTCTTGACAATGTCCTCCGTGCCGTAAGTGTACTTCAGGAATTCCGAAAAATTCCGCTGTACGGCCTTGCGATCAAAATAGCCCGCGGGAACGCGCTGATCCATTAAATAGCTTGGCACCTCCACTGCGGCATGATCGGAGGTAAGGAAAACCGTGTACTCGTCCTTGCCCACGCTTTGGTCCAAGGCCTCAAAAAGGCGGGCCAGATCACGGTCCAGCCTAACATAGGTGTCCTGTATTTCCTTGGACCCCACACCAAACTTATGCCCCACATAGTCCGTACTGGAGAAGCTAATGGCCAGGAAATCGGGGATGGCATCTTGGCCCAAACCTTCGTTTTCCATTGCCGCAATGGAGAAATCCACCAGAATACTGTTCCCAAAAGGTGTGGTCTTGAGCAGATCAAAATCGCCTTCCTTGTTCAGCAGCCCTGTGGTGCTGTGGGGAAATACGGGCGCGGTCTCCCCTTCAAAAAGTCCCTCATAGGCATTATTGTCCGGACCGCTCTCCACGTAGGCATCCAGATCCTTCAAGGTGGTCCACGCCTTTTTGTAACTGCCCGCCTTGCCAGAAGCGTTGAAATCCTGCACCCACTTGGGCAATGCCTCCATGTAATAGGAGCTGCTGATCCATTTTCCTTCGTCCTTGCCATGGAACCAATAGGCGGCGTTGGCGGTATGCCCTCCCGGGAGCACGGCCCCACGGTCCTTTATGGAAATGGCAATGGTCTTTCCGCGCATTTGGGTGTGCAGGCGAAGTTCGTCCGGTAGCGTGGTCACGTTCATCCGGTGCGGGGACATCTTTCCGGCATCGGAAGTGGTGCCCACGGAGGTTTGTGTAGGATCTCCGGCACAGTACACGCTGGCATCCGTTTCCTTGTCGTACCAATCATTGCCAATGATGCCATGGCTGGCGGGCGTGGCGCCCGTGTAAACGGAGGCATGGCCAGGACCGGTGCTGGTAGGGGCATAGTTGAAGTGGTGGTTCTTGCAATTGAAGCCCTCATTGATGAACCTCATAAAACCATCTTCCCCGTAATGGTCCGAAAAGCGGGTAAGGTAATCGTACCGCATCTGATCCACCACAATGCCCACCACCAATTTGGGCGTGGTCTTTAAGTTTGATGGGGCGGCCACGGCCTCTTTTTTTCGTTGCGCCGTACCGTAAAAAAACAACAGGGACAACAAAACGGACAGGAAGAATCTCACTTTTGACATGGGAAGGAAGGATAAAAAATTAGTCTGGTAAAAGTAAATAAAATGTAGCTTAAAAGATGAATTAAAGGGCGTTTCCAAGCCATTATTGTTATTTTTACGGCAAGAGATGTGGTCTATGAATTATTTTTCATCTATAGGTAGCTACGCTATCATGGTCAAGGAAGTTTTTAAGAAGCCCACAAAGTGGAGAATAATGAAATCGCTCATTTTAAAGGAAATAGATGAGCTCATATTCAACTCCTTGGGAATCATTGTCTTCATCTCTTTTTTTATTGGTGCCGTGGTCACGATACAAACGGCCCTGAACCTTACCAACCCCATTATTCCCAAGTACCTCATAGGTTTTACCACCAGGCAATCGCTCATATTGGAATTTAGCCCCACCTTCATCTCGATCATCATGGCGGGCAAGGTGGGGTCTTACATTACCTCGAGCATAGGCACCATGAAGGTCACGGAGCAAATAGATGCGCTGGAGGTCATGGGCGTAAATTCCTTGAACTACTTGGTGTTTCCAAAAATCATTGCCATGCTCTTCTATCCTTTTGCCATTGCCATATCCATGTACGTGGGCATCTTTGGCGGATGGGTGGCCGGAGTCTTTGGCGGTTTTTTAACCAGTGCCAATTTCATCGAGGGCCTACAACTGGATTTTATTCCCTACCATGTGACCTATGCCTTCATAAAAACGCTCTTGTTTGCCTTCATCATTGCCACCATACCGTCTTACCACGGATTTTACATGAAAGGCGGCGCCTTGGAAGTGGGCAAGGCCAGCACCACCGCCTTTGTGTGGACCAGCGTGGCCATCATCATCCTTAATTATGTACTAACCCAATTGCTCCTAGGCTAATGATCATTGTGAACGACATCCATAAGTCCTTTGGTGACTCCCATGTCCTTAAAGGGGTGAGCACCACCTTTGAAAACGGCAAGACCAATTTGGTCATAGGACAGAGCGGCTCCGGGAAAACGGTCTTCCTAAAGTGCCTCTTGGGCCTTTTTGAGCCCGAGGAGGGCACCATTGAATATGACGGCAAGGCCTACGCCACATTGACCACCAAGGAAAAACGAAATCTAAGGCAAGAGATGGGCATGGTGTTTCAGGGCAGCGCCCTGTTTGACAGTATGACCGTTGCGGGCAATGTGAGGTTCCCACTGGAAATGTTCACCAAACAACCCAAATCGGAGATGGACGACCGGGTAAACAGCGTGTTGAAAAGGGTAAACCTCTCTGGGGCAGATGACAAGTTCCCCGCAGAAATCTCAGGGGGCATGCAAAAACGGGTGGCCATTGCGCGGGCCATTGTCATGAACCCAAAATACCTCTTTTGTGATGAGCCCAACTCAGGGCTGGATCCAAAGACCGCCATCCTCATCGATGACCTTATCAAGGAAATCACGGAAGAGTACAACATTACCACGGTGATCAACACCCATGACATGAATTCCGTGATGCAGATCGGCGAAAAAATACTCTTCTTAAAGAATGGCCACAAAGAATGGGAAGGCACCAAACACGAAATCTTTAAGACGGACAATGCCGCCGTGACCGATTTTGTCTATTCATCCGATCTGTTCAAGAAAGTTCGGCAGATGTACATTGAGGAAAAAAATTAGGTCCGCCCACCATCTGGAATGGGATGGGAAAATCCGGAAAAAAGGGCTTGTCCCTATTCTTGGGGCATTTCCTTCACTTGGATGGAATTGTTGTTAAGGCGCACCTTTAACCATTGCTGGAGCCGTTCCATATCCTTTTCCCTTGCCCGTTTACCGACCCCTTTTTTCCAGGCCACCTCGAACACGGGGATGGTGTCCGTTTTCTCAAAATTGGTTGAAATCAGGTAAGCGTATGCCATTTGCTCCAGGTTTTCGTAACTGGCCCTGGCCTCCCTGCTGATCTCCATAAAGGGGATCTGACTTTTGGAAATTTTCTGCAATCGGTTCAGTTCTGACTCCAACAGGGCAATCTTCTCGTCCCTACTGGTCAGTTGCACCTTTTGTGACTCATAGAGTTCGTTCACATATTTCAACTCGTCCAGGGCATCGTCCCTAGAGCCTTGCACCACGTTTAGGGTGCTCCCCTTTAACTTGGGGTACTCGCTCATCTGCACCTCCCAGGTGGCAATGACGTTGTCCGGTATGGTCTCCGTTCCCATGAACACCACCTCAATGGAAGAGCCATTGTCCTTATCATACTGTATGTCCGTGAGGTCCTTTAGGTAGCGGCCCTCCCCGGTAAATTTGTACGGTGCAATTTTTTCTTCGACAAAATTGGTGGCCTGGGTCTTAAAGAGCGATTCCTGAAATACGTTGTAAAAAGTGAACAGCGCGGGCACCATCACGGCCACGGCCACGAGAGAGGCCATTCTGGCAATGAAACGCCTTCGCTGGGAATTGGCATAGCGCACCATGGGAAAACGCAGCAACTTAAGCACCAAGAAGGTGGCCAGGGCAATGAAAATGGTGTTGATGGTAAAGAGGTACATGGCGCCCCCGGCATAGCCCCAATTGCCAATGGCCAGCCCAAAGCCCACCGTGCACAAGGGCGGCATCAGGGCCGTGGCAATGGCCACACCGAAGATGACACTGGCTATGGTTCCCTTTTTGGCCCTGGCTATGACCAGGGCAAGACCACCAAAAAAGGCAATGAGCACATCCCTGATATCGGGCGCCGTGCGCGCCAATAGTTCCGAGGATTCATCGCGCAGCGGAAAAAACTTAAAGAACAAAAAAGCCGTGAGCACACTGAGAATCACCATGACCGCAAAGTTCTTTAGGGAGCGCTTCAGGGTGTCCACATCATTGATGGCGATGGCCATGCCAATGCCCAAGATCGGCCCCATAAGGGGAGAAATAAGCATGGCCCCGATGACCACGGCGGTAGAATTGGCATTGAGGCCCACGGAGGCGATAAAGATGGAACAGATGAGGATCCAGGCCGTATGGCCCTTAAAGGATATATCGGCCACGATGGCGGCCTTGGTCTCTTCCTGGTCCGTATTGGGCCTAATGTCCAAGAGTTCGGACAGAAAAGACTTCACACTGCCCAGCAGGCCCTGAAAATCCTTCTTTACGTCATCGCCACTTTTATTGGGCTTTTGCGTAGGGGTTATATTGTCTTGGTTCAATCTATCTGACATGCTCAAGCACGGTTATGTTCCAAATTTTTCCTTGACACCCGCGACAATTTGCTTGATGTCCTGTTCTTTGCGCTTTGGATAAATCAAAAGTACGTCTTCTTTATCGACGATAATATAGTCATTAATTCCATCGACCACCACAATCTTCCCCTTTTTTGTCCTGACCATGTTTCCTGTGGCATCTTGGGCCAGCAAACGTGCTCCCACAAGGGCATTTCCATCCGGGTCCTTGTCCAGCTTGCCGTAGAGCGACCCCCAGGTGCCCAGGTCGTTCCAGTCGAACGAGGCGGCCAGAACAAAGATGGCGGGCGATTTTTCCAAAATGGCATAGTCAATGGATATGTTCTCTGCCTGGGGGTAGTGGCTTTCAATAAAGGCCTTTTCTTCGGGGGTGTTATAGGCGGGGATGCCTTTTTCAAATAGCGCATACTGTTCCCGTTGGTAGGTTTTGAACGCTTGTACAATGGTCTCCACACTCCAGATAAAGATGCCGGCGTTCCATAAAAAATTGCCCTGCGCCAAAAAGCTCTTGGCTGTTTCATAATCTGGCTTTTCCCGGAACTGTTCCACTTTTTTTAATCCGTGCCCCGTTGCCTTGTCAAACTCAATATACCCAAAACCGGTGTTGGCAAAGGTGGGGGTTATGCCCAGGGTGCAGAGCACTTGCTCCGTTTCGCATTTTTTGAAGCAGGCCTCAACGTCTTTGGCAAAAGCGTCCTTGTCCTCGATCCAATGGTCGCTCGGAGCCACGATCATCACGGCATTGGGGTTTTTTTTCTTGATCTTGAGTGCGGCGTACAGGATACAGGGCGCGGTATTGCGCATGGCGGGTTCCAGCACCACTTGTTCCTGGGTCACTTGGGGCAACTGTTCCAGTACCAGGTCATTATAGCGCTCATTGGTAAGGATCAGAATGTTCTCGGTGGGCACAAACGTGTTTAAGCGCTCAAAGGTCTTTTGGATCAAGGTGGATCCGGCACCGAGCATGTCATGGAACTGCTTTGGGTAATCTGCCGTGCTAATGGGCCAAAACCTTGATCCCACACCACCGGCCATTAAAACGGCATAATAATTTTTGTTCATCCTAAATGTATTGGTTCTACTTCCGCATTGGGCTGAAAGAGGTACATCTTGCCGGAGCCCAGCTCCGTGCATTCGTATCTTTTGATTCGTTTGTTCCCCTTTTTGAAACGTTTTCCGTTGTAAATCCGGAAAATGCTTCCCTTGGGCAGTTCAAAAACATAGCTTTTGTGCGACTCTTGCTCGTCATAGCTTTTCAGGGCCACGGAAAGCGCCGCATCCGTACTGCTGCTTGCCTTGGGATTTCTAAAGTGTTTTGCCAATAGGGGCAACAGGGCCGGTGGGAAATAGTCCGGACCAATAAAGGGCAACATCAGGTGTTGAAACGTATGCTTCCACTCCCTACCGTGCGGCTTAATGTTCCTGCCAAACTTCTCGAAGGCGATCAGATGGGCAATTTCGTGCACCAAGGTAATCAAAAAACGATATTTGTTCAGGGTGGCGTTCACGGTAATTTGATGTTGGCCATTGGCCAGTCTTCTATAATCGCCGTGCCTGGTGACCCGTCCGTTCACAATTTTCAGGTGCACGTTGCATTCCCTGATCAGCCCCATACAGGGATGCACGGCACGCTCGGGAAGGTATTTTGCCAACACTTTTTCCATATTATGGGGTGCTACTGGACACTTGCAACAACTTACCGTTGTACAAATGATGCCCCGTGAGGCAAAAGTCCTTGATGTACCTTGCCATTTGTTTGGCGGACACGGGCGCTTTGTAGCCCGGGAAGGCCTCTTCGAGCATTTCGGTCTGTACGGCACCCAAGGCAAGGGCGTTGCATGACGGTCCGGTTTCCTTGAACTCCTCGGCAATCATTTCGGTCAGGGTAATGAGTGCCCCTTTGCTTGAACTATAGGCAGACAGGCCGGGAAACTTCATACTGCCCTGCACCCCGCCCATCGAACTGACGTTGAGCACGTGACCCTCCCTGGGCATTTTGGGAATCACCATTTTCATCAGGGCGGCCACGGCAAAGACATTTACTTCGTACACCTTTCTAAAGTCTTCCAAAGGGGTCTCCAGAAAAGGCTTGTTCACTATGGCGCCCGCATTGTTCACCAGCACGTCCACCGTATTCCAGTGGCCCGTAAGGGCAGATGCCAGGGCGTCCAGGTCCTCGTTTTTGGAGAGGTCCAGGGAAAGGGCGGTGAGCCCCTCTTGCCCCAAGGCCTCCAAAGGGGCCGTGTTTCTTGAAATGGCCAGTACCCTGTGGCCTTCAGCGCCAAGGGCCCGTACCAGTTCCAGTCCTATGCCGCGGCTACTGCCGGTAACGATGATGTTTGCCATTATCTGTAGCTTATGGTTCGCTGTTGGTCATTGACAATGCCCTCCACTGCGGGCAAGAGCTTGTTCACCACCGTGGCCATGTGCCCATAGTCCATCAGGGCCGCCTCATCGCCCACTTGGTGGTAGTGGTCATAATTGGTAAAATCAAAACTGCAAAAGGTCTGTGACGGAACGCCAAAGACTTCATGGAAGGGATAGTTGTCCGATCGTTTAAAGAGATTGAATTCCTTGGCCTTGGGCAGAAAGCCCACCACTTTTTCCCCTGCCAGTTCATTGGCAACACTGGCCATATTGGAAAGTTCATGGCCCGTTAGGTAGAGTAGGTGGTCCTTGTCTGCCATGGGCACCCCCACCATTTCAAAATTCAACATGACGTAGAGGTCCAGGTCCCGCTCCTTCAGTTTACGGGCCAAGTGACGCGATCCCAACAGCCCTTTCTCCTCGGCACTGAACAGGGCAAAGATCATGCTGCGCTTGTTGGTCTTGGCGGCCCCGAAATAACGGGCCAGTTCCAGCACCGTGATGCTGCCGCTGGCATTGTCATTGGCCCCGTTGGCAATACTGTCGCCATTTTTTGCCGCAATCTGTCCTATATGGTCGTAGTGTGCCCCGATCACCACATATTCCCCGGCCAGTTCGGGGTCGTTTCCGGGCAAGACCCCGACCACATTGTAGGTGGTTCCCTCAAAATTGTCCAGCGTATCGTTATAGGTCTCAAAAAAGGGCGAAACGCCGCTCTCCCTGAATATTCCACTGGCATAGCTTGCAGCGGCCTCAAGGCCCTTGGACCCAGAATCACGCCCCTTGAGACCATCACTGGCCAAAAACTGCATCATCCCCTTTATGCGCTGCGCATTGCCAAAGGAGTCCATCTTGGCCCCAGCGTTGCGCTCCGTTGTGGCTGTGGCGTCCTGTGCGGCCGTAGCGGCCCCACTGTTCTGGGCATTGGCCCCGGTGGCCTTCTGCGGCCCCTTGCACGAAAGGGCAAAGACTGCAAAAGAGAGGAGCAAAAACGTCTTCATTGATTTCATATCACCTACGGTTTAAAGATAAAAAAGCATCCCTGATCTGGAATGCTTTTTGTTTGTTAATGGCAAGGCATGCGGCCAGATCAGGCCAACATGGTTACCGGGTTTTCTATAAAGGACCTCAGCGTCTGTAAAAACTGTGCCCCCACGGCACCATCCACGGTGCGGTGATCACAGGCCAGGGTAAGCTTCATGGTGTTCCCCACCACGATCTCCCCGTTCCTTACCACGGGTTTCTCCACAATGGCACCAACGGACAAAATGGCCGAATTGGGCTGGTTGATGATACTGGTAAATTCCAGGATGCCGAACATGCCCAAATTGGACACGGTAAAGGTGCTGCCCTCCATCTCGGAGGGTGCGATCTTCTTGCTGCGCGCCTTTCCGGCCAGTTCCTTGACGGCATGGCCCAGTTGGGTAAGGCTCAATTGATCGGCAAATTTCACCACGGGCACCACAAGGCCCTCGTCCACGGCAACGGCAACCCCCATATGGATGTGCTGGTACTGCCGTGTGGTATCCCCGTTCCAAGAAGTGTTTACCTGCGGGTGCTTTCTCAAGGCCATGGCGCAGGCCTTAAGAACCATATCGTTGAAGGACACCTTGGTGTCCGGCAAATGGTTTATCTGCTTTCTGGAAGCGATGGCGTTGTCCATATCCACCTCTATGGTCAGATAAAAGTGGGGTGCGGAAAACTTGGAGTTCCCCAAGGCCTTTGCAATGGCCTTCCTCATATTGGAATTCTTGGTCTCTTCCGTACCCTCCGTTCCCACGGGCAAGGCCATGGACACGGGTGCGGGCGCTGCCGAAGCCCCTATTTTTTCTTCCTGTGGGGCCGCTGGGGCCACTGCTGCGGGCGTATGGTTCTCTATATCCTTTTTGGTGATGCGGCCGTTGTCCCCGCTTCCGGTGACCTTGGACAGGTCAATGCCCTTGTCCGCGGCCATCTTTTTGGCCAATGGAGAGGCAAAAATACGCCGACCGTCGTTGCTGGCGGCCGTTTCACCGGACAATGCGCCTTGTGTTGCCTCTTCTGTTTTGGCCTGTTCCGTGGCATCCTTGGTGGCAGGAGCGGTGGTTGCAGACGCCCCGGCGTTGAGCACCGCGTCCACATCGGTTCCCTTGGGGCCTATAATGGCCAATACTTCATCCACGGGGGCAGATTCGCCCTCCTGTATGCCAATGTACAAGAGCACTCCGGAATAAAAGGACTCAAATTCCATCGTGGCCTTGTCCGTCTCAATTTCGGCCAGGATATCGCCCTCTTCCACTGCATCGCCCACCTTTTTTAACCAACTGGCCACGGTGCCCTCTTCCATGGTATCGCTGAGCCTGGGCATTTTTACGATTTCAACGTCATCGGGGATGTCCGCGGGAGTGGTATTTTCCGCTACAGGGGTGGTGTTGCTAGCATCCTTTTCTGCGGCTTCCTCTTTTTCGGCACCACCACTTTCCGTGCCCCCGGAACCGAGCAGGGCAGAGATGTCCTCGCCCTCTTCACCTATAATGGCCAACAGGGAATCCACTGGGGCCCCATCGCCCTCGGCAATGCCAATGTGCAACAAGGTGCCTTCGTGGAACGACTCAAATTCCATCGTGGCCTTGTCCGTTTCAATCTCGGCCAGTATATCGCCTTCTTCAATCTTGTCCCCTACCTTTTTCAACCATTTGGCCACCGTACCCTCTTCCATGGTATCGCTTAGCCTGGGCATGTTGATTACTTCTGCCATCTATCTTACAATTTATGTTGAACGAACGGAAAGTCTTCTTGCTCATAAACCATATCGTACAACTGGTTTACGGGCGGGTAATCGGATTCCTCGGCAAATTTCTCGCATTCGGCCACCTTGTTCTTCACCCGCTTGGCAATTTCCTTTATTTCGTCCTCGGTTGCGTATTTCTTTTCCCTGATCACGTCCAGCACTTGGGTAATGGGGTCAATTTTCTTGTATTCCTCCACCTCGTCCTTTGTCCGGTAGTGCTGTGCATCGGACATGGAGTGGCCCCGGTACCGGTAGGTCTTCATCTCCAAGAACGTGGGGCCGCCCCCGCTACGGGCCCTTTCAATGGCCTTGTGCATTTCCTGGGCCACGGTAACCGGGTTCATGCCGTCCACGGGGCCGCAGGGCATTTCATAGCCCAGACCCAATTTCCAGATTTCCGTGCTATGGGCAGAACGCTCCACGCTGGTGCCCATGGCGTACCCGTTGTTCTCGCAGATAAAGACCACGGGCAGCTGCCAGAGCATGGCCAGGTTAAAGGTTTCGTGCAGGGAGCCTTGCCTAACGGCGCCATCGCCCATATAGCAAAGGGTCACGGCATCACTACCGTTGTACTTGTCCCCAAAGGCCATTCCCGCGCCCAAGGGAATCTGCCCGCCAACAATGCCGTGCCCCCCGTGAAAACGATGTTCTTTGGAAAAAATGTGCATGGACCCCCCCATTCCTTTGGAGGTCCCGGTAACCTTTCCGTAGAGTTCCGCCATCACCTTCTTGGGATCCACCCCCATTCCAATGGGCTGTACGTGGTTCCTGTAGGCCGTGATCATCCGGTCCTTGCCCAGCTGCATTGCGTGCAGGGCACCGGCCAAAACGGCTTCTTGCCCATTGTACAGATGGAGAAACCCCCTTACTTTTTGCTGAATGTAAACGGCGGCGAGCTTGTCCTCGAACTTCCTCCAGAACAGCATGTCCTCATACCATTTTAAATAGGTCTCTTTCGTAATCTTTTCCATTGATGCCATGAATTAAAAAATTTGTTTTTGGGCCTGGACCAGGACCGGCACCAAACGGTGCGCAAGAGCGGCAAAAATACACATATAAATGGTTGGATAAAAAAAAGTGTGCAGAATATGGCACCATTTTAACCCTAAAAAAATAGGCTTGGGGTGCCCGTGCCCGGGCATGGGCCCTCAACCCAAAAATGAACTGTTGAAGCCCAGCGGGAGGATATCCGCTATGGAGCTACATTCCCACACCGGTCCGGACTGCCCCATGAGCAGTATTCTAATGGGCTTCCCTTGCCGGTGTTCGTACTCATAGATAGACTGCCGGCAGTTGCCACAGGGAGCGGCGGGCTGCACCACTTCCCCCGCATTGGAGGCCGCGGAGACCGCAATGCAGCGGATGCCCACGCCGGGGAAACACGCTCCCGCCTGGAAGACGGCCACGCGTTCCGCACAAAGTCCGGAGGGGTAGGATGCATTTTCCTGGTTGCTGCCGATCACCACCTCCCCATTGTCCAAGAGCAGGGCCGCACCCACCTTAAACTCGGAATACGGCGCATAGGCGCCCTCCAAGGCCTTTTGGGAAGCCAGCACCAATGCTTGGTCTTTCCGGGAAAGGGCAGATATGTCATCATGCACCAAAACATCAAAATGAATTGTTTTTTTCTGGGCCATCTTTTTTTGGTGCCAATTTACGGCATTTCCAAATAGCGTTGTGTGGACACCAAGCCCCGCCTGGGCAACGGGACATAAAAAAACCTGTACAAGACAGGTTTTTTGGGGAATGTGTTGCTTTTATTTTGTTCTCTAGTCGTTAAAAAACTCCTCGCCCAAGTTAAAGGTGAGGGCAAAACGCAAGGTGTTCTCCAAAGGATTCCTGACCTGGGAAGTGGAAAACAGATAGGACAGATCGATCTGCGTGGCCTTGAACTTAAAACCGGCCCCAAGGGTAAAGAACTTTCTGCTTCCCTTGTTTTCACTTTCGTTGAAATACCCCGTGCGCACCATAAAGGAGTCGCGATAAATGTATTCCGCGCCAAGGGCCCAGGTCATCTCCTCCAATTCTTCGCCAAACCCGCCAGGGGCATCCCCAAAAGAGCTCAAGATTCCGCTAAAGCCGCTCTCGTTCTGGTAAATCTCATTGTCTGCCGCATCAATGACGCCATCTCCATTGAAATCCTGTGGGGTGGGCACCAACAGTTTATTGAATTCCGTGGTAAGGCCAATGACGTTGTCCTGGTCCAGGATAAAATCGAAACCCACACCCAGGCCAAGGTTTGTGGGCAAAAAGTTTTCTTGTCCGCCTTCATCATAAGCGATTTTGCCCCCAACGTTGCTCACGTTGAAACCACCGCGCCAGCGACCGCTGAAACTACTGTAGGCAATTTCAGGGGATCGGTAGTAGCCCGCCACGTCCACGGCAAAGGAGCTGGCCGCCTGGGAATCTTCCGTTCCGTTTTGGGGCAACCGCAAGTTGGAACGAATAAAGCGACCGCCCACGGCCATGGAAAAATTGGGGCTCAGCTTCAAGGAATAAGACCCGTCCAGGGCCAACTCATTTGGCTTGGCCACCGTGCCGGGGTCATTGGCAAACTGCCGCAGCTCTATCTCGCCCAGGGTAAAGTAGCGCAGGCCAACCGCAAATGCGCTCTGATCGTCTATTTTACTGTAAAAACTGGCGTTTAACAAGGAGATATCGGTAATAATGCTTTCCAAGTAGGGCGTGTAGCTGAGCCCAATGCCCATTTTGCGATCGGCGAAGGCAAACTTGGCGGGGTTCCACTGTTGGGAAAAGGCATCCGTGGAAGTGGCCACGCCAATATCGCCCATACCGGCCGATCGGGCGTCCGCGGCTATGGTCAAGAAGGGCACCGCCGTGGTAATGACCCTTTGGTCCTCTTGGGCCCTGCCGACCGCTATGTAGAGCAACAGGGTAATCAGGCAAAATTTTTTCATGTTCTTACATAAAATGTTTGGAGTTGACCCAGTTCATCGACATCTTTGGCGGCCAACTTTAACATCTTAACGCCCATTTCACCATTATCTTGTACGCCCCGTTCATTTTTATTTTGGCGGTACGGCTCGCGCACAGTTAAAAAACAAAGGCTACCGGCCTTTGTCCCAGCGAAGGGCCAAACGAGGCAAGTGGGAGGGAAAAGGACGCCACAAGGCACCCCGAAGTCAAGAGACACCCCTGCGGTTAAGCGCCGGGACAATTTCAACGATGCCCTCCCCTAAAAAGTAAAAATAGTTTCCATCCGTAAAATAATTACCCAAAAAGCCCGTTTTAATGATCGAATGCGCCAAGCATAACACAATTAAAACCTACATCCTAAACCAAGGGTATGCGCAGAGTTCACCCGCAGGATAGAATTGAAGTTCTAACTATGAAGAAACAGTTTATTAAAATCGTACTCTCCGGAGTCGTCATTGCAGGAGGTTTTTCATTGAACAGTTGCTCCAAATCCACCTCTTCCAAAAACGTTTCCCGAGCCACCGGCTGGAACATCAACGCCAAGGAGGGCGGCTTCCAGTACAATACTGATTTCAAGGAGCAGGAAACCGCTCCGGGCCTGGTCTTTATCGAGGGCGGAACCTTTACCAAGGGAAAGGTCCAGGATGATGTCATGCACGATTGGAACAACACCCCGACCTCACAGCATGTACAGTCCTTTTATATGGATGAGACCGAGGTGACCAACATCATGTACTTGGAGTACCTGGATTATCTGAAAACGGTATATCCTCCGGAAAACCCCAAATATGCCAACATTTACAAGGGCGCACTGCCAGACACCCTGGTGTGGAGAAACCGATTGGGCTTTAACGAGACCATGACCAACAACTACCTGAGGCATCCTGCCTACGCCGAATATCCCGTAGTGGGCGTAAACTGGATCCAGGCCACACAATTTGCCGAATGGCGCACGGACAGGGTAAACGAGGCCATGCTGGAGCGCGAGGGCTATCTTGCGGAAGATGCCAAATACCAAGCGGCCACCGGTGAGGTCCAAGGCACGTTTAGCACAGAAACATACCTTAACAGGCCAGAAGCCGTGTACAACGGCCAGATAGATTCCTTACAGGGCAAAAAGAAACAGGACAGCATACCTGCGTTTGCCAAAAGGAGCAGCGGCATCATATCTCCAGAATATAGATTGCCCACCGAGACCGAATGGGAATACGCCGCACAGGCACAAGTGGGCCAACGTGAGTACAACAACTACCGCGGTAGAAAAAAATACCCTTGGGAAGGCGATTACACCCGAAGTGGACAGCGGGTTGGACGAGGAGATCAATTGGCCAACTTTAAGCAAGGAAAAGGAGACTATGGCGGCATTGCCGGATGGTCCGACGATGGCGCGGACATTACCGCAGAGGTCATGTCCTACAAACCCAACGATTTTGGCCTCTACGATATGGCCGGAAACGTGGCCGAATGGGTAGCCGATGTTTACCGACCCATTGTGGACGATGAGATCAGTGACTTTAACTACTACCGCGGCAACGTCTATATGAAGACGGCCATAGGGGAAGATGGAAAAGTTGAAATCTTGGAAGATGCCATTGTCTATGATACCCTTCCCAACGGAAAGGTGGTGGCGGTAAACCTGCCGGGAGAAATAAAGATGGCGCCAGTGGGCGAAGAAGAGACCTACCTAAGGCCCAACTTCTCCACCAGTGACAACAGGGGCTACAGAGATGGTGACGCCGGTTCCTCCAGATTCTTTGATCGTTTCAGCGATGAGGAAGAAGACAGTGACAAGAACAACATGTACAACGCACCACAGCACAAAGTGGCCTATGATGAGGAGGGCAATATCATTAGGGAGTATGACAAGAGCAACTCCAGAACGTCCTTGATCAACGATGAGGTAAGGGTGTACAAAGGAGGGTCTTGGAGAGATCGCGCCTACTGGCTGGATCCTGCACAGCGCAGGTACTTGCCCCAGTACATGGCCACGGACTACATTGGCTTTAGATGCGCCATGTCCAGGGTGGGATCAAAGTCCAAATCAAAGAACAAAACGGTTCGCGGCAAGAAAGCCAAGTAAACCACAACACATTTCGCAAGTTTAAAAGCCCTTTTTATTAAGGGCTTTTTTTTATCTTGGACCCTATGAAAATAGACCAGCTGCACCAAGCCTTCCTTAAATGTGGAAGCGTTGGCACGGATACCCGAACCCTAAAAAAAGGAGCCCTTTTCTTTGCCCTGAAGGGAGACAACTTCAATGGCAACCACTATGCCCTGGAGGCCTTGGAAAAAGGGGCCAGCCTTGCCGTGGTGGACGAGCCGCAAGAAAAGGACGATGCCCGTTTTGTTTTGATGGACAATGCCCTTGAGAGCCTACAGCAATTGGCCCATTACCACAGGCACCACTGCAAGGCCCGTATCCTTGCCTTAACGGGGAGCAACGGCAAAACCACCACCAAAGAGCTCATACACCGGGTCTTGTCCAAAAAGTACAACACCATTGCCACCAAGGGAAACCTGAACAACCACATAGGCGTGGCCCTGACCCTTTTGGAAATTACGGCAGAGACTGAACTGGCGGTGATTGAAATGGGGGCCAACCACCAAAGGGAAATTGCCTTTCTATGCTCCATTGCCGAGCCCGATTTTGGCTACATCACCAACTACGGCAAAGCCCACCTGGAAGGTTTTGGCGGGGTGCAAGGGGTGATCAAGGGCAAGAGCGAAATGTACGATCATCTCATGGCACACGGTAAAAAGATCTTCTTCAATGCAGATGACCCCATTCAAGCGGAAAAATTACGGAACTACGTGGAAAAGTATGGGTTTAGCCAGGAAAACCATCTCCATTTTAAAATACAACTGTTGCGCACGGAACCCTTCCTGACCCTTTCCGCGGAAGGCACCGAGATGAACACCCAGCTCATTGGCGCCTACAACTTCCCCAATTGTTGCGCCGCCGTTATCATGGGGAAGTACTTCAATGTCCCCATGCCCGATATTGCCCTTGCCCTGGAAAGCTATGTCCCAGAGAACAACCGCTCCCAGCTGTTGACAAAGAACGGGAAGAGCATCGTGCTGGACGCTTACAATGCCAACCCATCCAGCATGCAAGTGGCCTTGGAACATTTTGCCAAGGGACCTTTGGATAAAAAAGTGGTGTTTTTGGGTGATATGTTTGAAATGGGCGACTATGCCAAAGAGGAACATACCCATATCACCAACCTGGCGAAGTCCTTGGGCTTTGGGCAAGTGTACTTGGTGGGAAGCCATTTCAAGGAAGTGGAAACCGACTACCTCCAGTTTGCCACCTTCGGGGAGCTGGAAGTGTTTCTAAAGGCCAATCCACTGCCCAAAGATGCCCAGATATTGATCAAGGGGTCCCGCGGGATGGCCCTGGAACGTATTTTGGAACTTCTTTGAAAAAGAAAGGAGTGGGACATACTGGATTCGAACCAGTGAC
The DNA here is from genome assembly GCF_047345505.1 of Maribacter aquimarinus. Taxonomy (NCBI): domain Bacteria; kingdom Pseudomonadati; phylum Bacteroidota; class Flavobacteriia; order Flavobacteriales; family Flavobacteriaceae; genus Maribacter; species Maribacter aquimarinus. Next base: position 13,375 of record NZ_JBLFEO010000019.1, on the reverse strand, counting down.
CTCTGCCCTGTCAAGGCAGCGCTCTAAACCAACTGAGCTAATATCCCTTTGAGGGGTCAAATATAACCATTATTTCATTCCCCCGCCAATTGTCCCGCGCCCGCTTTTCAGCTAGAAAAAACCGAGCGCACACCCCGGGGACGGGGAAGGTTTTACTGTCCTTGAAGCGTTGTCCGTATGCCAAAGGAAGAAGGCGACAAGCTGGGCGGGCACGCTTAAGGGAACATCAAAACAAACCATAAAAAAAGGCTTTCACGAACGGAAAGCCTTCTTGTCCTGTGGGCCCTACTGGATTCGAACCAGTGACCCCCTGCTTGTAAGGCAGGTGCTCTGAACCAACTGAGCTAAGAGCCCCAAAAGGAGTGCAAATATAGAATAGTTTTATAAAGCCCAAAAGAAAAAATGATAAAATTTACACCACCTCCGCAACCGTAAAAGTACTGCCCCCAACAAACACCAGGTCATTGGTTGCGGCCGCCTTTTGGGCTGCTTCATAAGCCTCATGGACCGAGGCGTATATGTGCCCCAACAGCCCAAACTGCCCCGCGGCCTCCGCCAATGCCTCCGCTGGTTTTCCACGGGGCACGGCAGGGCTGCAAAAATAATAGCGGGCCTCTTGTGGCAACAGGGCCAGCAGGGGTGCCAAGTCCTTATCACGGACCACGCCCAGCACCACGTGCAAGTGTTGGTACCTTTGTTGTTGTACTTGTTTCACCACCAAGGCCAGGCCATCCCTGTTGTGCGCAGTATCGCAAATGGTCAAGGGGCGCTGCCCGAGCACTTGCCACCTGCCCAACAGACCGGTGTTTTCCTGAACCCTTAGCAAGCCGCGCTTCTTGTCTTCTTCGCTTACCGGAAACTGGGGCAGCTTATCCAGCACCGCCAAGACCCCAAGACTGTTTCTTTTTTGGTAGTGGCCCAAGAGCGAACTGGGATAATTTGTGAGCTTCAATCCATCAGCAAAAAAAAGAGGGCTACCACGCTCCTTGGCTACCCGCTCAAACACCGGTGTCGTCTCTTCTTGGCGCTGGCTTATCACCACGGGCACCCCGGGCTTTATGATTCCGGCCTTTTCAAAAGCGATCTCGGGCAGGGTATTGCCCAGCATGTCCATATGGTCGTACCCAATATTGGTTATGAGCGATACCTCCGGGGAAATGATGTTGGTGGAATCCAACCTTCCGCCCAAACCCACTTCAACCACGGCCACATCCACTTGTTCCACGGCAAAGTAAGAAAAGGCCATGCCCACCGTCATTTCAAAAAAAGAAAGTTGGTGCGCCTCCAAAAATGTTTTGTTTTCGAATATGAACCGGCACACAAAGGCTTCCGGCACTTTGTTGCCATTGATGCGTATGCGCTCCCTGAAGTCTTTTAAGTGAGGGGAAGTGTAAAGGCCCACCCGGTAACCGGCCTCTTGCAGTATGGAGGCCAACATATGGCTGCTGGACCCTTTACCGTTGGTGCCCGCCACGTGTATGCTCTTGAACCCGGTCTCAGGATGGCCAAGGTGTTGGGCAAAGTGCTTTATCCCATCCATTTTGGCGTTGTACGCCCTTTTACCTTCCCGTTGGTACATGGGCAACTGCCCAAACATCCATTGCAGGGTCTGCTCGTAGGTCACTCTCCCAACTTAAAGTTCACCACCACAAATCCTGTTTGTTGGCTGGGCGCCTCTGGATCTGGTTTCCATCGATGCAGCATGGCGGTCTTCCTGGCCGGTTCCAAGAGACAGGGGTGCTTGTTGGTGGTGCCCCTCTCTCCGGGCTCGGCACGGATCACCTTTCCGTTGCGATCCACCACGATCTTGACCACTACCGTACCACTTTCATTGCATTCTTGGAGCACTTTTTCCGCGCCGATAAAGTACCTGTTCTTAAGGCCGTCTCCGCCAGTTCCTGTTCCAGAACCCGGTGCGCCGTAGTAACTGTTGGCGTAAGGGTCTCCGGCGGGATCGCCCTTGTCGCCGCTCAGGGCGTCATCGCCCTCACTGCCACTGGCGGTACCGTCTGACTTGTTGAGGCCTCCCATCATCGCGTCCAGGCGCTTCCTTTTGGCTTCTTGCTCCTTTCTTGCCTGCTCTTTGGCCGCAAGTTCCGCAGCTTTTTTGGCTTCCGCGGCCTCACGGGCCCGTTGTTGTGCCAGGGCTTCCTTGCGCTGGCGCTCTTGTTGTTGCTTTATCCGGATGGATTCCTCACTGTCCTGTGTCAGTACTTTTTCCGATGTTTCGGCAGGCTGCTGTGGGGTTTCTTCGGTAGGACTTTCTTCCACCGGAACCACGACCTCTTCTTGTTTGGAGGGTTCCACCATGGGCTCGTCAACAGGTTCCGCACGTATTTTTTCCTTGGGCTGCACCCTACCGGATCCAAACTCCGTGGTGCCAAAATTAATGGTGATGCCGTTCTCTATGGGCGGGTCCATATAGGTAAGGCCAATGTAGAACATGACCAACAACAGGATGCTCAGGAGCAAGGTGGTGAGGGTAAAGGATTTCTTCTTATGTTCAGTGTCCAGTAGTGCCATTAGTTGGGCCGCACCGCCAAGATGACCTTATAATTGTTCCTGTTGGCAATGTCCATCACGTTAACGGCCTCTTTTATGGCCACGTTCTCTTCTGCCCTTAGGATAATGGTTGGTTTATCTTGACCTTCCAGTGCTTTTTTCAGTTCAATTTCAATGTATTCTCCGTTAATGCGCTCATTGTTCACAAAGTACTGCAAATTCCGGTCAATGCTCACCGATACGTTCTGGGTATTGGTGCTCTTCCCCTTGGCCTTTGGCAACAAGAGGTCCAGGGCATTGGGCGAATTGGCCGTGAGCATGAAAAAAATGAGCAATAAAAAGACAATGTCCGTCATGGACGACATGCTAAAGTCCGGACTTACTTTGTTTCTTCCTTTTAATTTCATCTGGCGCGTTTAAAGAGGTTCGTTGAGCAGGTCCAGAAACTCCACGGCATTGGCCTCCATCTTGTGCACCACCTTGTCCGTCCTGTTCACCAAATGGTTGTAGCCAATGTAGGCAATGATGCCCACAATAAGGCCCGCGACCGTAGTGGTCATGGCCGTGTAGATGCCCGAGGCCAAAGAGCCCATTTCGGCTTGGCCGCCGCTGCTGGCCATTTCATGAAAGGCCAAGATCATACCGATCACCGTGCCCAGAAAGCCGATCATGGGCGCGGCACCGGCCACCGTGGCCAAAATGCTCACGTTCTTCTCCAGCTTGTACACCTCCAAAGTACCGGCATTCTCAATGGCGGTGTTTATGTCGTCCAAGGGCTTGCCTATTCTGCTAATGCCCTTTTCGGTGAGCCTGGCCACGGGAGAATCTGTCTGCGCGCAGAGCAGCTTTGCCGCCTCCAGTTTGCCAGAGGTAACCTGGTCGCGGATCTGGTTCATGAAGTTCTTGTCTATTTTAGAGGCGGCGTTCACGGCCAGCAAGCGCTCAAAATAAATGTAGAGCGCCACGCCCAACATCACAAAAAGCACGGTAATGATCACCACACTGCCCGTACCACCGTTAAAGATAAGGTCTATGACCGATAAGGTTTTTTCTTCCGATAGTATCTCTTCGGCCGCGGAATCCTGTGCCAAATCCTGAATGAACAACATATAGTATGTAATTATCAATTTTGCCTTAATAACGGCATTTAACGAATAAAATTATCCAACCCCATAAAATAAGGAACGGCGCGCTGCGTTGCCCTTACCGCCCTTGTCTCGGGCCCATTCCCGCCCGCCGCGGGTCAGGCCATTGGGCACAGCTATTTGGCAAAAGTCCAATAATGGAACAAAAATAGGATTTTAAACAAAGCCATGAACTTCTTTTAAAGGTTCTACCACGAATGTTGTGGAAACAAAATGGTACGGGCCAGACTTAGGACCCTAGGACGTGGGACGTAAAACCAAAAAATAGGTCCGATCACAAACATCCATAAAATGAGTCGCAATAATTTATGGAACCACCAATGCAAAATCCTACGTCTCAGGCCTTCCCGTCCCAAGTCAAATTGTACATCAATAATTCTTACCCACAGATAACATGGTGGAACCCTTTTAAAAATATGGGGCTGGTTGGTACCAAATTCCCGGCAATTCCGGGACGCAGGCCCAAACCAACAGAAAACACGGATTGCCTTATGCTCCCGCATCCGATACTGGCAGGGCAACAGAACCAACAACGCAAAAAAGGGCTTGCAAGGCAGCAGTCCGTGCCCAGGGCCATATCCCATCGGTAGCACTACGGCACCAGCTGGCCCTGCCAAGGTGCCCGAACTTCTAACCCAGATGGTGCACTGACTTTCGTCATAAAGGTCTGTCCCGAGTACCCGGGACCAATAAGATCAGGACTTTTGCGATTTAGGCACCCGCCCGAACGTGCCCTTCGATACGGGCGAATGGCCAGCGTTACGGTGCGTGGGCAAAAGACAGTGCAACGATCGTTTTTGCAAGGATTTGCAGCCGCAATGCCTGCCCGTTCCTTTCAGGCGTGGAATTTCCATGGCTTCATCTAGGTTTAAAAAAAGACGGACAGAAGTCCCACCCCCATCACTAAAATGCCCTAAGGCCCATAAGCGATGATAGTACTATTTTCTTGAAATCGCCGTATCTTTGAACTACGTACCAAACAGATCAAGATGGATTTTAAATTGACCGAGGAGCATCTGCTCATCCAGGAAGCCGCAAGGGATTTTGCACAAAACGACCTTTTGCCAGGCGTGGTGGAACGGGACGAGGAACAACGCTTCCCAGAGGCCGAAGTGAAGAAAATGGGCGAACTGGGCTTTATGGGAATGATGGTGGCCCCGGAATATGGCGGCAGTGGCCTGGACACCATTTCCTACGTGCTGGTGATGGAAGAACTGTCCAAGATAGACGCATCGGCATCGGTCATTGTTTCGGTGAACAATTCCCTGGTCTGCTGGGGCCTGGAAACCTATGGCACGCAAGCCCAGAAGGAAAAGTACCTTCACCGTTTGGCCAGCGGGGAGATCATTGGGGCCTTTTGCCTGTCCGAGCCCGAGGCGGGGAGTGACGCCACCTCACAAAAAACCACGGCACTGGACAAAGGGGACCATTACATCCTTAACGGCACCAAAAACTGGATCACCAACGGCAGCAGCGCGGACGTGTACTTGGTCATTGCCCAAACGGACAAAGAAAAAAAACACAAGGGCATCAACGCCCTGATCGTGGAAAAGGGAGCGGAAGGATTTGAGATCGGGCCCAAGGAGAACAAATTGGGCATCAGGGGGAGCGATACCCACTCCCTGATCTTCAACGATGTAAAAGTGCCCAAGGAAAATAGGATCGGGGAAGATGGCTTTGGTTTCAAATTTGCGATGAAGACCTTGGCCGGGGGCCGCATTGGCATTGCGGCACAGGCCCTTGGCATTGCCTCGGGCGCCTACGAGCTGGCCTTAAAATATTCCAAGGAGCGCAAGGCCTTTGGCACGGAAATAGCCAACCACCAGGCCATTGCCTTTAAACTGGCGGACATGCACACCCAAATAGCGGCGGCCCGGCACCTGGTGCTCAAGGCGGCTTGGGACAAGGACAATGGCCACAACTACGACCTTTCCGGCGCCATGGCCAAACTCTATGCCTCCCAAGTAGCGATGGACACCACCGTGGAAGCCGTTCAGATACACGGCGGCAACGGTTTTGTAAAGGACTACCACGTGGAACGATTGATGCGCGATGCCAAAATCACCCAAATATATGAGGGCACCTCGGAAATACAGAAAATTGTGATTTCAAGGAGTATTTTAAAATAAGGGACACTATACCCACCAACTGCATAAGGTTTATTCTTAAAATATTCATAATTTAAAAGCTATACCCCTTTTTTTATTGGGTAATTTGCCTATAAAATCGAGTTTAAACCCGGACAACCCCTCCATAGCCCCTCTTAAAAACAACCTGCCAAGGGTCTTTTGTGATACCCTTAAATTGACGTACATCAAAATAAGAATATCAATTATATCCTTCTTTATATTGATATTGATGTATTTTTTATTCCTTTTTAGTCAATTTGTTAATAAAAAGTCAACAAAAAGGCTATTTTTGAGAAAATCCCATAAAATATGAGCTTGATAAAACAAGGACTGTACCTGCCCGAATTTGAACATGACAATTGCGGTGCGGGCTTTATTTGTAGCCTTAAAGGAAGAAAATCCAACGACATCATCCACAAGGCCCTGGAGATCTTGGACAGGTTGGAGCACCGCGGAGCGGTGAGCGCCGATGGGAAAACCGGCGACGGTGCCGGCATCCTCATAGACATACCCCATGATTTTTTCAAGGAAGAATGTACTTTTGAACTCCCCGAACCGGGCGCCTACGCCGTGGCCAACGTGTTCTTTCCCAAAAAAGAGAACCAAAGAAACCACTGTATCGCTGTCTTTGAGGACAACATAAAAAAACAAGGACTACAGTTACTGGGCTGGAGGGACGTGAAGGTGAACCCCTCCATTCCCGGAAGGATCGCCGTGGAAACGGAGCCCTTTATAAAACAACTTTTTGTGGGCAAGGCCAATGCCGAACAAACTGATTTTGAATTCAACCTGAAACTGTTCATTGCCAGAAAGGTAACGGAGCACGCGCTGATCAACTCCAAACTTTCCGAGAGCAAATACTTCTACGTGCCCAGCCTAAGCACCAAGATCATTATTTTCAAGGGGCTGCTCATGCCCCATGACATCAGTCTTTACTATACCGATCTGTTAGACTCGAGGGTGGTTACCCGTTTGGCCTTGGTGCACCAACGTTTTTCCACCAATACCTTCCCCACCTGGGATTTGGCCCAACCGTTCCGGTACATGTGCCACAACGGGGAGATCAACACCTTGCGCGGCAACGTGAGCAGGATGTACTCCAGGGAAGAGCTTTTGGAGAGCGATATGTTCGGGGAAGAGATAAAGAACATCTTACCCATTGTTCTGCCGGGAAAATCGGATTCGGCCACAATGGACATGGTGGTGGAACTTTTGTTGATGACGGGGCGTTCCCTGCCCGAGGTCATGATGATCCTTGTCCCCGAGGCTTGGGAGAAGAACGAGGAAATGTCCGAGGCCAAAAAAGCCTTTTACGAATACCATTCCTGCATGATGGAACCTTGGGACGGTCCCGCCAGCATCCCATTCACGGACGGCAACTACATCGGGGCGGTTTTGGACCGCAATGGGCTGCGCCCCTCCCGATATACGGTAACCAAAGATGATTACGTGGTCATGTCCTCGGAAACGGGCGTGGTGGAGATAGCTCCCGACAATGTGGAACTGCACGGCCGTCTGGAACCTGGGAAGATGTTCTTGGTGAACATGGAGGAAGGCCGTATTGTGAACGATGAGGAGATCAAAGAGGCCATAGCCCATAAACACCCCTACAAAAAGTGGCTGGACAACAACTTGGTGCACCTCAAGGACATTCCCTACAACGACTGTCCCCTGTTTTTGGGAGAGGCGCCCTTGGACAAGCGCAAGGCCGTTTTTGGCTACACCTTGGAGGACATCAACACCATAATATTGCCCATGGGAAAAACGGCCAAGGAGCCCATTGGGTCCATGGGGGCAGATACCCCCATAGCCGTACTATCAGAAAGGCCACAGCTCATTTACAATTACTTTAAGCAACTCTTTGCCCAGGTGACCAACCCGCCCTTGGACGGCATCAGGGAAGAGCTCATTACGGATATAAGCCTTACCCTGGGCAGCGACCGGAACATTTTTGAATTCTCTGAGCTGCATTGCCGCAAATTGAAGATCCAGAACCCGGTCATCTCCAAGGAAGACCTGGACAAGATCAAGAACTATGATGCCAGCCCGGACTATAAAGTGGTTTCCATTCCCACCCTGTATGACATAAAGAGGGGGCACAATGGCTTGGAAGATGCCTTGGAGGGCATTCTCCGGACAGCCTCCAAAGTGGTGGACCAGGGCACCAACATCATTATCCTGTCCGATCGCAATGTAGATGCGGAGAACGCCCCCATTCCGGCCTTGCTGGCCTGTTCCTTTGTGAACAGCGGACTGCAGAAACTGGGCAAGCGCTCCAAGGCCAGCATCATCGTGGAATCTGCAGAACCTAGGGAGGTACATCATTTTGCCCTATTGTTCGGCTTCGGGGCCAGTGCCGTGAACCCCTATTTGGTGAACGAGATCATTGGGGAACAAATTGACGAACTGGACATTACCGAGTTCACCTTTGATGAGGCCATAAAGAATTACAACAAGGCCATAGGCAAGGGCATCTTAAAGGTGATGAACAAGATCGGCATCTCTACGCTAAACTCTTACCGCGGCTCACAACTCTTTGAGTGCATTGGCATAAACACCAAGGTAGTGGAAAAGTATTTCCCCAATACCCCCACCCGCATCCAAGGCATAGGTCTCTATGAGATCGAAAAGGAAATAGCCAAAAGGCACCAAAAAGCATACGCCGAAAAAGAGGTGGCCGCCGGGCTGGACCTGGAAATAGGGGGTGAGTACCGTTGGCGCCGGGATGGGGAAAAGCACATGTTCAACCCCCTCTCCGTGGCCAAATTACAAAAAGCCGTAAGGGGAAATGAAGGCGACACCTATAAGGAGTTTGCCGCCATGGTGAACGAGCAATCCAAAAACCTGATGACCATACGGGGGCTGTTTGAATTTTCCAATTACGATCCCATTCCCTTGGATGAAGTGGAACCATGGACAGAAATAGTAAAGCGTTTTAAAACAGGTGCCATGTCCTATGGTTCCATCAGTAAGGAAGCCCACGAGAACCTGGCCATTGCCATGAACCGCATTGGCGGCAAGAGCAACTCCGGTGAGGGCGGCGAAGATGAAGAACGTTTTTACAAGAACGCCTCGGGAGACTGGCGCAACAGCGCCATAAAGCAAGTGGCCTCTGGCCGCTTTGGGGTTACCTCCCATTACCTGAGCAATGCCCAAGAAATACAGATAAAAATGGCCCAAGGGGCCAAACCGGGCGAGGGCGGTCAATTGCCCGGCCCCAAGGTGAACCCCGCCATTGCCAAAACCCGAAATTCAACCCCCTATGTGGGGCTGATCTCGCCACCGCCCCACCATGACATTTACTCCATAGAGGACCTTTCGCAATTGATCTATGATTTAAAATCGGCCAACCGTGAGGCGCGGATCAATGTAAAATTGGTGTCCGAAGTGGGCGTGGGCACCGTGGCCGCTGGGGTTTCCAAGGCCAAGGCAGATGTGGTGCTCATCTCCGGTAGCGATGGCGGAACCGGGGCCTCTCCCCTGACCTCGCTGAAGCATGCCGGCCTGCCCTGGGAACTGGGCATCGCCGAGGCCCAACAGACCTTGGTCATGAACGACCTGCGGAACCGCATTGTCCTGGAATGCGACGGACAGTTAAAAACCGGGAGGGACGTGGCCGTGGCCTGTCTCCTGGGCGCAGAGGAGTTTGGTTTTGCCACGGCCCCCCTGGTGGCCTCCGGCTGCATCATGATGCGCGTATGCCACTTGAACACCTGCCCGGTGGGCATTGCCACCCAAAACCCCGAGCTCCGCAAAAAATTCAAGGGAAAACCGGAACACGTGGTAAACTACATGTATTTCGTGGCCCAGGAGCTCCGCGAGATCATGGCACAACTGGGCTTTAGAACAGTGAACGAAATGGTGGGCCAGGTACAAAAACTGGACCGCAAGAAGGCCATTGAGCACTACAAGGCCGCGGGCATTGACCTGACCCCCATACTGCACAAGGTGGAGGTCCCCGCCGGAACCAAATTTTACAACACCGCGAAACAGCGGCACGACATTGACAAATCCATTGAATTTGATATCATTGCCAAGGCCAATCCGTCCCTCTTCCGTAAGGAAAAACTGAGCTTGGATTTCCCGATCAAGAACACGGACCGTGCCGTGGGTGCCATTGTGAGCAATGAGATCTCCAAGATCTACGGGGCACAAGGGCTACCGATCAACACCCTTAAGTTGAACTTTACGGGAAGCGCCGGCCAAAGTTTTGGTGCTTTCGCCACCCGTGGGCTTACCATGACGGTAAACGGCAACACCAACGATTATTTGGGCAAGGGCCTTTCCGGGGCTAAATTGGTGGTAAAGGTACCGGACGGCTCCACCATTGTTCCCGAAGAAAACGTTATCACGGGGAATGTCACCCTGTACGGGGCCACCGCCGGCCGCGCTTACATTAACGGTAAAGCGGGCGAACGGTTTTGTGTGCGCAATTCAGGGGCCAAGGCCGTTGTTGAGGGCATAGGGGACCACGGATGTGAATACATGACCGGCGGCGTGGCCGTGATATTGGGCGAGGTGGGCCGCAACTTTGGCGCCGGTATGAGTGGGGGCGTGGCCTACATCTATGACCATAAAAAAACCTTTGGCAAACGCTGTAAGGGAGAGGGCCTTAACCTGTTGGCCGTTACGGAAGACAAGGACGTGACCCAATTGAAAGGCCTCATTGAAAGCCACTACAATGCCACGTTGAGCCCCCTTGCACAACGCTTGTTGGAAAACTGGGAGCAGGAGCTGCCCAAGTTCATAAAGGTACTTCCGGAAGAATACAGAAGGGCACTCATTCGTTTGGAAAAAGAAAAATTACAAACCATATAAATCGAAAAATGGGAAAGACAACAGGATTTTTGGAATTCGATAGAAAGGTCGAAAGTTATGTGCCTCCAAAGGAGCGCGTAAAGCATTATAAGGAATTTACAGTTCCCATGCCCGAAAAGGAACTGAAGGAGCAAGGGGCAAGATGCATGGACTGTGGCATCCCGTTTTGCCACAGTGGTTGTCCCTTGGGCAACCTGATTCCGGATTTTAACGACGCCGTGTACAAGGGCAAATGGGACAAGGCGAGCGAGATACTGCACGCCACCAATAATTTTCCGGAATTTACGGGCCGGCTCTGTCCCGCGCCCTGTGAGGAAGCCTGCGTTTTGGGCATCAACGAAGACCCAGTTTCCATTGAGAACATAGAAAAGAACATTGCAGAGACCGCCTTTAAAAAAGGATGGATCCGCGCAGAACCGCCCACGGAGCGCAGCGGCAAGCGAGTGGCCGTTGTGGGATCGGGTCCGGCTGGCCTGGCCGCCGCACAACAATTGAATCGGGCCGGACATTTGGTCACGGTCTTTGAGCGCGATGCCAAACCCGGCGGACTTTTACGCTACGGGATTCCGGACTTTAAGATGGAAAAACACGTCATTGACCGAAGGCTGGCCATATTGGAAGAAGAAGGGATTATTTTTCGCTGTGGGGTGCATGTGGGCCAGGACATCACCGCGGCCCAGTTACAAGAAGAACACGATGCTGTGGTGCTCAGTGGGGGCGCCACGGTGCGCAGGGGCCTCCCCATTGAAGGGGCCCACTTAAAAGGTGTGGTACAGGCCATGGATTTTCTCCCGCAAAGCAACAAAAGGGTGGACGGCATTACCGATTTGGGCGAAGAGATCCTGGCCAAGGGCAAAGACGTCATCGTTATCGGCGGGGGCGATACCGGCTCCGACTGCATTGGCACCTCCATAAGACAGGGGGCCAACTCGGTGACCAATTTTGAGATCATGCCGATGGCCACCACAGATAGACCCGAAGACCAGCCGTGGCCGTTTTGGCCCATGCGCCTCAGAACAAGCTCTTCGCACGAGGAAGGCGCGGAACGCTTTTTCAGCATTTCCACCAAACGTTTCATAGCGGACGAATCGGGAAACCTAAAGGGTCTGGTCACGGCTGAAGTGGAGTGGGTCAGCAGCCCGGGAAAACGCCCCCAGCTTAAGGAGGTACCGGGAACGGAAAAGGAATGGAAGTGCGAACTTGCCCTGTTGGCCCTTGGTTTTACCGGTTCCGAAACCACCCTGGCCGAGCAATTTGGATTGATCATGGACCAGAGAACCAACATAAAGGCGTCCGAAGACAACTACATGACGAATGTACCCGGCGTCTTTGCGGCGGGAGACCAAAGACGGGGACAGTCCTTGATCGTATGGGCCATTTCCGAAGGTAGGGAAGCTGCCCACCACGTAGATGCCTACCTTATGGGACAATCGCATCTACCCACCAAGGGCGAGGGCGATTTGCCCAGGGCATAACACCCCTACAACTTTGGCATTAGGTGCATAGTTATAGGCCATGAACAGAAAAGGTCGGTGTAAAACCGACCTTTTTTTATTTCGAAATTTGAACATATGTCCCTCCTGTGGACACAACCCTCCAGCCAAGGGTACAAAAGCGTGAACGCAGCACCCCTATAACGTGCGTGGTATGATTTTTGAAATCTAAACATTATTCTTTTTCCCATGGCCTTATGCGACATATACTAGTCTTTCTGGGTTTGTTTTTAAGCTTACACTCATGCATTCCCGTGAGGATAGCCCCCAATATCAAGGATTATTCGCTTAAGGAAGGCAAGAAATTCAAAAGAAGCCTGCCCACCAGGAACATGTTTATTTTTCCGGACCCCAAGCCGGCCAATGAGTTTTACAAATTCGTGAACATCAAGTTTAACCTAAAGCATCAAAAGGTCCATGATGATGTTCCTTTTAGACTGAACGGCAAGACCTACTTCTTTTCTTTTTATGAGGTGAACATCCCGGACAAGACCGTGAATTTAGTGCCCCTAGCGGTAGATGCTGCCCTGGCCAATGCCAATTTACCGACCTTGCTAGAGAGCACTTACGAAACCCGGAAAGGAAATTGGTATGTGGCCATTGAGGTCTATCATGATGGGGAATACGATAGCCTGGCACCAGAAGCGCCCGATCGCGAAGCCCTAACCGCCTATTTTAGGGAACTGAAAAATGCCTATCTGGAAACCGATTACTACCATGAGGCCCTTTTTAAAAACTGATTTAAAACGTCTTTACTGGGGAACCCCATGTCAATTCCACATCTGGGTACGGTTGCCCCACCAGTCTTCACCTGGAGCGAAATCTTCCTGCAAAAACTGCTTTCGCTGGGCTTGCAGTTTGGTCGAAAATATTTAGCGGTTTTGGAGATACCGATGCTGAACGCATTTGGGGTCATCCTCGGGGTCTGGTTGCAGACATTTTGCCCACGCTCCCTTGACCCAACCCATTCTATTGCAGTCTGTTGTACGTCCTAGGCTGATGGTAAACAAAGTACTGCCATCCCCGCATCGTTCTATAAAGAACAGGGTTCCTCTCGATGATTTTCCCAATAATGAATCCATTTATGGCACTTTTGAAGCATAATGGATCAATGCTCGCCCCCCTTGGTTTCCATAAAATGGAGGCAGTGCCCATAGTGGTCATTGGACAAAGCTGTCCATGGGTCTGCCATTTGGGGTTTTCCCATAAAAAAAGGGTCCCCTTTTGCGATTGCAAAAGGGGACCCCGAAAAAAGGCGGCTACCTACTCTCCCACTTGGTATAGCAGT